>BNWJ01000008.1 GCA_025998735.1 Alphaproteobacteria bacterium | reverse complement strand
ACGCAATCTGAGGTTGCGAGAATAAGTCTTTGGTCAATGTTTGGGACCTTTTGTTTTAGATTGTTTTCAATGCACTTTGACAAATCCGATACGCCCCCTGTTTTTCTAAGATGCATAGCTCCTCATTGGGTTAAATACATCAACAGCTTAGCACATCTTATTTTGAATGAAAAGACGAGAAGGGTGGTAAAGATGCGGCACATTGATTCAACCTATGGTAGAAATCGACCATTTCATATGTCTTAATCCCGCTCCCCTCATTTACTCTCTCTGTTCGCACAATCCATATTCTCGGATTAATTTGGTATAAAAATCACCAATTTCATTTGAACCAACACTTTTTTCATATCTACTCTTCTGATTCATTGGACTTCAATGTTATATATTATTCGGTAAAAAGTTGGAGTTTTTCCCCAAGTTCCCACAATCCGTTTGGCCTCTGAATGACAGTGTTAAGCATTTCCCATTATCATTCAGAGTACTATATAGAGACAAAATCGGAAATTTGCCACTACAATAAATTATAACAACCAACAAATGGACTCGGAGCATTATCTGTATACAAGTCACTTCTTATTCCCATTCTATTATTGCAATTAATATAATTCGGACTATAAGACTTTTCGTATGGTACTGGTAATAATTCAAAATTGTAATCGTAGCGTATCGTCCCGGCGATCTCAGAAAGCTTCATCGGTAATTCTACTCCGCGATGCCTTAATTTAAGTACAGCAAACGGATGTTCATAATCGTTATATTCTTTCCCAAGATCATGTGCATGTATCTTCAGTGATTCCAGAGGAATATATGGAAATCCACGTTTATCTCCTTCAAAACCACCATAATGACAAAATCTCGCATAAATTCCCCCTGAATGTCCAACTTGAAAATCTCCAGAAACATAAATAAAATCCTCTCGGACCAACTTATTTTCCTTGAATGCTTTATCTATTTCTGTTGCAATAAAGTTAGCCTCTTGGTCGCTCCTAGGATAAATGGCGATGAACTTGCCGCGCTGCGACAGCGGAGAATCTCCAAATCTAGCAGCATTATAAAAAGTTCTCATCTCCGGAATACTAACTAAAATTTTATATACAAGTTTCTTGTAAGCATTAGATTCATACTTTTTGCTACTTTCTTTTAATATTGGTAAGACAATGTCGAGAACTTTTTGTGCAGTGGATGGTCTTGCAGAAATATGTATTTTCCATCCACGTGGCGGAGCAGGATTTATATTGAGATGAAGCCAATTGCCCAAGCACAACGAACCTTCCTTAACCTGCAACGGATTTTCATTGTCCAATTTTGCCTGCGCTTCCTCCCTCAACTTCGTCTGCTCATCTTTGCTTAATTTGGCCAATTCTTCACTTTTTAGCTTCACAAACTCCGCCCTGCTCAACTTCGCCATCTCTTCCCTACTTAGTTTTAGCAGATTTTCATTAAACAACCGTTCCAATTTTGCCATTGTGGTCAATTGTTCGTATTTTTCAATACCAAGTTGGCATAGAGCTCTTGCGACGGGACTTTCTTCCAGCCCATGCAAGTCATCAGCAACAGGAAAACGTGGATCCGTCCACCAGATGAGACTTTTGTCATATAAACGCGTCTCAAACTCCATATCCAATTGCCCCGCTTCATGATATTTCTTCTTCCTGGACGCGATAAAATCGTCATTCCATATGAACGGAGTATAAGCAAGCTTCCGAGGTCTGTGTTTTTTCCAAATTCCTAGGTAATATGCATACTCAATGGCTATTTGATTTCCATCGTCAGCTATGGTCTCCAGAACTCTTTTGCTAGAGTCTTTATATTCTTTTTTTATTATTCTCCGATTCAATCGTCGCAACCAATTGTTCAATATTATCCCTTGTTGGATTTATCAGAGCTTCTCTTTTTATTTCATCGTTTTGATCTTGCTCATGATTTTTAAAAGCATCAGCATTTATATATAATGGTATATAATCTTCGTCTGGATCTTCTTGCAAAATTGTCGATGAAGACATAGATTTCGAATCATCATTCCCATCAAGCGATCCCAACACAGTGCTTGTAGGCTCAGACTGTACGGACGATAAGGAATCCGACTCCCAATCATCATCACTATGCAGAAACGGTGACGAAGAAGTGTCACCGGGATCTTCATCTCCACTGGAATCAGACTTTGTCTCCTCTAGCAGAAACGGCGATGAAGGAGCCGCATAAGGATCGTACTTTAATGCATCTTCATTCAGTAATGGCGTTGAAGACCAGCCATCCAACTGAAACGGTGATGGAGCTCCATCTACCGGATCATCTTGCCAATCCACTACTGATGGTGAAGGCTTATCACCTTGCAAAAACGGCGACGAAGGAACAGCGTCAGCGTCTTCTTGCGAACTTAAAACTGGTGATGGACTATGTGGAGCAGGTACTTCAAGATCTGGCAACACCCCACCATTACCATTTGATTTCTGCGCTTCATCTTTTTGTTTTCGCGCTTCCTGACTTTGAGGTGGCGATGAATTCACATTTGTTGCATCTGCGCATTCTACGGCATACATCCAACACAATGTCAACAAAGCCAACACTTTTTCCATAAACTTCCTCCCGTTTTCTTTTTTATTTGACACTAACACAATTATTAGCGTACTACAGAAAAGTTACTAAAAGATTAAATTTGGAGAGTGTCTTTCTAGATGCGGGATTTAATTTGATTTCTCCAGCACAATCGTTACCCATTCCCTGAAATCGTACTCGTATTTCAAGGTCAATCCGAGAGATATGTACTTATTTTTTACGCTTTTATCTTGGGAAGAAAATCCTGACAATATAGCGATTCCGTTCTTCGTCAGGCATTTCTCCACGTGCTCCGCCATCGATATCAGCGGCTCCGATAATATGTTTGCCACAATAAAATTGTAATTTTTCGCTGAAAATTCGCAGGATTCATTTTGAAAAACATCCACTCTATGTGCAACTTTATTTATAACTGTGTTTTCCCTGGAAACTCGGACGGATTCCGGATCGTTATCGCAGGCAGTTACGCATCGACAGCCGAGCTTCGCCAGAGCTATTGACAGAACTCCGGAACCGGTTCCTATATCAATGGCAGTTTTGTGTTTCTTTTCATCGAAAAAAGTTTGACAGCCCAAAAGACAACGATTGGTCGTGGGATGTTCTCCAGTCCCAAAAGCTGTAGCCGCGGCAATTTCAATGCCAATTTTATCCAACGGAACTGGCTTATTCCTTAGATGCGGACCAAAAATATAGAAATTCCCTACCTGTATCGGCTTGAAATTTTCGAAACACTTCTTCAGCCAGTCAGTGTCAGCTACTTTTTCGGACTTCACAACCGAATATTTATAGTTTTTGAGTAGCGAAACGACACTGGCATCATCTATCGGCTTATTGTCCAGTATTTCTACCAGCCAATGATCCCTCTCTTCCATAGTGGACACGCTCAAGTATCCGGAATCGAAAAAGATATCCATTACATCGAATGCGTCTTTTATGGAAAAGTTCCCAACGACATATTTGTAGATATCTTCGTTCATTTGGTCACGACAGGAGACAGCACCATCATCATCAGCCTCCCTTCCAGTTGTGGAGCCCCTTCGCATTTCGCGATTTCCTTTACGTCTTCAATTACCCTATTTAGCAACCTTGCTCCGATTTCCTGGTGAGAAAGCTCTCGCCCCCTGAATCTCAAGGTAACCTTTACTTTATTTCCCTCTCCAATAAAGCGCTTTATGTTGCCGAGCTTGACGTTATAGTCGTGATCGCCTATGACGGGAGTAAATTTCACCTCTTTTATTTCTATGACTTTCTGCTTTTTCTTGGCCTCAGATTTTTTCTTCTGATTTTCATATTTTAGCTTTCCATAGTTTATTATCTTACAAACAGGTGGATTTGCATTTGCTGCAATCTCAACCAGATCCAGTCCAGCTTCGCTTGCGCGGGATTGCGCCTCTCTTATGCTGACCACCCCAACGGCATTTCCATTTTGATCTATTAGACGGACCTGAGGGGAAGTTATCGCCCTGTTTATCCTATATTTTTCTTCCGTGAACCTATTATCTTCCAAATTCTAACTCCATATATTAAAGCACACATGCTCCAGATTAATAATTTTTACGCAAAAATCAAGATCATTTGGTCGCCATTTTACAACTGTCATCGCATATAACGCAAGATAAACTTATTTTTGTGATCAATAATCTTGGTGTTAGTCGGAGGTAATTTCATGCGGAGTTAGCGCTTAATTCAGCTCATGACACGATAAATTGAATTGAGAGTTTTAGGCCGTTCGGGATTGACATTTTCTTTTGTAACCATCACATTTACAGTGTGAAAGGTATGGAGCTTTAAGCAGATGAATGTTCGAATAGCTAAATTTATGGTTGTCTCGGTTATGTTGGTTTTATGTTCATGTGAACCGAAAGTTAATCAGAGGGGGAACATGGCCATCTTCGACAAGTACAGCAGCTTTGTGGTGGGCAAGACCAAAACCGAAGATGTCTTAAAAGCCTGCGGAAGTCCGTCGTTATGCGTGGGAAGTTCCACCTGGATATATGTCTGCTATAAATCTGAGGAGATCTCGTTCAGGGACGTTGAGACGAAAGATAGAATGACTGTACGCATGGAATTTGACGATACCGGCCTCCTGAAGTCCATTGAAAAAGTGAAAGAAAATCGTTTATCTAACATACAGTTGGACGAAAATGTAACGAGGTTGACGACGGATAAAGAGACGGCGTACGCATTAAAAAAGTACCAGTCGAAAAATGACTGAGTCTCCCGCGGAATCTGATAAAACGCATGTGCTGCAAGCACTCAGTCTGGTCGTTCCGTTCTACAACGAAGCGGAAGCCGTTGATGTTTTCTTCGAAAAAATAATGATCGTCTTGAAAAACATTAGACATGTTGTGAAACCGACTATATCCGAGGATTTTTTAGAAGACACGGAGCACAGAACCGCAGTGTACTCGGATGTACATGAGGATTCGAGCACCGGATCGACGACAAAAATACCGGATAGAGGAAGGTTACGCAATAGGTCTATCGACTGCTCGTTTGAAATCATATGTGTTAACGATGGCAGCGCAGACGATACGCTCGCTCAACTGGTGAAACAAAAAGAGAATATCTCGCAAATAAAAATCATCAATTTCTCGCGTAATTTTGGAAAAGATGCCGCCATGACTGCCGGACTTGATTTCGCGTCAGGTGAGTGCGTGATTCCCATAGATAGCGATTTGCAAGATCCTCCGGAATTAATCGCGGAAATGCTGGAAAAATGGAAGCAGGGATTTGATGTGGTTCTGGCGAAGCGCATCGATAGGTCGGAGGATGGCTTTTTTAAACGAATAACCGCTTGTTTGTTCTATAAAATCTGCAATTTGTTATCCGACATCGAATTACCGGAAAACGTAGGCGATTTTCGATTGCTTGACAGAAAAGTTGTGGACGCCATAAAGCAATGTCCCGAGAGAAAGCGTTTCATGAAGGGATTATTTGCGTTTGCTGGATTTAAAACTGCAACTGTTGAGTATAAGCGTCCTCCAAGAGAAGTTGGTAAGTCGAAGTGGAACTACTGGAAGCTCTGGAACTATGCCATTGACGGTCTTACTTCGTTTTCAACATTTCCGCTAAAAATATGGACATACATTGGGATCTTGGTTACACTGGCGTCGTTTGCCGGAGGCCTGTGGATATTGCTCAGAACTCTATATTACGGAATTGATTGGCCAGGATATGCATCTCTCATGATCGTAATGCTGTTTTTGGGCGGAACACAAATGATTAGCCTCGGATTAATCGGCGAATATGTCGGAAGAATATACATGGAATCCAAACAGCGTCCCATATATATAGTAAAAGATATCATCGAATAGAGGACAATACACAATGGATTTTTCGAGCGCCATTTGGTCTGTTCCGTTTCTCGGAATTATTCTTTCTATGTCATTTTTGCCGCTGCTGTGTCCAAAATTTTGGCATAAATACGCGAGTTTCGTGCCTGCTTTTTGGGCGTCTGTATATTTGATATCCGTGGCGTGCGTATTTGGAGCTTCGAAGATTTTCGTGGCTACGCTTGAGCCAATTCTGGTGCATTACATTCCGTTTATCGCACTTATTGCAGCTTTATACATAACGTCCGGAGGTATATTCATTGATTTTCCTCGAGGACGCGGACCATTATTCAATGTGTGCTTCCTCTTGGTGGGAAGCCTCGTGGCCGGATGGATCGGCACCACAGGAGCGGCAACGTTGCTAATACGTCCGTTTTTAAGAGCCAATATCGGCCGAAAATACAAAACGCATCTGCTGATATTTTTTATTTTTTTGATTGCAAATATTGGTGGAGCAGCTACTCCGTTGGGCGATCCTCCGTTGTTCATTGGGTTTCTCGAGGGAATCGACTTCTTCTGGTTTATAAAAAATCTGTATGGAATTTTGTTTTCCACAATCATCGTGCTGTGTGCGATATTTTTTGCAATTGACTGTTGGCTATATAAAAAAGAGACGGAAAATCACGAAATAAAACAAAACGATAAGCGTTTTGTTTTTAAAGGAACAAAAAATTTGTTTTTACTTGGATTAATTCTGCTAACGGTTATTTTCTGCAATTTCGACGGAGATTTCGAGATACTGGGCGAAAAATTCCGCTATTCATCACTGATTAGAAACACTTTGCTGATGATTATCTCTTTGATTTCATTAAAAATTACCACCAAAGAAATTCGAGAGAGAAATCATTTTTCGTTTGCTCCCATAAGAGAAGTGTCGGAACTTTTTGCCGGTATTTTCATAACCGTGATTCCGATTATACACATATTACATCAGGGATCGGCTGGAGAATTCGCTTGGATATTCAATTGGATATCTCCAACTGGGGCATTCATTCCAAACCGATGTTTCTGGGCTAGTGGATTGCTTTCCTCGACTCTGGATAACGCGCCGACATTCCTTATCTTTTTTCATCTGGTGTCTGGAAATGCGGCGGAGCTCATGACGGCGAAAGCCAGCATCCTGACGGCCATTTCCGTATCCACTGTATTTATGGGAGCGCTCACCTACATAGGAAACGCGCCCAACCTAATGGTGAAATCTATCGCGAAAAAATACAATGTGAAAGCGCCGTCTTTCATTGGATATATGCTGTGGTCCATTGGCATATTGGTACCGATATTCTTTATAATATCGCTGTGGTTGTGATATGTGCGAGCATAAGTCTGTTCTCCTGAAAGAAGTTCTGGAGATACTGTCTCCGGTGGATGGCTGCATGTATTTCGATGGAACGTTCGGCGGTGGCGGATATACAAAGGCCATCTTGGAATCCTCCAATTGCCGTGTCATTGCCTGCGATCGCGACGAACGAGTTATAATAATCGCTGATGATTTCAAGAAGAAATACGGCGATCGATTTCAGTTTTTTCACGATAAATTCAGCAATATAAAATCGATTCTTAGAGATGATTGTGATGGTGTTGTGCTGGATCTCGGCATCTCCAATTTTCAGCTGGCGGATCCGGAACGTGGCTTTTCGTTTAAATCGTCAGGTCCCATCGATATGTCCATGGGATTATGCGACGAAACAGCAATGGACGTCATTCATAGATACTCGGAAAAAGATCTCGCGGACATTATCTATAAATTCGGAGAAGAACATTTCTCCCGGAGAATCGCAAAAAACATCAAACTGCATCTCAAAAAAATCAGCAATACCGAAGATCTGGCCAACGTCATAAGAAACTGCATAGGCCGAAGAGGGAAAATCGATCCAGCTACGAAAACTTTTCAGGCTCTGAGGATATTCGTTAACAAAGAGCTGGAAGAATTGGAAAAAGTTCTGGCCGATTCAATTCCCTTACTAAAACCAAACGGAAAAATCCTGGTGGTCAGTTTCCATTCTCTTGAAGACAGAATCGTAAAACTCTTCTTCAAAGAACTATCCTCACCCAAAGATTCTCCTTTTATACTACTAAATAAAAAACCGGTAACCCCATCTGAAGAAGAACTCATTCTCAATCTCAAAAGCCGCTCCGCCAAACTACGGTGTATGTGCCACACGCGCTAATTGGCTTCGTCAGCGTTTTTTGTCATCTACCATGTTCAGGGCTGGAGTCAAGCGTTTTTTTGAATTATTTTTCCATCCCTCAGTATTGCGTTGAGTTGCACGATAATTTTCCTCATGCATGCGGTTATAGCGACCATTTTTTCTTTTCCTCTATTCAGGAGAGATCGGTAATAATCTTTCATTGGTCCTTTTGCCGATTTCCTGGAGAATGTTAAGGCAATGAGAAAGAGGGGCTTCTTGATTATCTGCCGTCCTCCCATGACGCGTCTGTGTCCCTGTTTTTTCCCGCTGTCTTTTGCGCATGGAGCGACTCCAGCTAGGGCCGCAACCTCCCGGCGATCAAACGTTCCTAATTCCGGCATATGCGCCAGTAATTTTGTCGCTGACACTCGTCCTACGCCTTTGACTTTACACAATAATTTTATTTTATCTTCCTGATCCTTTAGCTCCTTACATAACTCGTCGATTTTCTTTTCGACGGACTTAATTAACGTATCCAAAGTTGCAATTGTTTCATCAATAAAGGACTTTATCATCTCGCATCCAGGACTCTTCTGGCGATTCTTATGACCGGCTCTCTGGACCTTTATGTTCTCCAGATACAGCGATAACTCGCGAATTTTCTCTTGTGTTTCAGACGGTTTCTGATAAACCGGCAGCTCTTTATGCCTTTCCTGTCCGTATTTGGACAGCTTTTTGGCGTCGATCATGTCGGTTTTTGCGTCACATTTGAGAGAATTCATGAAATACTTGGCTTTCCTGTTATCTGTTCTATGTATTGTAAAATTTAAACCAATCAGTGCATCGATGCATTTCCTTTCGTAGCCGCCAGTGTTTTCTAAAACCACATAACTGCTTGAACTCTCAAACTTTTTGAATGCCTTCGTGATAGACGCCTGGTTGTTTCCAACTTCCAAATGTTTACCGTCCAAAGAAGAAAAAATATCGATCTTATCTTTAGAAACATCGACACCTTGCCACCCCAGCAGTTTGTAGAAACCCTGAAATTATCGAGTTTTTAGATTCCCAGATGCACGCAGGACCTCTTCTATCAGGCACCATTTTCCCACAAAAGCGTTGAAAATCGCTAAAATTACAAAAATTTTCAACCATTAACGGAAATTTTATCTTTTTCTGATATTATGGTACCTGGTGGAGAGGGACTCGCGGCGCATTTCTCCTATAAACCAACTCAAAAATCAGAGCATTGCAAAACTCCTGGGGTGTTAAGCATCGACACCAATAAAGTTTTTGAATTGATCGGAACTCATGTTAAACTCCTGATTGTAAGCGGGCTTTGAAGCCCATACTACCATTCGAACTACGAATGGAAACAGCAGGGTTCCCAAGATGACGAGAGGCTCTTTAGGCCTTATCCAGAGCCGGGTTACCGTGCTGCGCCTGCGAGATCACCCCACAGACAACCAATGAGAATATCCTAAACCTTTTTGGTGGTTTTGGACACACTCTAACTTACAATCCAGAGGAGCGTGGCGACGTCGGGATCCATAACTAACATAAAAACAAGTAAGCAATTGTTACCAAATAAACTAGAGGTTTTGCTTTTCTATAGGCGAAATGACATAGTTCCATTCACCGTGAAAATCATCACGGCATATATTAACTGCATTGAATTCGTTATCCGTGACCTTTCGTCCTGGTTCATAAATATTTTCATCCAAAATGCATCGTACCGCCAGCCCCTTTGTTGTTTTGGTAGCGCCAATCAGAGCGACTATCACGGCAGAACTTACAACAGCTTAGCACATCTTATTTTGAATGAAAAGACGAGAAGGGTGGTAAGTCATCAAGGTATTTGTTTTTGTAATTTTGCGCGTATTTTATTTGACTTTTATTTGAAGGCGTGATATATTATTCTCAGTTTGGGCATTTTGGATATTTCCCAAAAGCTCAGTTTTTTTATTAATGAGGAGTTCGAAATGGAAACTAATAAATTGATCGCCGCTTGTACTGCCATGGTGGTAGTAGCAGGTTTGGGAATTGCAGAAGAAGTGTGTTGCACATATATCAACCGCGAACTTATCAACGCTATGAATGACGTCGACGAGTCCTGGTTATGGATGACCGTCGGACAAGTCACAAATAAGCCGTACAACTGCGGCCCATGTGTTGAAGCTGATATCAATGAACACAATGGTGGTAGATATACCGGAGGAGTCAATGCTAAAGGTGATCCTTTTGACGAAAATGGAACATTTAAATATGGAAAAGGTAACGTATTTGAAGGGAAGTTTATTATGGGCCAACCGCTTTGTGGAACACTAACGCTTGACGGTGGCGGGACTCTTAAATTTCAGATCGAACAGCCAGCTTCAAAATACAGCACATACAGGCCCAAAGTCGGGTATGTTAAAGGGACATTCCTGGGGGTTTGCGGACAAGGAACAATAACATATTCCAACGGTGACGTTTTTGATGGAAACATTATGGAAGGCAAACCATTTACGGGAAGCATAGAAGGCACCGATGGAAGCGTAGAACATTACACTGTGGGAAAGCTGTGGCTGCGGGAACCGCCGACTGGGCCGGTAGGCGAGGAGGCCGGCTCGGAATGCTACACTTGACCTGCCAAGGTATAAATGACAGATGTATTGAAACATTAGTGGTGTAATGATGTTGGAAGAGGCGGAAAATCCCAGGGATTTATGAAAGCCATGGTTCCTGGAAATTCCAGAACAAATACAAAGGAAAAATGACACACATAACCATAACTGTTAACCGTTATTGACAAGTCGATTTTGTGACGATTGTCGACGCGTGAGAGAATATCCTTGGCAGGAGCTGTGCCTACTGCTGCAAATATTGAAATATAGACAGCGAAAATCCGCTTACACAAGCAATGCGCGTGCTTATCAAGACATTTATTTTTATCATTTTGCGCATTTTTCCCTTGATTTTTGTTTAAAAGCATGATATATTATTCTCAGTTTGGGCATTTTGGATGTTTCCAAAAAAGCTCAGTTTTTTATTAATGAGGAAATCGAAAATGGAAGCTAATAAATTGATCACTGCCTGCGCTGTCGTGATGGCAGTGGCAGGTTTTGGAATTGTAGGAGATGTGTTGGCATGCGGAGGGGCTGCATATGCCGGCCCTTTCAACGAGAGCAATGCTCCAGAAGGGCTTGGAACATTAACATATCCTAATGGAAACGTCTTAGAAGCCACCTTTGAAAAAGGAAAAATAACACCGATCACTCCGGTAACTGTGACAACCCTGGACGGTGATGTCTATAAAGGACGGCCTGGGGGTTTGGGGCTAAAGCAGGGAATGAAAGAGGTGAACGATATGACTATCTATTCGCAAACACAACACGCCGGTGAATTTCCAACCGGGTTTGGAACCATAACATACGCCAACGGGGATCTCTTCGATGGATTCTTCGAAAACGGACAGCCAGAGCATGGTACAATGACATATGCTAAGGTGTTAGCTAAGAAAAGAGTTGATTTTTGTGAAAACACTGAATTTTCAACAATCTTAACCCGCTGAAATTTCAGCAATCTGATCTAAATCAACTCTCCTCTTAGCTAACACCTATGCTAATGGAACCACAAAAACTATAGGACAGGGCAAAACGAGGGTATGGGGCTGGAAGGATCAGTAACTGACTTTGAGAACGGCTTTCTGCGCTTGGAAAGCCGTCTCCGCCGCTTCGGAAGTGGCTCACCCCGCCTTCATTTGCCGGACATCGTCTTCAATGGCGCTCAGTTCGATGATGTTTTTCTCGTGCACTTCGAGTTCTCGGAACTTTCTGGCGCTCACGAGCACGCGACTTTCCAGCGATGCCACGGTGGAGTTATAGCTTTGGACTGCGGAATTGATGTTTCTACCAAGACTCGATATGTGCTGTGTCATGTCAGACAGGCGCTTGTAGAGCTCCTGTCCCATTTTTATGATGGATCTGGCATTTTCGGAAAGATTGTCCTGACGCCATCCGAGCGCTATGGTATGCAGTAGGGCAAGCAATATGGTCGGCGTCGCAATTATCACACGTTCCTGCATGGCGAACTCTATGAGGGATGGGTCATTTTCCGTGGCAATGGAGAAGAAGATCTCGCCCGGCAGAAATAACACAACGAATTCCGGTCCAGGCTGAAATTGCGTCCAGTATCGTTTGTTCGCCAGCGTCGCTACATGAGATCGGATCTGTTTCGCATGCTCCTTCAGCAACGTTTTTCTGGTTTTTTCGTCCCTGGTCTCAAGAGCCTCCAGATACGCGAACAGAGGCGCTTTGGCATCCACCACTATGTGCTGATTTCCCGGCATCGATATTATCATGTCCGGACGAATCCGATCGCCGTCACTATTTTCCGACGAAACCTGCTCTCTAAAATCGCAATGCTCCATCATGCCGGCTAGCTCCACAACTCGACGCAGTTGCATTTCGCCCCAGCGTCCTCGTACGGTCGGAGCCTTTAGAGCGGACACCAGGTGATTCGTTTCGGTTTTTAGGGAATTTTGCGTAATTATCAGATCTCCCACCTGCTGTTTCAGGGCCTCGTAGGCACCAACTCTGCTCTTTTCCAGCTCGTTCAGCTTGCCGCCAACATTTTCCAAAGCTGATTTTATCGGATTTACCAGATCGCTCATGGATTTGGTGCCGCCGAACACTTCTGCCTTGGTTTTCTCGTGAAATTGCTCGAAAACAGTCTTGGCCAGATCCAGGAACGTCTGATTATTTTTCGCCAGAGCATCTGAACTTATGGCCTTGAATTCATTGGAAAGTTTCTGCTCGGCGTTCTCCAGAAGTTTTACCTTTTCCAGAAGATTTTTCTTCTCTTGCTCCAGACTGGCCGACAAAAAAACAACTTTCCTTTCCAAATCCAATCTTTCCTGCAGAAGTGCATCATGGCGGATAGATATGTCATTCAGTTGCTCGCAGCGTCCCTCCAGCTTTACTTTTTCCATCATAAGATTCTGATATGAAGCCTCAATGCCGCTCAAATTTGCGTTTTTGGCAGTGAGTTCTTTTATTCTGGTCCACTGGTGATAAATCACAAAGCCAGAGCATACGGTTACTGGTATCAGCAATAATTCGATCATATGTTATTTCCTTTATAGATTCTCGATTAGATGCGACAGCTGGATCACGATGTTTTCCATCAGCAGCTTATCGTTTCCCTCGGCATATATTCTGATGATCGGCTCCGTGCCGGACTGGCGCACGATCAGACGACCTTCGTTTGCTAATTGCGCCTGGAAATCTTCGATGGCTACCTGTATGGCTCTGTTCTCGATAATCGACTTATCCTTCACTTTTACGCTGCGACTTATGGACGGATATGGTTTGAAAATCCGCAATAGGTCGGCAATACTTTTCTTAGATTTCATGGAATATTCCAGAACCTTGAGAGCGGCAAACAGAGCGTCCCCGGTGGGAAGATGATCCTTTATGATTATGTGCCCCGACGGCTCCCCGCCGATTTTTACCTCGGAATTCAGCATATACTCAGCTATGTATTTGTCCCCAACGTTTGTGCGCACCAGACGAACACCTTTGGATCCCAAATGCCGCTCGAAGGCGAAGTTGGCCATAATGGTGGACACGACTTCTTCGTTGTATAGGCCCTCAGTCTCAGCCAAAATGGCCAATATGTAATCCCCATCTAGTATATTGCCGTAATTATCCGCAATGATTACGCGATCTCCGTCACCGTCAAATGCTATGCCAAGGTCCGCCTTGCATTTTACGACAGCTTCGGAAATCGCCTTCGGATGCGCTGCACCGCAGCTTTTGTTTATGTTTATTCCATCAGGCGTACAATTTATGAAAACAACATTGAATCCAAAACCCTCGAAAATTTCAGGAGCTATTTTGTACAGAGAACCATTGGCAACGTCAACCACCAGCTTTACCTTTTTGGCTTCGGCTTTTTCGATCTGAAACGTTTTTCTGATTTTCTCGCAATATATCTTTATGCCATCTTCGTCCAAATCGCTTCTCCCCACCGCTTTTCCCAGAAGATTCTTGCATTTAAATCCTCCTTCCATGATGGATTCGATTTCCTCTTCTTCTGCATCCGTTAATTTCGTCCCGTTTCCCTTGAATATTTTTATGCCGTTGTCCGAAAAAACATTGTGGGACGCGGAAATCATAATTCCCAGGTGAGCGGGATATTTCATCACGTACGCAGCTAAAATCGGCGTTGGAATAATTCCCAGCAGCTTGACGTGCGCTCCCAGAGAGCAAAACTTGGCAGCTAAGGCGTGCTCAAATATACTGCAGGAAATGCGCGTATCTTTTCCTATGAAAATCACTGGCTTCATGTATGTGAAATCGCAATACTTGTACACGAGCGCATCGGCAAGAGCTGCGCAAACGTCAATCGTCATTGGATGGCTGTTGGCTTCCCCTCTGATTCCATCTGTTCCAAATAATTTTTTCATGACAGTCCTCAATAACACATCTTTATTGTACGAGATTATGTGAAAATATTAAATCTCTTTTTACAATTGCTGCAAAGTATCAATCGAAATGCTTAGATTTTACGCAAATCGAAAAATTCACAGTAAAAAAATGTCAAGAATGCATCTGAATAATTGCTTTGTTGATCAAAATACTTTATACTGAGAACAGTGTCTGCGTTTTTGCTAAGCAAGAGAGAAAAACATGAGAGAGAGAATTTTATGTGCAATGGTATCTGGCGTAATGCTGGCGCTTTCGGTTGTAGATACAGCTTATGCTGTACAGCAATATCAGCTTATTTCAAAAGAAGAAGATGAGCGTCTGCAGCGGAAAATGCAGCAGGAACTGGAAAAACTAGAGCAAATTGAAGCACTAGGGAAAGAGGGCAAGAAGAAGCAGAAAGCGCTGCTGCGACATCAAGAGATGCTGCAGTGGCTGCAGAAGCAGCCGAATAAGGAAACGGATGAGAATCTATCGCTAAAGCAGGAGAAAACGCATCTAGAACTGAAATTTGAACTAGAGGGGCTAAATGATGGGGAAAAAGCGAGATTGAATCAGGTGCTAGATCGAATAGATAGGGGTGAGTGGTTAGAAAAATATTCGAATATTCAGAGGCAATGGTATTTTTCCCAAGAGAGGAAAGACGGAATGAATATATATAAAATTTCCGGAGAAAAGCTTGTTGAACTCTTTGAGGATTCATCATTAAGGAAAGGACTCGATCCTGATGAACAGAAATTATTTGATGCTTTGATTTTTATACATGCAAAAGCCCACAATATACAAAAATCTCTAGATGGAGACGAGAGAAATCCAGGCATTGATATTCCACATTATCTTGCCCCTAAATACGCAAAATTTCTTTACAAAGAAAGCATCAGGAGGTTGTTTAATATCGAAGATTTAGAGGAAGGCACCCCACAAATGGTTCTTTTTGAAAAGGCCCTTTTTGAAATGGCAGGAAACCCACACGGTGCCAAGAGACTGATATCGTTGCTTTTGTTGAAACTGAACCCAGAGTATGCAAAATTACACTTTGGGTTTTCTCACAAATTCAACAGTGCTATCCGCATAATAGATCCCCCAAGTGATGATCCACATGGAAATGGAATTAGCTACAATCCTAATGCGCTTTTCTTGAATTTAACTAGAGTTGAAAAGAGCTTTGAAAGCGATCTATCAGATCAGGAATATGTTGCAGGTACGCTTATGCATGAGCTAACTCATTTCTATCATTACATATTATTTGGTTCTATGCCAAAAAAAATTGCGATACTAGACGACACGCTTCACGGAGATATTATTGATGCTATAAGAAATAACTTATATCCATCGCTCAATGCTGATTTACGCAAACAATTTTATGATATGGTGATGTCATATATGCTCGATTTTGGTAGTAAGGCTTATGCAAAATTACTAGAGGACTTGAATGCATTGTGGAATGTCATTAAAAATCCAGGAGTAGATAGCCATGGCCATCCAATACAACTGTTGATAAATGCAGCAGGATATGAAGCACATCTTGATGCCGCCGAAAATAAGGTAAAAGGTTCTAATTCTCAAAAAGAATTAACCGCTGATATTATAACCGAATTTATGTTTTCTTGTGCGAATTATTGGAGCAATGAAGAAGAAATGCTGACAATCTTTGGGGCCGTTGTTGAAAAGGATAGCGATGGGAAGCCTGTACTTATTATTGATAGAGACAATCATAATTCTTTTTTGGATAGAGCCAGATTGAAAGCTGGCAGATTTTCTCACGCCGTCAATCCATTTACAAGACCAGTTGCGTTTTCTTCAGCGTTGGGACGTATTTTGGCGTTGCTGACAATCGCAGGCTCTGTAGACCAATATAAAAAATACAAGTCTTTGAGAATGTTTGTCGAAGATAATATGAATGTGATGGTACGTGCATTGATAGATGATGGAAAAGCAAGCGGCAGCAGCCTTGCGCAAAGTGAGGTGTTTCAAAAGAAAGAGATACAAATGTTGCCTCTGTGGAAGTTAGTTGCCAAAGGTCAAGCAGTACCAAGGACAGCTGAACTAGAAAAATACGAATTGCCTGCAGATCTTCCAACTGGAGATGATTCCATGGAAAAAATATTGGAGGAGTATACTCATGAATTAGACGGATCATTGAGAACTCCGTGGGGAGCAGCTCCTTATGAAAATCCACTAAGAATTCAATCTGCAGCACGAAATCAGACACCACACGCAGCGGGACCACAAATGAAACGAAGACAAGCAAAATCGACAACTATAGAGGAACTCATAAACTCACATTTGACAATAGATTGCGTTGATTCAGTTCTGGATAGGGTTCTTGCGAAAGAAAACTTAAAAGGTTTAGAAACATCTATTTGTAACATTGAAGCTTTAGCTGGCGCAACATACTCGGACGGTAATACTATATTGCATAAGGCCATTTTGAACAATTGTTCGCTCAAAGAAATAATCGAACCATTGGTAAAGTGCTTTAAACTCACCTGTGTGGTTCCTGCGCAAGGCTGGGAAGGATGTACAGCAGCGATGTTAGAACAGTGCTTTAAACCCACCGATGGGCTTAACACACAAAATCGAGATGGATGTACAGCGCTGTATTTGGCAGCAGAGCGTGGGCAAAAAAATATCGTTGAGATGCTATTTAATAATGGGGCTGACATAAATGCGCGAAACTACGCATTACATACACCATTGTGGGCTGCTATGGCACACGAGTCGGAATCACCTGGACATCGGGAAGTTGTTGCTTTTTTAAGAATGAAAGGGGCTACACTATGACAGGAGCAGTTGCAGATTTAGCGATATGCGGATTTTTTCATGAATGAAGCAGATTGAACACGTTTGACCAAGACCTCAGCATTATAAGCGTCGTTCACTACATAATCTTCGATTCGCGGTTTGCGTTAAGATTTGTTTTCGATGTCTCTCATCTTGGATGGTTTTGTAGGATGTCTATTGCGCATTTAGGATCCACAACTGGAATACCATCGACTATCGGATAACCAATCGAGTCTTTGGCATTTACCAGCAGATCACCATCGATCTCCAGACTGATTCCAGACTGTGGGCATACAATTAGCCTCAGTAGATCATCGCTTATTAGTGGTGTTTCGTTCTTCATCTACATGATGTACCAAAAATGTGTTCTTATAATAGCACATAGTAAAGCCACCATAAAATCGCATCGAAATGCAAGAACGCAAACACCACATCCTCCGTCATCCTTGGTACACAGCATCAATGATTCAGTGTTTTCAAGAATGTTATTTTTGTGGTTTTCCATCTTTGAATAGCCCGTCGTGGATGACTCTTCCCGCACCATCAGTTAACGTTCCATGGCCGTTTGATTGCCCATGAACAAAATCTCCTTTGTAGACTGTTCCATCGGCAAGCTTAAGCATTCCTTTCCCCTGCATTTCGTCGCTCTCAAAATGTCCTTGGTAGACGTGCCCGTTGGCAGAACGATATATTGCGTCCCCCTTCTTTTTGCCATGTACAAACGGTCCATAATAGACATCACCACCTACATATGTGTACTTTCCTGTTCCATTCATAACGCCGTTCTCAAAACCTCCCTCATAGACATCCCCATTGTCAAATCTAAACGTTCCATCATCATTATACGCTCCATCTTTAAACGTTCCTTCATAAAAGATCTTTCCAGAGGGATCTATTAACTTTCCATGTCCGTTTGGTTGCCCATCCTTGCAAGCTCCTTCGTAGACATCTCCGTTGGCAAATGTCATTGTTCCTTTTCCCTCTACTTTTCCATCCTTATGATCTCCTTCGTAGACATCTCCGTTGGCAAATGTCATTGTTCCTTTTCCCTCTACTTTTCCATCCTTATGATCTCCTACGTAGACATCTCCGCTGGTAAATGTCATTGTTCCTTTTCCCTCTATTTTTCCATCCTTATGATCTCCTACGTAGACATCTCCGCTGGCAAATGTCATTGTTCCTTTTCCCTCTACTTTTCCATCCTTATGATCTCCTACGTAGACATCTCCGCTGGTAAATGTCATTGTTCCTTTTCCCTCTACTTTTCCATCCTTATGATCTCCTACGTAGACATCTCCGCTGGCAAATGTCATTGTTCCTTTTCCCTCTATTTTTCCATCCTTATGATCTCCTACGTAGACATCTCCACTGGTAAATGTCATTGTTCCTTCTCCCTCTATTTTTCCATCCTTATGATCTCCTACGTAGACATCTCCGCTGGCAAATGTCATTGTTCCTTTTCCCTCTACTTTTCCATCCTTATGATCTCCTACGTAGACATCTCCGCTGGCAAATCTAAACGTTCCTCTTCCATTTGCTTTTCCATCTTTGTAATCTCCTTCGTAGACATCTCCGCTGGCAAATCTAAACGTTCCTCTTCCATTTGCTTTTCCATCTTTGTAATCTCCTTTGTAGACATTCCCACTGGTAAATGTCATTGTTCCTTTTCCCTCTGCTTTTCCATCCTTATGATCTCCTATGTAGACATCTCCGCCGGCAAATCTAAACGTTCCTCGTCCGTTTGGTTCCGCATCCGTGCAATCTCCTTCGTAGACATCCCCACTGGTAAATGTTATTGTTCCTTTTCCCTCTACTTTTCCATCCTTATGATCTCCTACGTAGACATCTCCGTTGGCAAATCTAAACGTTCCTCTTCCATTTGCCTTTCCATCTTTGTAATCTCCAGTGTGCTTGCCCCCCTTGTCAAACTCAAACTCACCTTGTCCATGTGGACGTCCTATAGCATTAACAGGGCCATTATATTTTCCAGTGCTAAAAATAAGCGTACGAATTTTTGATTCTATACCGCTTGTGGATAGTGTACCCGCAGTGGGTTGCGCGGTGTTGGGCTTAGTGGAAGTGGTGGCGTCTTTATCGACAATCGTCGCATCACAGTTTTCTACCAAAAAAGCTAACAAACCTGTTAGTAAAATTTTCTTCATATTTTCCTCCATTTTCTTTTACTAATTAAAACTAGATCGCTACATTGTATATATAGGTAATCGACGATTTTTGCAAGTTCTTTCGCATATCTTTCAACCTGCAGCAAAGCAGAAAACGAATCCAGCGTTGGCATTAGCGCCAGTGGCGCAACCACATAACAGCAATTAATATTCCATAAAACGATATTATCTTTAATTTACGATGCTTCTTCGAAAAAATACTAATTGCAGTTAGGGCAATTGTACTCGGATATAGCGCTTCCAGGGTTGGTGCTAAAAATCTGGCTATTCCATTGAAATCAAACTGTGATACCGCAAAGGAAGTCGTCGTGGTCAGAAACAATATAAGCTTAAACTTATTCGGTTTTAGGCCAAACAAAGAGTGCAGGTATCGCGCGTAAATACCATTTAGAGCAACTACCGTCGTAAAACATGCGAATATTATCGTTATTCCCATAAATAAAGTTGCGTGACTCCCCATGGTATGGTTTGCAATTGTCGTTAGCATCAATGCTGGATCGATGTTTGCTATGAGACCGGAGAAATTCGATCCCAGAAAAACCATTCCTATATATACAATTGCGAGCAGAATTACGGCAATGATTCCAGACTTAATCGAAATTTTCATCAAATCGTCATCCGATGTTCCTTCCGGAAGGGTCTTTTGTATTTGCGCGAAAACAAGAGCGGAAAAGAAAAACGCCGCCAGGAGATCCATCGTCTGATATCCGGTTAAAATTCCATCGCAAAACGATTGGATAGGAGCCGTTTCCATTGCCATTTGGGTATCACCATTTGTGGCGCTAATCATAAACAAGATGGCCAAAAGCAGCAGCAAAATCGGCGTCATCCACTTACCAACGATGCTGATAATACGCTGATCCTTTAGGGAAATGAAATACGCTACCCCGCAGAATATACCGCTAAAAATCCCCAGAGATAGATCCGGCATTAATTGACTTATGCTGCCATGCGCAACCGTAATGCATCTTGGTACGGCTCCAAACGATCCCAATAGAGATAACATAAATAATGGTAAAAGGAACCTTGCTAGAGAACCGGCTCCTCCAAAAAATCGCATATAATCACCTTTGTGAAGCTTTACAACGAAAAGCCCCAGAAACGGCAGAATAATACCGGTGATGATTAGTCCGAGACTGCCAAGCATCCAGTGTCCCCCGGTTATTTGTCCTATCTTAATTGGAAATACCAAATTTCCAGCTCCGAAAAACATTCCGAATAGCGCAAAACCGTACATAAAAATAACCTTATATTCGCTCATAATAAAATTCTCCTAAAAATAATTTAGCTGTTTTTTTCTTCGCTAACTTCAGCGAAAACCTAAAAATACAAAAATGTGGGATTAAAAATAGTATTGGCCGTCAGGCCACGACAAAAGAGACCGTAACTTGTGCGAAAAAATGATTAAAATAAAATATCTGTTTCATCTCTAAACCACAGAACACTCGCAGTGCATCACATGTTGCTATATAAGTCAAGCCCGTTTTTGTTTTTTTATATGGAATATTTTTTTACAAAAACGCCCATTCAACAGCGAAGTGCGTCATTTCACGGCCTAAAAAACGAGGATTTTTGCGAATTATGTAAAAAGTGGTCTTGAAAAAAGTCACATGAAGAAGCTAATCTCGAATTTAGTTTATAATTATTTTAAAGAGAGGTTAACATGGCCCAAAAAGGTTATCACCACGTGACTCGTGATATAAGATCACAGATCCAGGTTTTGAAGTCAAGCAATTTATCTCAGCGAAAGATTGCTGAAAAAGTAGGCATAAGTCAGTCTGCTGTCAGTCGAGAAATCGCAAAGAATTCAAGTGGTTGCGAGTATTCTACAAAAATTGCCGATAAAAAGGCGATTGAACGCAGATCTTTGGCCGTCAATGTTCCGAAAAAGCCAAAAGGCAACTTGGAGTTGAAAATCAGAGAATGCACAGAAAAAGACTGGAGTCCGGAACAAATCTCAGGACGCCTCAAATGTCTTTTATACCATGGCAGGTCAAGTTTAGGCTGCAAGGACCTTGATAAGGTCTTGCTGGTCATATATCATCAAAGCAATTGTTAGCCAATGGTTAAGGTAGTTTTTATTTATGGGAGCAAATTAATGAGTACGATTGTAAGTGTTATCGGACGCGAGATCCTTGATTCAAGGGGAAATCCAACCGTAGAAGCGGAAGTTGAGTTGGAAAGTGGAATCGTGGCAAGTGCTGCTGTTCCAAGCGGTGCATCAACAGGATCATTTGAAGCCGTCGAGCTGAGAGATGGCGATAAGCACAGATATCTTGGAAAAGGCGTTCTGAAGGCAGTGGAAAACATTAATGAAGAAATTGCCGAAGCCATTATTGGTCTTGAATCTTCGGATCAGATAATGATTGACGAAGAATTGGTTGCATTGGACGGAACTCCCAATAAAGAGAACTTAGGCGCAAATGCACTGTTGGCGGTTAGCTTGGCGGTAGCTAAAGCTTCCGCTCTCGACCGGGAAATGCCGCTGTACAGATACATCGGTGGAATATCGTCGTGTGTACTGCCTCTGCCGATGATGAATATCTTGAATGGTGGTGCCCATGCCGACAACAAATTGGATGTTCAGGAGTTCATGGTTCTTCCGGTCGGTGCGGAATCGTTTTCCGAAGCACTTCGAATGGGCGCCGAGATATATCATTCCCTCAAAAAAGAGCTTCACAGCGCAGGATTTGTCACTAATGTAGGCGATGAAGGTGGATTTGCTCCAAATTTGCAGTCATCCGCAGAGGCGTTGGAATATATAATTAAAGCCATCGAAAAAGCTGACTACACTCCAGGACAAGAAGTGATGATCGGATTGGATGTGGCCGCCACGGAGCTCTATAAAGGTGGAAAATATCACCTGAATGGAGAAGACAAAGTGCTGACTTCAGACGAAATGGTCAGCTATTACGAATCTCTTGTGTCAAATTATCCGATCATATCCATAGAGGACGGAATGAGCGAAGAAGATTGGTCCGGATGGAAGAGCTTGACCGAAACCCTGGGCGGAAAGATTCAGTTGGTTGGCGACGATGTTTTCGTGACAAATCCCGAGAGAATAGCTCGTGGTATTTCCGAGAAAATAGCAAATGCAGTGCTTATAAAATTGAATCAGATAGGTACATTGTCGGAAACGTTGCGCGCAGTTGAGATGACTCATCGTGCGGGAATGAACGCGGTGATTTCGCATCGTTCAGGAGAAACTGAAGATACATCCATCGCTGATATCGCGGTCGCGCTAAATGCCGGACAAATCAAGACCGGAGCTCCTGCGAGGTCAGATCGTGTGGCGAAATACAATCGCCTATTGAGAATCGAAGAAGAACTGGATACGCAGGCAGATTTCATTGGCGGATTGATATTTAACCTTAGTTAGCATATCTGTGATACTGGAATTTTTTTGCTACGCACTAAGGGAAGTGGCTTTACTACATCTCGCATACTCTCCAGACGTTGTGTGCGAGGTGTGTTGCTGTAGTTCAGATAGATGGAAACGGCCCTGTCACTGGATTGCACGATCTTCCATAACTTGATTAAGTATGATATGCTGCAGGCCGTTTGTGGGGAATTAATTATGGCTCGTATAACAGTTGAAGATTGTGAGAAAGTCGTCGAAAATAGGTTTGATTTGGTAATTCTAGCTGCGGAGCGAGCTCGTCAGATTTTTGCCGGAGATAAAATTGCCGTAGAAGACAAAGACGAAAAAAAAGCAGTCATTGCTCTTCGGGAGATAGCGGACGAGACTGTGTCAATAGAAAAATTAAAAGAAAAAGCAATCGAAAAATTCAGATCTTTTACTTTCGAAGAAGAGTTAGATGAGAACCTAGAGGAATTGATGGAAACTGATACATATAGTCCGTGCGTTGAGCTGGCAGCTGATGCTCTTGAGTCCACTGGCGTGTCGATCGTTGACGAAAGTGAGATTGATACAGATATTTGTTAGGCACTTAATCCGCGGTTTCAGGAGCAGATGCTATGGTGGCAAAAATATCATTTAATGACGCATTCGACATTTTCAATCGTCCGTTCTTTACGTTGTTGTACGATGCTCACACGATTCATCGTGATAATTTTGATGAACAGCTCATACAAATCAGCACATTGCTCAGTCTGAAAACTGGAGGGTGCTCTGAAGATTGTGCCTACTGCGCTCAATCTGCGAAAAACGGGAGAAAAGCGCCGAAACAGCCTTTGGTGAGCAAAGAAACAGTGATAGAAGCGGCGAAAAAGGCCAAAGAAAGCGGAAGCTCTCGATTCTGCATGAGTGTGTCTGGCCGAAGTCCATCTGACGAAGAATTTGCCTATGTCTGTGACGTAATAAAAAGCGTGAAATCTCTGGGACTCGAGACCTGTGTCACTTTGGGATTTCTTTCTCAAGATCAGGTGAAAAAACTTAAGAACGCCGGACTGGATTACTATAATCATAACGTCGATACGTCCGCTGACTTCTACAAAAACATCGTGACAACTCGCACTCTGGATGATCGTCTGGACACCATAAAAATGATACAAGACACTGGAATAAACGTCTGTTCCGGAGGCATTATCGGGATGGGCGAGACAAACGAAGATCGGATCAAGATGCTGGTTATGCTGGCGAATCTACCAATTCCGCCGTTGTCGGTTCCCATAAATAGATTAGTGAAAATTCCGTGCACTCCTCTGGAAAATGCTCCGGACGTGGATAATTTCGACTTCATAAGAACGATTGCTTTGGCGCGCATCCTTATGCCGACATCATATGTGAGATTATCGGCTGGTCGGGATTCCATGTCGGAGGAAATGCAGGCGCTGTGTTTTTTCGCTGGAGCAAATGCCATGTTTTCCGGAGAAAAACTGCTTACGGTACCAAACTCTCCATTGCCGAAAGATATCACCATGATGCGCAAAATGAATCTGAAAGAGGCGATGTGTGCATGACCAAGGCACTGTTCGGCCTATCAGATCAGGAACTCTGGAAATTATTTCCCATTGTCGTGAGCAAGTATCAGGAGAATTGGGCGGAAATCTATGAGACGGAAAAAGAGCTTTTGGAAAAACAAATCGGATCGGATAAAATTCTCCGCATAAATCACTTCGGCAGTACGGCTGTTCCGGGACTCAGCGCAAAACCAATAATTGACATACTTGTCGAAGTATCGGAGAACACGGACATCGATCCTCTGGCAAAGCGCATTGGAAAAATCGGATACATCAATGTTAGATCAGAATCTGAACCGTATCCAAACGCTGTTTTCCTAAAGGGGTATGCGCAAGATGGATTTCGCGGACAGGCATTTCATCTGCATGTGAGAAATTTCGGAGACTGGGACGAGCTGCGTTTCCGAGATTATCTTCGGCAACATCCGGAAGTGTCGGAAGAATACGGTCAATTAAAAAATGCTCTGGGCAAAAAATTCAAGTTCGATAGAGATTCCTACTCAGTAGCCAAGACAGATTTTGTGCTAAGAATTACAGAGCTGGCAAAACGCAATATTCCAAGAGAAGCCGATAGCTTTCAGTTTTCTAATTCTACTTATTCATAATCAATGGAAAATTGTAATTATCACGGATCCTTCGAGTTATATCAATGACTTTGTCTGGTATAGTGGACTCGTTTTTGGATCGCGTCAAAGCTTGACATGCTTCTCATGACCACGCAACCACCGTTGAAGCGATTCTTTACTAGCTCCACTATAGTAAAGCCGGTTTAGGATCGCGTCACATTGTATGCATCCTTAAGTAACTCTCAACAGCTTCGGTTAGAGTTTTAAAATTTGCAATTTCGGACCTTACATACCTTTTTAAATTTGCCCAAAAGTGTTCTATTGGATTTAAATCTGGAGAATATGGCGGAAGGAAGATAAGCTTACATCCTGCCGCTTCTATCAATCTTCTTATTTCTGGATTTTTATGAATGCTGGCATTATCCCATATGACCGTCTG
>BNWJ01000007.1 GCA_025998735.1 Alphaproteobacteria bacterium | reverse complement strand
TGTCGCTCACAATTCTCCTGACAGCAAAAACCGCCTCAAGACCTTTCCAATCTTTCAAATTGCCAAGCCAGCTTATGTCCGTGATTTTCGAGCAAATCCTTCTTTCGACTCTACCGTGAGCCTTTTCAATTGGTGCCTCAAATGTTTCTATTTTGTCGGAATTTACTCCACTTTCAAAAAAGCGCCTAATATCACTATAAAAGTTTTTGTGATTTTCTTTCAGTCCCAAGACATAGTTACCCTTTCTCGCGATGATTTTCTTGCAAGTTTCCTTTTGGCAATGCATGGCGTCGGCTGTTATTGTCTTGCCTGCCACGTCTAAATACTCGAGCATTTCCTGAAAAACCGGTGTCTCGTTCGTTTTCTCATGAATCGTTTTCTGCCCAAAAGTTACTCCAGATTCAGTAAAATATGCAGTTAAAATCTGCAGCGCGGAGTGAGGTTTTCCTTTCTCTGCTGTCGCACAAATCGCCTTGCCATCAACTGCAAGTATTTCCCCAAACTCCGCAGCGGTCTCTTTCATCACGTCAATTATGGCATTGGCTATTTTTGAACTCTTGACAATACTCAAAATGCGACTGAAGGTCGATTTTGACGGAATCTTGGCTATCCCAAAATGTTCCATGAAAAATGCAGACCGACCTTCGGCATAGATGACAAGGCTGCTCAACGTGTCTAATCCGCACAGAACACAGCACATTATGATTATCAATATGTCCGAAAGTTTGTGCTCTACATAGCTTTGATGCCTTGGATCTTCAATGGTTTCAAATTTCTCTTTTGCTGTCACTTCTAGCCTCCGATAGTAAAACGTATTAATTCTACCTCTTTCTAGCAAAATTGTTTAACCCTCTCTTCTCATATCTAAAATATTTAAAAAATTTTATGAAACGCCCGTGGCCAAAGCCGTACCCCGTCTACCGCGATTAGCTCTCAACCTTCTTATTCTCGAGATTCCCTGTTTCCTTCAGGCGACGCTTCCAGTTAGATAGCATGTTGGTCGACAGGCCAAATACTTCCGCCGTTTTCCTTAATGTGTTGCCTGGCTTTGATCAAAACTCCAATACTCTTTTCTTATAATCCACACAATATACCATGTACCTACTTACAAAAATATCTTGCAGATTACCATAAAATGACGCGATCTAAAAACGAGTTCACTATAGCTCACGGAAGAGTCCGACGCTTTCAACGACCCGTCTTGCCCTTGCTATGCACAACGTGTTCCGTTGATAGTTCCGCTAAAAATCTGGACGGCAGGTCGGATTGCCACTGGTTGTACACTTTTCTATTCATTGCATATGTGATGAAGGCATATTTCTTGGCTCGCGTTATTCCCACATATGCGAGGCGCCGTTCTTCTTCCAGATTTCCCTCCTGTAGGCTCATGCTATGCGGAAATACGCCCTCTTCCCATCCAGCCAGGAATACTGCCTCAAATTCCAGTCCTTTCGCGCTGTGCAGTGTCATTAGACTGACGACGTCGTCGGTACTATTTCTCTTGGAATCGGTCACAAGACTAACGTGCTCTATAAAAGTCGGAAGATCTTCGAAATCCTCGAGCGCAATCAGTAATTCCTTCAGGTTTTCGATTCTCGTTTGGGATTCCAGGGTCTTTTCATTTGTCAGAACATTCATGTAGCCGGTTTCGTCCAATATGATTTTGGCTATTTGAGCCGGAGGCAGATCTTTCTGTCCTCTCATCGATTCAATGAATTTTATGAAAGTCGTCAGCGACTCCGTAACCAACGGACGCAATGAATTTTCTCCAAGTATCTCCTTCGATGCCTGAAATAGAGATATATTGCGTTCAATGGCTCTAGTATGAAGCTTTGAAAATGCGCTTGCTCCAATGCCTCTTTTGGGGATATTTACAATGCGCTCAAATGCAAGGCTGTCGTTGGTTTGATAGATGAGTCGCATATAGGCGATGAGGTCCTTGATTTCCTGCCGATCGTAGAACTTCAGGCCTCCCACAACCTTGTATGGAATGCCGTAGGCGATGAGACGCTCTTCGAATTCTCGGGTTTGGAATCCGGCCCGCACCAAAACGGCCATTTGTCCGAATGCTACGGAGTCTTTGCGAAGTTTCTCGATTTTTTCCGCCACAATCTTTGCTTCATCGAATCCGTTATATGCCCGTTGTATTATCACTTTTTCGCCGCTGTCGCCGTCGGTCCAGATGGTTTTGCCGAGTCTGGTGGCGTTTTTCGCAATGAGCGATGCGGCTGCTCCCAAAATATGTCCCACGGATCGGTAGTTGCGTTCCAGTCTAACGATCTTCGTGTTCATGAAATCCTTTTCGAATCTGAGAATATTGCCGACTTCGGCGCCCCTCCAGCTGTATATAGCCTGGTCATCGTCTCCCACGCAGCAGAGTCCCGCTCCAATGGGCGAGAGCATTCGCAGCCACATATATTGTGACATGTTGGTGTCTTGGTACTCGTCCACCAATATGTATCTGAATTTTTCCCGATATTTCTGAAGGATGTGCGCGTTTTCCTTAAAGATGCGCACCACATACATTAGCAAATCGCCAAAATCGACGGAATCATAGCTGAAAATCCGCTCCTGATAAATAGCATATATTTTTCCCTCGATGGATGTGGCGTCAACTCGCGGATCGTTGGGACGAATGCATTTGTCTTTCCAGCGGGATATGGCGTTGGCAACATGATTCGCCACTTTTTTATCAACATTCAGCTCCTTGAGGATCTGCTTAATCAACTTCAGCTGATCGTCCGTATCGATTATGGTGAAATTGTTGCTGAGACCAATGAGATCCGCGTTGTTTCTCAGGATTTTTGCGCAAATCGAATGGAACGTGCCGAGCCAAACGGCGTCTGCTCCGGGCGTCATGTTAAAAATGCGCTCTTTCATTTCCCGAGCGGCTCTATTGCTAAACGTGACCGCGAGAATTTGGGATGGAAAAGCATAGCCATTTTCTATTATATAAGCGATTTTCGTTGTTAGAACCTTTGTCTTTCCGGTGCCGGCTCCGGACAGCACCAGCAACGCCTTGTCCAATGTGATAACGGCTTCTCTTTGCTCTGGATTCAGACCATCCAACAGATAACGATTCACATCCAATTTTTCAGCGGTATTGTTTTGCAATTTATTAACATCCTAAAAAATCATTTTTTTTCTACGCATTATTTAGTATTATAAAGCAAATTGAGGAATTAGAAAATGAAAATCTTTTTAGATACGGCTAATGTTGAAGATATATCGTTTTATGGCGATTTTATTGACGGCGTAACGACCAATCCGACAATCATGTCCAAGTACGCTCACAGCGAGCACACATCCCTGATACGTCAGATATGTGGACTCGTGTCCGGACACGTGAGCGTCGAGGTCATTTCATCTGACTTCAATGAAATGATCAAAGAAGGCCGCCAGTTGGCTTCCATAGACAGCAAAGTCTGCGTAAAATTGCCGTGCACACTAGATGGCCTGAAAGTCTGCAAACGATTATCCATTGATGGCATTGCCACCAATCTAACGCTGTGCTTTTCGCCAACGCAGGCGTTGATGGCTGCCAAATGCGGAGCGACGTACGTATCCCCGTTTATCGGAAGACTCGACGACGCTGGCCACGACGGACTTGCGCTGGTCGAAGACATATCAGACATATACAACGCCAACGAATACGAAACGATAATCCTGGCCGCCTCCATCCGCAGCATTAATCACGTGATTCAAGCGGCAATGATCGGCGTGGGCGCTGCGACCGTCTCTCCCAAGATCCTAAAGCAATGCCTGGAACATCCTCTTACCGATAAGGGCCTGGAAATCTTCGCTAACGATTGGAAGGTGGGGAAGTAAAACTGAGAGTTTTCCAGTAGAGATTGATCCATTCGTAAGAATTTATGCTCTCGGCCGTGAGACTTGCCACAACACAACCCGGGATTGCAACAATAAGTCTTTGGTCAATGTCCAGGACCTTTTGTTTCAGATTGTTTTCAATGCACTTTGACAAATTCGATGCGTCCCTTGTTTTTCTAAGATGCATGGCTCCTCATTTTGTTAAATACATCAACAGCTTAGCCCATTTCGTCTTGAATGAAAAAACGAGGAGTGGTGGAAGTAACATCGCACAAATAGCTCTTAATATTTTTCCCATTACTATTTAAATTTTTTCTCACAAATGCTAATATCTGCACTGTTTTAAAAAGGATGTTAATTAATGAATAGTTTTTTTAAGAGAATCGCTTGCTTGTCCATCATTTTGATGTGTTCTGGATGTAGCGAGGTTAAGCGTAGTGCGCCGGTGATTATCCCAGAAAAGGAAGAGCCTATTGTTCATAAGTATAATAGGATAGAAAACGACAAGAGACTTCAAATTTATCGCAGAGTCGGTCAGCTGGATATGGTTGCTGTTACTCCAGGAAGCGGTGTCTATGCGAATCTAGTACCAGAAATGAAAAGTATGGTCGATAATTATGGCATAAATATCTTTCCGGAAGCATTGGAAAACAAGAACTACTACAGATGCTTTGATACAGAAGAAAATCGATTGAAATTATTTAAGAAAGCCATCGATTCCAAACACAAAATCATTTGGGCTGTGCGTGGTGGTTTCGGCAGTGGGTTTATCATTGAAGGCTTGAGCGAACTTCCCGTTCCACGAATCAAGAAAACACTGGTTGGATTTAGTGATATAACGTCTCTGCATCTTTTTGTGATAAAAAATTGGGGATGGAAAGCCATTCATGCTCCGGTACTAATGCATCTCTGCAAATCGCAATTTACAAACGAAAGATTCGAAACGCTGCTTAATATATTGGAAGGAAAAGTAAAGAAATATAGCATTGGCCCCATATATCCGATCAATCGCGCAGCCGTAAAGCAAAAAATCATACAGGGCCGACTGACGGGCGGAAATCTAACGTCCGTGGAATCCAGCATCGGAACAAATTGGGAAATTCAAAGTAAAGGCAAGATATTGTTCATAGAGGACATAAACATGGTTCCATGGTGGGTGTATAGAACCATGATTCATCTGAAAGAAGCCGGAAAATTATCCGGAGTAAAGGCAATAGTGTTCGGACGTTTTTCTAGTGGTGGATCGCAGGCAGATGTAACAGAATTTCTGAAGAAATTTGGCGAAATGGTAGATATTCCTGTTTTTGTCACCAATGAGTTTGGTCATGGAAATGTAAACTATCCGATAGTCTACAACGCTATAGGCACAATCCATGGGAAAAAGATGACCATAGATATAGACGATTGATTCCATATTATGAAAAAAATTGCGATACAGTAATGCCGCTTTAGGGTCACATCTGTCATGTAGGAATACAAACGCCACAGCGCGTCGTTCTTGACGGAGGAGGCTGTGGCACACTTAGGCGGCTTTACTTTAACATATAGATTTACAGGCCAAAGAATGCCACGTGACATTTGTTTGCTCTTTTCCAATTTTCGAGTTCATCTCTCTTTGTCTTCTTGTCCACTTCGTCCATTGAATCAAGAGGTTCATTTTCCCTGAAATTAATGGCCTGCAATTTCGGATGATCGACCGTAAGCTTGATGAGCTCCATGGCGTTCTCGAATGTCACATCGTTTTTGGAAAAATCTGCCAGCTGCAAATCTGTCATTGTTTTTACCGGCAAGCTCCTGACTCCTTCTTTTATGGCGTTATTCCTTGCATACAGCATTATTAGTGGTGAATTCTCCAATAATTTGCATAAAGTGGAGAACACCTGAGATGTTAGCTCGCAGCCATTGATCGCAAGCGTCTTTAACTCATTCATTCCTTTCAGGGATTGAACTAATATTTCAGCACACTCTCCATCTATTGTATTACCAGAGATATCGAGATATTGAAGCTTCTTGAGATATTCGAGATTTTGAGCCAATACTTGCATAACATCCTTAGGAAGCTTCATGCCAGATATATCCAGTTTCACCAACTGAGTCATATCTTTCAGTGTATCGCCTAGAGATTCAGCATTTTCAAATAATTTGATATCGTTTTGGATACTTATATTTCCCAGAAACAACTTGAATCTGGATAAAGTAGTTAAATGACGGATTCCCGAAAAAAGATTCGCAGTATTTTTTTCGTCTATGCTCATTAGGAATAATTCAAATGACTTTAACCCTTTTACTTCGCCTATTGCTTCCGATAGTTTCTGATATGCTTCCGATTCTTTGTCTGCCTCTACCACGCCATTCCACGCCAACGACAGATTCTTCAAGGAATCGGCGGATTTCTTTATTAGCTCAGCGATTTTCTGACAAGATTCGTTTTTTATTTTATCAAAAGCAAGGCATATGGTTTTTAATTTGGACAATTCACCCAATGCAGATAAAATGGTTTCGACGTCATTCTCATTATTCTCCACCATTCGGAATGTGACGTTTTTTAGTTCTGGTCTTTTTTTGACAATATCCGCTAACAGCTCAACATTACTTGACTCGATTTCGCAAGAATCAATCACGATATTTTGGATTTCCTTTTGCAGGAATTTTTGGATGTTTTCAAGACATTCTTTGGTAAGCTCTATGTTTGCGAATTCAACGCTTACCAATTTTGAATATTTTTTGAAAAAGTTTAGATTTGAAAAAGTTTCGTCTGATTTTAGAGCTTCGGAAGTGCAGTTTTTATCGTATCCGAGCAGAATTAGCTTGTCTCTTACTATGCGTAACCCCGCAACGCCGTCATCCGAAATTTTCCCGGTTCCCTCTGCAAATGGGAAATTTTTTATTTCTTCAGGCTTGCCATTGTCTTTTTTCGATGGATCATCCGCTTTTTTTGCGGATTGCTTTGCTCTATCGCTTTTGTCTTTCTTTTCGTTGCAGAACGCAGTATTAATCAGCGAAAGCATCAAAAACAAACACAACGCTGCCGTAAAACTTCTTTCAAAACATAACCTGCTCATAATATTCACCAAAAATACCCCTTCGTGCATGATTAAATCACAAAATGGTAAATAAGATCTGAAATTTTTGAGACTAACGAAAAGTTCTCTCGTACGCACGGTACGCGCATTACTTAGAAAATGCGCATTGTGCAACTACTTTAGCAAGCTTCTTTCGACTCTCAAAACTGGACACGGCTAGAGCGTTTCAGGAGCCGAAAGAATCACGCCGTGTTTTTATTCTCCAGCAGGTAATTCTACAAAGGTTCGAGCATGGTAGTCGCGTCGTAGAATTACGCGGTCATCGTCAATACGCTTCGAATACGCCGGTGAAATCGCATCGTCGTCGGCGGTGGAATCAATCGCTTTATCTTTTCTGGGTAAAAACGCCTTCGTGCTATTGTCAAACAAATCCAGAAGAGTTTTGCCGTCTTCAACATGATTGATATTTGCACCATTTCCGCGACATAGAAGAAACGTCATTCTCATTTGTTCTCTGTGAGGATTGAGTTCAACGCATGGGCCGTCGCTCCAGAGATAACGCAAAACAAAATTCCCGGCTATTTTGTGGTTAATACAAAAGCTCACCACTCCGAGAGCAGCCTGTTGTTGTTCAGGTGTCCGATGGCGTTTATCGATCATTGCCTTTCTGCTTGCGCGGCTCGCTCCAACAAAATAAAAGGACGTCGCTTTCCTCAGAAGAGGTTCACATACGGCGCCAATTTTCTCGATGGCAAATAAATCTTCCAGTACAAGCATTAGTGAAGGTGATACATTTGGAGAAAACATCGCAGTGCCGCGTTCTGCAAGATAGAGCACGACCTGGACAACGTCTTTTGCATTTCGGATACTTGGCGGGTTGTTCTTTCGAGAATTCAACATATGTTCGTAAAGATCAGCACCATATTTTAGAACCTTTTTCAAGAAATCTTTGCAATCCGGATTGTAGCCCGGCACAAAAAGATCCGAGTGTCGCTGCTCGAATTCTTCTGGTAAACCTTGTCGACTCTCTAAGAAGTCAGCATAGTGTTCCCGAAATTTTGGATCCTCAGAATCCGACACACACTTGGCAAGATCCCTGCCATGTTCAACAAGGCCTCGCGATAAATCGATGCGATTTTCAACGAAAAAAGCATGGTGTTTCCACAAAAAATGCTCCTGGCTCATGCCAATTATGCTTCTAATCTTCGCCACGTTGTTAACCAAGCGACAGAGCCTAATGACTAAATCTCGCTTCATTCCTGGGAATCCGTTCTCAACTTCCATAGCCTTTAATGACGAAGACAGCCCAAGTACAAACACTCCAATAGCAACAACAATTTTTTTCATGATCCTTTCTCCCTAATAAAACATTGCGATCCGGAGTGTATAATAAAAAATTCCGTTATGCAACTACTTTTTAACAGACTTCTTTCAATGGGGAAGTTGTTTTTATCAGGCAATCTTGGTTCATAAAATACTTTGCAACGAAAAATCTCATGTGATCCTGCACGTTATGTACTCTGATGTAATCTACTTCGGCATCATCTGCAAAACTGGACACGGCTAGCGTTTCTATGTCTCTGTGAGAAGCTGGGAAGTTGGAAAAAACCTCCATAAATGACTTCCTAGAATGACCCAACAGTACTTCGCAGCCAATTTCTTTCATTCTTTTGCAATTTTGTATCATTTCGATGTTTTGATATTTTGTTTTTCCGAATCCAATACCCGGATCGATAATTATATTTTCAAGCGGTACTCCAAAATGCGTTAGAACTTTTATCCGCCCGGAAATCCATGACATATCCATTCCATGCAGCATGGTTACCAATTTCACGTTCTTATCGGCGATGAGTTTTATTGTATCATGATTTAGGGCGGCGTTCTGATCGTTTATCCACTTGACATTGTGCTTTTCAATGGCGAATTTTACCACATCGTCGAAGTACGTATCTACGCCGATGCAGTCTATATCGCTACATCTTTCGAGAACTCCGCTCAATCTGTCTATTTCTTCAGATGGTGGGACTTCAACATATCCGGGCTTGGTTGTTTGGGGCCCCAATTCCACAATGTGAGCACCTTCAGCATATATTTTTCTGACTTGAGCTTCCGCTTTATCGGCGTCGATATATTGTCCTCCGTCCGAAAACGAGTCCGGAGTGACGTTCACTATGCCAACGATCTTAGGATCTAGAACAAAATGATTCATAGGCCTGTAACTTGTATTATTAAGCATATCATTTTGGAGTGGATAGCCAACTTCCCGAAGCAAATATTGCAGAAACTCTCGGCGCCCTACCTCTTTGTGAGGTAGAACAAGCCTGTCGGAATTTATCGGCTGATTATAGTAGGAAATTATATCGATATCGATTGCCCGCGGTGACCAGTCCGAAATATCCGTGTTCCTTCCCATTTTCCTTTCGATGTTCTTGAGCTTGGATAGCAGTTCAAATGGACTACAGTGCGAATCTCCGACAATAACGGCATTTAGATACGGTATATTCCAATCTGGTGGTGCATTTTCGGGAAGAATCGCTTCCGTTTCTATTATGTGTGATGTAATCTTGCAATCGAAAAAAACTGACAATCCAGCAATAGCTTTTCTGATATTTTCAAACCTATTACCGAGATTACTACCTAGAGACAGAAAAATCATTTCACAAAACTCCCAAACTACCAATCTGAACAAACAAAAGAAGAACTTTCCAAGCTCTTATCCGATATAGGATGCGGTTTTATAACCTCAATTTTTTTCAGGACATTACTGCGCCCAACATACTCAGACACAATTTCGTATAAATATTCCGCAACTCTTTCAATCAGCCAAAATTTCTTGTCTTCAAGATTTTTTTCGATGAAATTTAGCAGAGAACAATAGCAAACCGTGCCTTCGATGTTATCATCACCACAAGCCGGAAAATCATCCGGAAAACGTAGATTTATGTTAATAATAACAGGACGTCTCGTGCGCCTTTCATGTTCATCGTTGCCGAGAATAAGATGGGCTTCATAATGGCTAATACTCAGTTGCCTAATCATATCCCCCTCCAAACGACATCAAACCGGGAACATGGCTACTACGTGGCTCTGGATGACGAAAACGAGGCGCACGATACCAGGTCAGTTTCACTATACTAGACAGATTAGAGCTTCTCATATGGATTCTTATAATCTATCCAGCCAATATTTCCATCATCTCTCTTGTAAACTACGTTGACGGTTTTGGTGGAAATATTTTCAAAAACCAGCACCCTTTTTTTGTCTGCGAGAAGATTCGCTGCAGCGCTGACACTAATCAACGGAAGATCATCGAGCACTTCGGCCACAATAATTGGAGCGCTTTCTTCCTCCTCAAACGAATTATCGTAACTATTTATTTCTACCTCAGAGCCTTTACATGATGAGCATCTACAACTTTTTTTCTTTTTTCTCATTTGCAGATCAACTTTCTGTAATGCTCCATCGAAGCATACACTAGGATCAGTTGCAGAGTGACTTACAATATAAGAGTTGCCGGTGGATGTTCTTGATGTTATATCGCAATCAAACAAATAATTGTTTTTTTCCATTACTATGTTGAGATCTATAAACTCAACACCATACTTACTGGCCAAAGCTATGCAAGCGTCTTTAGCGCGATTCGATAGCGCCTCTCCAACTTCCATATGACGGCCGGAAAAAGAGAACTTCATAATAACTCTCCCAAACTACAAAAACCAATAATCAACATTTATCACAATATCAGTATATTGAAAATATTACGAAAGATCCATCATATCGTGAATAAAATATATCAAGACGCTTACCGCCTGGTGAGTTTTATTGATGTGAAAATTTTTGTTGAAAAAAACCTCTTGCTAAAAGCTAAAGAAGCCATTATATTGAAGACAAGTTTAACAGAGGACGGAGGCGAAAATGAATCTTACAAAACAAATGCTTTGTGGAGCATTACTGGGCAGTGCATTATCTTTGGAGTGTACTGCGTCTCAAGAAATGGCAAATGAGCGTTGCACCATTTGCTGTCTTCCTCAAAACGCGTCTATTGTAAAATATAGCGCGCCAAGGACTTACGTGAATATTCAGAATTCGGAGTGTACTGCGTCTCAAGGCCTAGCGGATGAGTGTCGTGCCCTTCGCCTGCAGCCTGGATCCGCTTCTATTGTAGAACATGACGAGACAATGCGTTGGTATTTAGATATTCCGTATAATCGCGCATCTTCATGTCGCGTTTCAGCGCCTGCTTATGCTGAATTTGGCAACCATGCCCTTGATAGAGCCAGGACGTTTGACTGCGCCGAAACGGGCGGCGCATCCAGAGCAAATGACTGGGATATAAATATCACGGGATTTAAATTTGTACCTAATTCATATGACACGTATGCATTTTCGTTTGATGACGCTGATATACGTAGCTCACTCATAGCAAGTGATATACATCACAGCTCGGCATTCTATACCTCAGAGTCAGTCTATGAGGGCGTTTTTCAAAACCAAGTGGCACATTCGGCTCCACCTGGGCCTAGGTTTTCGCGACAAAATATATACACCACTCCCCGTTATGCGGGTGACGCTGGCTGTATTTCCAAAGTACGGCCGGCGTGGAATTCTAGCCCTGCGAAATCCGGATTATTTACGCGCAACCCATCCGACAAAGATCCTTTGTCTGAGGCTGTAAAACAATCGACGAGGAAAACGAAGAAAATCTTGAAAAAGCAATCCGACAATGGCCCAACACTTGTTGACATTGAGAGGTCATATTTTGCGTCGTTTGAAATTGATTTTTCGCAGCATATTAGACGACTGTCGCTCGAGTGCATATTTGAACCAACATGGAATTCCAGCCCGGCAAAACCAGGGTTATTTACGCGCAAACCATCAGACAAGCATCCTTTGTCTGAGGCTGTAAAACAATCGACGAGTCGTAAATAAGCATCACATCAACATATTAATCAACCGCTTGCGATTTCAGAGCGGCGGTTGGTCGACTTGTCGTTTCTTCTGTGCACGATTTGACTAAGAGTGTGGATTCTTGTTTCACTAGATCACGACATCGGCGCATGCCGCGTTTCATCTTGAATGCGTATAGTTTTGGCATCTTTTATTTAAAAAACTCAAAAAAATTCCATATTAATAATAAGTTAATAATTACGTTGTACTCTATTATTATTTATTAATAGGAAGGAATCAATAACATGAATAAAACTTTAATTGCCTGCTCATCATTTGTGATCGCCTTGTTTTTCAGCGCCGATGCCTCATTGACAGTGGCCGGTTGGTACAGTTTTCTCTGTGGTGATAACGCCGTGCCACAATCACAGCCAACACATTTTAATGAATCCACTGATCTCATAAATGGACAAGTTTTGCTTTCGTCAGGCCTAGTAAAAACCCATCGATTTTTCGGTCCTGCAAAATATAATAGGTTTTACGAAAAGGGAAATCCAGCAAGCTACGCGGACACTTCAGGTGATCCAATGACAAAAGTGTTGATATGTTTATTTCCATCGGCTGGTTTAAATCTGAATGCTTCTGGAAAAGGAAGTATTTCCGAGAGCTTTGGTGAAGTAGACGTGAGCAAAGAAGGTATGAGTGATGAAGAAAAGAGAATAGTCCAAGAAAAAGTAAAACTAGCCCACAACAAAGTAATAAAATTTATAGCAACAATGTTTGCTGTAGCCGATTGTGTAAGAGAAGAGTCAATTTCTGATGAAAAGAGGGCGGAAATAGTTGACGAAAGCCTGAGATCGTACAAAGAAAAGATGATGAGCAACAAAGGCAAGGAAGATAAGAAAAGCGCTTATTCCGTAGATAAGAGTGGAAACCTGAAAAAGGCAAAAAAATCTATGAAAGAGCGGAATGGTCAGAAGAAGCAATACGCAGCGGTCGTTCAGACTCCCATTAAACGTGGAGATTTTTTGGAAAAGCATGCTGGGCAATATTTCAAAGAACGTCTCGAAGAAGCGAAGACATCCATCAATGGCAAGAAAGTGGAAAGCTTGAAGGCTTTGGGCGAAAATAAATTGGCGCGAGCAACAATAGAAGCCATAGCGAATGCGGTAGGGGGAGAATCCAGGAATAATTTTGTCGATGGTCATCCATACCCACCTGGATATGTAAACCATCTGATAAGCGCGTATGCTTGGAGTGTCTTAGAAAAACAAGATCTAATTTTGCTAAATGATGAGCTTCCTAAAGCAAGAAGGATGATTTCCGAAACATTTGGGGGCACACTGCCAGAGTCGAGAGCTAACGTGTTGGATATCTCTATAACAGAGGAGATGAATAATTACGAGAAAAGTTACACCCAGTACATGCCACTGCGTCCATCAGACTCAATAATTACCAACGGCACTGCAACGTATAAAGGCAACGCATTTGCCGATTGCGTCGATACAGTCTTAAGGCAGTTTTTTATCACAATGCTGTGCCAGAGAACGGAGGGGAAATTATCCATCGATAGAATCAAATTGCCTCCAGATTTAAAAAAGAAAGATTTTTTTCGTGATTCGGAAGCGAAACCGTCGGATTATGCAAATAGCGGTCTATCGTCAGTTAGAACAAACTGGGCTAACGTCGCCAGTAATTTGCCTGGCGTCTCATACTGCAAATCGACGGATGGCGAGAAATACGAAATGAAGCCTGGTTGGATAAACCTTATAAAGGCGTTTTGCCGATTAATGGATGGATGTATGATTCCTGATGGATCCGAGAGGGTGAAAGAGGCAATAGAAACCATTAAATCTGTAAATGAGAGGAAAATTTTCGGCGAAGGAGCAATCATTACCCCTCAGAATGTAGTGAACGTTTTGAATAGTATAATGCGCATAAGAGAGGATGTCGTATTAGTTGCAGAATTAGACGGAGACATTGCCAACAAAAAAGATAAGCCCATTCTACAAGGAGACTTGTATTGTGCCATCAAGATATATCCTAAATCAGATAACAGGGAGTCAAGTGATGTAAGAAACAATACAATGGAAATCGACCACTCTCCTGGGCATGCCCAAGTTCGCATGCGCGATGGCACACGACCTCAGCCAGTACCTGATTCCAGCCGTTGGATAAAATTAATATATAACGCTTTGGTAGTAAGTAGAAAACTTTATGACTTGAAAATATTTAACAACTGTGAGCTGTTGGAGTATTTTGCTTTTTTGCATTTTAATGTGTGGTCTGAGTCAGAATTCGATGACATGGTTGCTTCGAAATATTTCAAACAAAGTAATGACGGTATTCTTCGCGGCGTAAGCGAAGGTTTTTATGACTCTTGGTATGAGGAAGATGGATGGTACCATAGAGATTTCCTCGAAAAAATGTATCAACCAAAAAAAATTACCAAAAAATGCGACGCGGTTGATAAATTGATTGATGCACCACGAAAAGGCGAAAAGGTAGCGGTCGGTGAATCCAAGGAATATAAAACCGATGCCAGCATGATACTGTGTAATACACAAAAGGAGCTTGTTGCGGAAGCTGCCGCAGAAGCCGTAGCTTGCCTTCAGAATATCGTAGCCAATGGAACAACAACGGATGCTGAACGCGGAAAAGTGGTGTCTCGACAAGAGGAAATTGCTAATGCAGCACTCATAGCGTTGCACATTAATAAAACAGATATCACAAACGAAGGGGATCTTAATAGTTTTGAAAAGCACATTTATCCTACTATGGATAATCTAAAGCGTATTGTTGACGTAATGCCCACAAATACTCAAGATAACGTTGATTCCTTGATTACGCATGTCTTGAAAAAAATACCAGCTATCACAGGCAAAACAGACGTATATGGTACCATCCATTATTTAACAGAAAAATTGAAACCAAGTCCGCTTAACATCAAGAAAGAGCATGCGAGGGATCTGCTGCGACAACTGTGTCGGTTTGGATCCTATTGTGATGGAGAACTTTGGGACTCTGACTCCAGAAGCGCTAGAAAAGAAGTAAAACTAATTTCTGAGATGTTAAAGAAAGCAAACATAAGTTTAGGTGACAGAAAAGATACTGATGCGCTAATTGAATTTGTCCATCGAGATGAAGCTACCACTATACATGATAAATATATATACGATGTCTTCTTGTGTGCGTTGATTGACAGAAAAAACAAAATCGATGCAGAATGCACTAAGTATCTACTGACACACGCAAGTAGAGAATTTGTATACGATATACTGGTATTAACCAACATAGATTTAGACCAAAAAAATAATGTTGAAGATTTAGTTAATGCCGCTGCAGATAAGACTGAAGATATATGCCGTGCTGTTGCTTGTCTAATAAATATGGGAAATAGAAAAATCGATGCGGAATACACCAAGTACCTGCTGCAACACGTTAGAAAGGACTGGATAGAAACGGTACTTGACATAACGAGTGTTGACTTAACACAACAAAAGAATCTTGAAGATATAATTCGTGACATTAACGCAGATGAAGCTACGACGAGATCCATATGCAGAGCTGCATCAAATGCAATTCATGGAAAGATCGATAAAGCCTATGCTAAGTATCTACTGGAACATGTTGATTCTGAATACGCGATAAAAAGGAGAGTTTTCAGACAAATATAGTCGAGCAAGCTGGCGGAAAACTTTGGAATTTCAACAAAACAGGCTCGGTTGACTTCAAGAAAAACGCAAGCATTCTTACTGCAGAAGACAAAACTGAGGCGCGTTTTTCACGTTTTTGCTGATAAATCAGTCTATTACAAAAATGCGAATTAATGAAGCTAAAAACTCGTCTTTAGGCTGATAAATGAGCTTCTTTGGGCTGCTATATTTATGTGAAAACTCTCATAAAAAGTATATGGAGCAAGACGAAGATCTAATTCGCGACATTAATGCTGGATAGGACGAGAAAACTATATGCAAAAGCTGTATCGTTTGCGATATTAGACCTGTTGCCAAAGCCTCTTGGAGTCACTGATTATCAGGATCAAAAATAGGCCTACGCAACAGGTCTATTAATAATAAATTAACAATTACGTTGTATTCTATTATTTATTAATAGGAAGGAATCAATAACATGAATAAAACTTTAATTGCCGGCTCATCATTTGTGATCGCCTTGTTTTTCAGCGCCGATGCCTCATTGACAGCGGCCGATTGGTACAGTTTTCTCTATGGTGATAACGCCGTGCCACAATCACAGCCAACACATTTTAATGAATCCACTGATCTCATAAATGGACAAATTTTGCTTTCGTCAGGCCTGGTAAAAACCCATCGGTTTTTCGGTCCTGCAAAATATGATCGTTTCTACGAAAAGGGTAATCCGGCAAGCGTAAATGACACTTCAAAGGATCCAATGACCCAATTGTTGATATATTTATTTCCATCTGCGGGAATTAGTCTAAATGCTTCTGGAAAAGGAAGTATTTCAGAAGTTTTCAGGGAGACGAGTGAAACGGAAAAAGCCAACACCTACGGTGTGGAACAATCTCGCGGCCATATAACGTTTATAGCAATAATGTATGCTGTCGCCGATTTTGTGAGAGAGATGGCAACGGAAGGGGAGCCGAAGCCAAAATACAATGAAGCAAACGTTAGCGCAAAAATGCTTAAGCTGAAGCGTATTCTTGATCTCTCTGATGACATTCCCGTAAAAAAACAGACAGAAGAAGAAAGACTAAGAGCGATGCTAAAAACAACACCTGCTACAAGGATAGCCGAAAATGAAGGGATACTTAACAGAACTATCGATGCCCTAATAAAGGCTGTCAAGAGCGAGTGCAAAGAAGACGCTGAGCCGCGTTATCCACGTGAATACGCAAATTATCTGCTAAGTGCATATGCATGGAGTGTATTAAATACCAAAGAAGATATACAGTCGCTAGACGCCAATCTTCCTGCCGCTAGGGCATTGGTTCGCAAAGCATTTGTCGGTAATTCAGCAGAAGGTTACACTCCCAATCCAGACGTGTTGGATAGCCCTGTAACAAAAGCAATATATACTTACGAGAAAAGTTATAAATTGTACATGCCACTGCGTCCGTCAGATTCAATAATCACCAATGGCATTGCGTCGTATGAAGGAACTACATTTGCCGATTGCACCGATACAGCGCTGAGACAGTTTTGTACTGTAGTGCTCTGCAAAAGAGACGATGCGACTGGAAAAATATTCATAGATAAAGACAGAATAAAGGGATTGCCACGTCTGGAAGCCTTTTTTAATAATCCGGGATTAAAACCATCGGATTATGCCAATAGCGGTGAATCGTCGATAAGATCCGCGTGGGCTGAAGTCGTAGGTAGGTTGCCTGGGGTTTTATATATGAAGCAATGCTGCGAATTGCACCCTGGTTGGGTAAACATTATAAAGGCATTTTGCCGATTGATGGATGGGTATAAAGCAACTGAAAAGTCTGGAGAAAGGGGAAGGAGAGCGCAAGCAACCATTGAAAAAGTAAACCGTGGAGATACTTTTCAAGATATTCTGAAAGTCTTGAATGATATAATTGGTGTAAGGGATGATGTCGCATTATTCGCTGAGAATGCCGGTAGTGGGAACTTCAAAATCTATCCTTCATTATCTGATGAAAGAGATAAAAAAAATAATACAATAATCATTCGTGACACTGGCGGCCATACCCAAGTTTATATGAACGAAGGTGAGAAATCTGAAAGAATTTCTGCTACCACCAACAGTAGCTGGGTAAAATTGCTATATAATGGTTTGCTATATGAGGATCAATATAGGGGAGGGGCACTACTGGAGCCGGCTCCAGAATGCGATAGTGTCTTTACCGATTATGACTTATTGAGGCTGTTTTGGCTATTACCTAAAAGACAAGTGAATAATATTGAAGCATTGGCTGATTCTGGAATTTTTGGCCCAACAAATGATGGTATTTTTCGCAGTGCAGGAGAAATTTATAGCGAGTTCGTGGAAAATGGTAATTTTTTGTACCGTGAAGTTCTCGATAGACTGTATCAACCAAAAAGGATTAGAGAAGAAAAAGACGCAAAAGACAACAAAACAAAAGAGGCAGCGATAGGCGAAGTGGTTGATAAACTGAAAGAGTTAAAAAAGGATAAAAGTGGCGAATATAAAAATGATGCCCTCATGGTACTGTGTAGCACACAAAAGGAGCTTGTTGCAGAAGCTGCTATAGGAGCTATCGAGGCTCTCCGAAAAACTGTATCTGAAAGTGTCGCCGCGACGACGGCTTCTGCTGTGACTGAAGCATCAAACAGAGAGAAAATAAACTCTCGGCAAAAAGAAATCGCCAACACAGCGCTTAAGGTATTGCACATCAACTACACTCCGATTAGTGTCGGAAATCTTTTACATCTTGTAAATATTATCGATTTAAATAAAGAAAATATAATGCGTGCTGCAGACTTAATCCACGTAACTGACAGGAGGGATTTTGTTATTGCACTCAATATTTTTTTAAGTGATAAAATTCCATTATTTAATGAACTCCCATTTGTGTTTGCCAATGAGGCATCAACGTTGCTTGAGAAGTTGGAAAAAATAGAACAGGGGCATAATTTGAAAATCAATATAGTAGAGGCAGCGGGTTTGCTAAAAAGGTTATTGCCCATATGGCGGAGACCTTGGGATGATCATATAGGTGTTATGATACTAAGGAACACAGATATAAACCTAAGTGAGGAAAAGGACGTTGAAGCGCTTATTAAGTCTGTTGGCGGTAAAACTAGTATAATATACAGGGCTATAGCAAGAGCATTGTTTTTTAGAGAAGAACCAGTTAGCGTGCCATATGTTAAATATCTACTGCAAAAAATAGACGTTTATTCTTTTGGCGATGTACTTAAGGTATGTGTGGGACAATTGACGGAAATGATGATTAAGGATCTGATTGTCGCTGTTGGCGAAGAAAGAGCTGCAAAATTATGTGAAGCAATGGTATATGAATTGGCATTTAGAACTCAAAAAATTAGTCCAGATTTAGCAATACACTTACTAGACCCATCGCTATGTGTGTTTTTTTGTCCCGATAGTCAAATGTATCATCATAGTAAACGCTTCGTAGAAAATCTCTCCAAGACACATATGCCTTCCAGATTACTAGAGATTGTAAATTTTGACAATACAGCCATAAGTAATTGCTTGAAAGCTCTACTGGAGAGCGGTGGCTATGGTAAAGCCTACGATCTGTTTAGATTATATCCTCTTAAAGCGGCGTTCTTAAAGTATTGTGAGACGCACCCCTTTTTATAGACCAGCTCCAGAGAGCGGAAGCACGGAATTATAATTGGTTATGAAGCGAAGGATAATGAAATAGGCGTTAGCACAAACATATGTTGATTTTTGATTACGTCATTGAAATTTCAGTAGATGAGATTGTTGAAATTTCAGGGGTCTCAACAAAATCACCAAATGTTTGTGCTAACGCCGTTTTTTTGAAAGAAGATTTGCTAAAATTCTCCATCTTCAATCCCAGTCAAAACCCAAGGAAGGAACTGCAAAACATCTGATTTCTCCTACGATGCAAGCCCATTTGGACACATTTTCCGAATGGGCTTATTGAAACCTACTCCTTCTCAAGTGAATCCACAAGTTTTTCTGCGGCGTCGTGTTCGGCGTTTTTCTTGGATACTCCGGATCCAATGGATGATTTTCCGCAGGCCGTGACTTCGATCTCGAAAATCGGGTCGTGAGCTTCTCCGATCATTTTTATCATGCGATATGACGGCAGCTCGGCATTTTTCGCCTGAACCAACTCCTGAAGTCTGGTTTTTGCATCTTTGGTTTTGTAAACCACCTTGTGCACATTATTTCCGAACAATTTTACGATTGTATTCTTGGCAGTTTCGAAACTGGAGTCCAGAAATACCGCTCCAAAAACCGCTTCCATCATATCTGCAATTGAAGATGAGTTTTTATTGCGGGATACAAAGAAATCTTTGGGAATGGAAAAGCAATCGATAATCTTCGTTTCTTTTGCCAGTTTTATTAGAAAATCAGTACCCGCAAGAGAAGCGATTCTTACGGCCAAATCTCCTTCGGAATCGTTGGGAAAATTGTGGTATAAAAAATCGGCTAAAGAAAGCCCAAGCACACGATCGCCCAGGAATTCCAATTTCTCAAATTTTCTCGAAAAATCTTTTTCGTGCTTTTTCTTTCCGGGATGTGATATGGCAACAAAAACCATTTCATGGGATTTAAATTCGTACCCAATGATCTGCTGTAATTTTAGTATATTACCAACGTCCATCAAATTATTTCTTCGAGAATTCTAGGATATCTTATGTTCTGCAGCCACAGCCAAGGCTCATACCATTTCACACCGCCACCTATGGAATATATTTTGCGCACAGCTCTGCCCATTAGATTTTCTGCTGGCACCATGCCAAGTCCGCATCGCGAATCATGTGAGAAATCGCGGTTATCCCCCATAACAAAATAAAAGCCATCTGGAACTGTAATTTCAGCAAAATGATTGGCATCTGAGTCTTTTAAAGGGCCATAATAGGCTACCGTGTGCACTGGTGCATCCGACCACGGGAGCTTCTCTTCGTACCAAGAAAGTACATGACGAGTCCTTTGAGCCGTATCGTGGTACACCCTATCTTCTTTGTATGTCAGTTGGGCTTTTACCCCATTTACACAAATTACCCCATCAGTTACGCTAACTCTATCGCCGGGAACGGCGATAAGGCGCTTTATGACGTTGATGCTGGTATCTTCCGGATTTTTGAAAACAATAACTTCTCCGCGCTTCGGCTGTCGATTGAACATAATCCTCTCAGAAAACAACGGCGGACTAAACCAAATGCTGTGCTTACTGTAGCCGTATTTCCATTTTTCCACCAGCGGCATGTCCCCTATGAGTAACGTTGGATACATGGAACTGGACGGAATAATAAAGTAGTCGTACACAAAAAATCTAACAAACGCAAATATCGAGATAAATATCCCAAAAAACTTGAGGTCTTCTTTAAAATTCTGCCGACTATATCCGATCTTACCAACCGGAGCACTACCCGAAGGCGCCGCATCTACCTTTACATCGTTTGCTTTGTTATTTTCTTTAGACATAACTACTCAATATCCTCAATCGTCTTTTTGAATGCGCTCTTGCTTTTCATGACGCTCCTGCGCCTCTATGCTCAGTATGGCAATCGGACGAGCCTCCAATCTTCTTAGAGAGATGGGCTCACCGGTTTCCTCACAATAACCATAGGATCCCTTTTTGATGCGCGCAAGAGCCTCATCTATCTTACTTATCAACTTCCTTGCTCTTTCTTTGGTTCGGAGCTCGTAGGCCAAATCCGCTTCGGTGGTCGCTCTATCTACGGAGTCGGTACATGTTTTGCCTTCCTCCTGCAGATACTTTATCACCCCCTCATTTTCACGAGTGAGTTCTTCCTTCCACTGAATTAATTTGCGCCTAAAGTATTCACGTTGATAGTCATTCATGAACTCCTCATTATCAGATGGTGCATATCCACCTGGTAGCTCGCAAATTTTATTTTCCATCTCCTACCTCCAAAACGGCTGCATTATGCAAGGACGGCCTTCACCTTATTCACGATCTCAGCAAACGCCAGTTTATTGTTTATGGCTAGCTCTGACAGAACCTTTCTATCCAAAGATATGTTGGCCTTCGATAGTCCATTTATAAATTGCGAATACTTAAGACCATGCTCCCTTGCTGCTGCATTTATTCTCACAATCCAAAGTTCACGAAGATCTCTTCTGCGATTACGTCTATCTCTGTAGGCGTATTGCATTGCCTTTTCTAATCTCTCCAATGCAGAACGATAGCATGTGCTGGAACGTCCTCTAAATCCTTTGGAAAGATTCAGCACCTTTTTATGGCGTGCGTGCGCCGTTACACCTCTTTTTACGCGTGACATTTCGTTTTCTCCTATCTATAAGGCATATATTTAACGATGTTCAAAACATCGGAAGCATTCAAAATCATTGTTCCTCTAGATTGTCTCTTCATTTTCTGAGGACGCTTTCTCAAATTATGCCTCTTGTAGGCTGGTTGAGCTATAACCTTCCCGGAAGCAGTAAAAGCAAACCGCTTCTTCGCTGAACTCTTAGTCTTTAACTTGGGCACTTTCTCCTCCGTATAATCATAAAGCAAAATCAGGTATACCCATAAGAACCTACAAATCAGACTCCAACACCCAAAAATGCGACCAAAACGCTTGACTTTATACAATAAACAAACCAAGCTCACATCTTATATCAAAAAAACCGCCTAATTAAAAGAGACAACACGTATATTTGTTTTTTAGGTGATACTGCGAACATGGGATGATCACGGCTCGAGAGCGATGCATAATGAGCTATTTTTTGCAAGAGCGAGGAAAAAGCCCTGACAGGACCGCAGTGTACTTGGTGTACATGAGGATCCTAGCAGCGGATCTGACGACGCCAATTGCGAAAAAGAGCCATTATGCAACGGTCTCGAACCATGTGTTTCTCTCAGACGTAATAAGTATGGATCTACACGTTCTCATTAAATTGTGTACAGAAGGCTTTGCTTTCCGGATTTTCTATCTTTGCAGCAATGATCCGTACAAATAACTTTTTTCAAAATTTTTCCCCAACTTTTGGGATATTTCCGCCTCCAGGAGAAACTGTGTTAGGCCTTTTTTGGAAAGATCGATGTTTTCCTGCTTTCGCCCGTGAATTTTTTCTTTTATCGCAGTATTGAGCAGATATCTAACCATTGGAATGAAATCAAACTGCTGAAAAAATGTGCTTTTATAGGTCACGTATTCCTTCAGCAGCTTATCGTCATTTGCTTCGACCAATATGCTTATTTTCTTAAAAAGAGAGCGAAGATCTTCGTCTGTGTCGTTTATTATCTTTATGATTTCGGTTGCAATGGACTGTGGAACCGTCGGTATGAGCATTTTGCACAAAGAAAACAGCGTCATGTCATTTTTAAACGAAGCGACGGCAAAAAAACGGCTTTTCTGAAAATAATCCGTTATTTTCTTGGATTTTCCGTAATCGCCGCTTTCTAGTATAAATACATTTCTTTCGATGCCAAGAAACGGCGATAATTTATCCAGATGACTATCTTCTACGTTTTTAATACAAAAGAACGTGATTTTGCTTCCGAACAAATCGCATTGCCCATTGATACTTTTTATGCTGTCGGCGACAGACCCCTGAAAAATATCGATATTTTCGCCGGAGCATTTGTATTTGCTCATAAATTTTTCCAGAACGAAATCGCAAAACACCCCGAACGATTTCTTGTAATTTCCGAACAAATAAAAGACTCTTCCGTCGGCTATGTGAGAATCATTTATATTTTTGAATTCAAGTTTCATTTCAGCTCCCTCGTTTTTTCAGTTTATGCCATCAACGTCACGTTGGTGCCCGTGGTGCAACCACCATTTTTACATTTTCTAGTATCTTATAGCTGAGTTCTTTTATGAGGGCTTCGTTATTGCGACCATAGATGGACATCGAAACTTCTCCGTGCGAATGTGATATGTTATAGCTAATGGAAACGGAAATTTGTCGATTCATCAGGACGTTTTTGTTTTCGTCCAGCAGTCGCGCGTGTGCCACATATGAGAACAGAACTCGTTTGGCATCTCCGTCCGTAGAAAATGCATATCTTTTCTCGGATGGGACTAAGGTGATCTTCAGCCTGAAATGTTTATTCGCCGATTTATGAGATATTTTGATATCTCGGAGAGTATCAAGCAAATAAGATCTAAGCTTTTGCCCTTCTCGTCCTGCAATGACGTCAACATCGATTGGACAACTGGTGTTCGCATCTTTAGCATCGGGACTTGTGTAATACAAAGGACGAACTGAGCATCCCCACAATAAAAATAATATTAAAAATCTATACAACAAAATTAACTATCTTTCCTTTTATAAATATCTTCTTTTTTAAGTGGTTGGCGCCAATCGCAGTTTTAACATTATCGATTGATAAGGCTTTTTCGAAAACCACATCTTCAGGATCGTCAACGGACACGCTGACTGTACCACGCAACCTGCCATTTACCTGAACCGGAAGGTTTATGTTTGACTTAACCAGATATTTTTCATCGTATGATGGCCAACTCTGATCCGACGCAAGTCCTTCAAAGCCAAACATGCTCCACGCTTCCTCACAGATGTGCGGCACAATTGGCGATAGCAACTTTATGAGATCACGAATAATGATTGAAAATACGTTTTTATTTGCTTCAATATCGTTCAGACATGCATATATGGAATTTACGCAGTCTCTAATGTGGGCGATGGCTCTGTTCATGCCGCGTCCTTCGAGCGCATCAGTCACATTTTTTATGGTGAGATGAAATGCTTTGTATGTTTCCGCAACATTATTATGTAAACCATCGATATTTATGTTGGCCGAGCATTCTTTTGCGCACACGCCGCAGGATTGCACAAACACAAACAATCTCCAGAGACGATTGACGAATCGCCAGCATCCCTCCAGTCCTTCATCTGACCATGGGAAATCCTTTTCCGGTGGAGTGTCTGAAACCACGAACAGCCGCAGAGAGTCCGTTCCATAGCTTTTGATTATTGTGTCTGGATCCACGACGTTTTTTTTGGATTTGCTCATTTTCTCGATGCGACCAACAACGACTTTTTCACCGGTGGATGCAACTTCAAGAGCTCCATGCTGGTTACGAACGACTTCGCTGGGAAACAGCCATTCGCCGTTTTCCTTCTGATATGTGGCGCTGCAAACCATGCCCTGGGTAAATAAATGTCGGAACGGTTCTCTGATCTTTATGAATCCGCAGTCCGCAAGCGCTTTCGTGAAAAATCTGGCGTACAACAGATGAAGTATGGCGTGCTCGATGCCGCCTATGTACTGATCGACCGGCATCCACTGCTCGATGTCCCTAGATGAGAGCAAATCCGAATTTTCAGGATCATCTACGCAGAATCGAAGAAAATACCAGGAGGAATCCACAAACGTGTCCAATGTATCCTTTTCTCTTGTGGCATCATCACCGCATATCGGACATTTCACATGTTTCCAGGTGGCATGATGATCCAGCGGATTGCCAGGTTTATCGAAACTTACATCATCGGGCAGCAGCACCGGAAGATCCTCGCTTTTCAGTGGAATTACTCCGCATTTTTCACAATGAACCACTGGAATCGGACATCCCCAGTAGCGCTGTCTTGAAACTCCCCAATCTCGCAGTTTATAGAATTTCTTTCGCTCTCCGATTCCTATTTCACACAATTTATCGATGGCGGCTTTCCGGGCGTCTTTTATGGTCATGCCATCTAGAAATTCAGAGTTTACCAGTGTGCCATTTCCCCAATACGGAAGACGCTTGTCCGCTACATCATCGTCGGGACGAACCACCTCGATAATCGGAAGATTGTACTTTACTGCAAATTCATAATCTCTCTCATCGTGGGCTGGAGTAGCAAAAATAGCGCCGGTTCCGTAGTTCATGAGCACGAAATTGGCGATAAATACCGGCAGACTCTTTTTCAAAAACGGATGCTCAACGAAAATGCCGGTTTCTATTCCCAGCTTTTCTTGTTTATCCAGAAATTCAGTAGAAACAGATCCTTTTTTGTATTCCTCAAGAAACTTCTTGATTTTTCCATTTGTTTTCGCTAATTCCAGCGCGATGGGATGATCCGGAGATATCGCTAGAAACGTCGCACCGAAAATTGTCTCCGGACGTGTCGTGAACACCGCCAGCTTGAAGCTGGATCCGTTTACTGCTTCGCTATCTTCTGAAGGGTATGCGTGATGTGTTTGCGACATTGAAGCTGCATCAACATGAGTAATGCCTGTACTGCAATTACTAATTTTAAAATTGATTGAACATCCTTCGGATTTTCCTATCCAATTCTCCTGCATGATTCTGACTTTTTCCGGCCATTCATTCAGGTTATTGAGATCGGATAGAAGCTCTTCAGCGTAGTCGGTGATTTTGACAAACCACTGGGACAGCATTCTTTTTTCCACAATTGCTCCAGAGCGCCATCCCCTGCCCTCAACAACCTGTTCATTGGCCAATACGCAATTGTCCACCGGATCCCAATTTACTTCGGAGTTTTTTTTGTATATGAGTCCTTTTTCATACATTGCCAGAAATATTTTCTGTTGGAATTCGTAGTATTTCTGATCGCAGGTAGCAAAATCTCGACTCCAATCATAGGAAAAACCTAGAGCTTTTATCTGATTCCTCATGACATCGATGTTTTGATACGTCCAATCTTTCGGATGGCTTTTGTTTTTTAGAGCGGCATTTTCGGCAGGCAATCCAAACGCGTCCCACCCGACCGGATGTAGTACCGAATAACCACACGCCCTCTTAAATCTGCTAATTATGTCACCGATGGTGTAATTCCGGACGTGTCCTATGTGAACCTTTCCGGAAGGATACATAAACATTTCCAGCACATAACACTTGGGCTTTTTCTCATCAAAAACAGATCTAAACGTATGATTTTTATGCCAAAATTCCTGCCATTTAGGTTCAACAACAGAAAAATTATAGGGCGTAATTTCCGAAATATCCAACGACACAGCACACTCCACAAAACATAGTTTCCATGATATATCATATGCTCCAATAACGAAAGTATCGCCGCTTTGGATCGAGTCAGAAAAAAAACATATACAGTGATGCGGTTCATGATGAGCAATCTATTGCTTAGTGTTTCATTTTGATGTATCTTGCATTCGGTTTGTGGGTGATTAGCTCAGCGGTAGAGCATCTCGTTTACACCGAGGGGGTCGGCGGTTCAAACCTGTCATCACCCACCATTGCTTTAGCGTTCATGCGTTCGTAGCTCAATTGGATAGAGCGCCAGACTACGGATCTGGAGGTTGCGGGTTCGACTCCTGCCGAGCGCACCAAGCTGTCTGTATGGCCAGAGAATTTTACATTTTAATCAAAGGCAACACATCCTTCGAGTCCTCTGTCCCTGAGGCTCTGACGGCCTTGAATGTGTTTTAAATTAATGCAAAATATATGACATTTTGAGCTCGTCAACGAAATTTTCTCTCCAAATCTCCGATTATTCTCCAAACGAGCGGAACTGGAGAATCGTCTCCAAAATGCCTTGTAGCCCATCGCGCAGAGACGTTCCATAAAATTTAGCTAGAAACTCGCGTGCAAAAGTTCGACCAAAAGCTCTGGAGTAGCGGTCGTTTCAGGGGTGGAAAGTGAAAATCACTTGTTCCGCTTGCGAAAATTCGATGTGTTTTCAATGTATTGCTGAGGTGCGCTTTAGAAATGGAATAGTGGTGGCGGATGGGATACAGAATCTATTGAAAAAGTCACATCAAGATGCCAATATCAACGTATGTAGTAAAGGTAGTGTTATGAAAAATGTTAAGAAACGCAGTGAGCATGTTTTTCATGAAGCAATCATCTGGTCGAAAGTGATGTCACCATTGATAAAGAAAGCGATTGTATGAGCGCAGAGTTTTCGTCTAATTTTCGATATTAAACGCCACATATTTT
>BNWJ01000006.1 GCA_025998735.1 Alphaproteobacteria bacterium | reverse complement strand
GAGAAAAAACAATTCCGATCAAAAAAATCCCACTTCAAACACGGTCTTCGATATATAACTAACACTTTGTTTTATCTGTCTTTTTCTCATACTTTGTGGATGTTCCTAAAACTCACGGGGTGATAAGACGATCTAGTGGATTGCATTGCGTTGAGCCTCTTGCAATAATACGTACGTTATAATTATATTCGTTTGGAGGTATTGATGACTGTATCAAGAGAAGATGCTTTGAAGGTATCGCATCTTGCGAGAATAAGCGTAGATGATTCGAAGGTGGACGAGTTATGCAATAGTCTCAATAGGATCTTGAATTTTGTGGAACAATTGAATGAAGTCGATTGTTCGCAGGTAGATGGCACTTTGCAATACATTTCCAGTATGCACGAACGGGACGATGTGGCAAAGCCGTGCGATCCATCGCTTGTGCTGTCAAATGCTCCGCACAAGGAGTGCAATATGTTTGTTGTTCCCAAAGTCATCGGATAATTTTAAAAATTAATAGAGAGAGAAGGTCTATGGAAAAGGTTCATATGACTCCTGAGGGGTTTAAAAATCTGGAAGATGAGTTAAAAACTTTGAAATTCGTCGAGCGTCCTGCAATTGTAAATGCGATATCGGAAGCGCGGGCTCTGGGAGACCTCTCTGAAAACGCAGAATATCAATATGCAAAAAATAAGCAGGGATTTATAGAAGGCCGCATCAAGGAGCTAGAATCGAAGTTGTCGCGGGCAGAAGTCATTGATATAACAAAGCTAAATGGTAGTTGCGTCAAGTTTGGAGCGACGGTCACCGTCTATGATAACGCTTCCGAAAGCGAAACGACCTACAAAATAGTGGGAATCGACGAATCGGATATAAAAAAGCGCCTGCTTTCGGTGGAATCTCCGCTAGCAAGAACTCTCATAGGCAAAAATGTCGGTGACGAAATAAAGCTGCAAACTCCTTCTGGAATGAAGGAATACGAGATAATAAGCATAAAATATCTGTAGTTTTCGTTTGGAGGATGTATGTTTGATTTATCCGGAAAAGTTGCTCTTGTAACTGGTGCGACGGGTGCCATAGGAAGTTCCATAGCGAGGACCCTGCATGAAATGGGAGCGACAGTGGCGGTTTCCGGAACAAAAGTCGAGAATCTTGAGAATCTGGCGCGGGATTTATCAACGAGAGTCCATTTGTTTGCCTGCGATCTAAGTTCGACAGCTGCAGTTGAGGAGCTCGTTCCAAATATCGAGCGCGTTTGTCAGAAGGTTGATATTTTGGTCAATAATGCCGGAATAACCCGCGATAGTCTGGTTATGAGAATGTCGAATGAGGCCTGGAGCGACGTCATGATGGTCAATCTTGAGGCGCCGTTTAGGCTTATGAGGGCAGTTTCCCGAAGTATGATGAAGGAGAGATGGGGGCGCATAGTCAATATATCGTCAATTATTGGGTCTGTCGGAAATCCCGGACAGGCAAACTACGCTGCTACGAAATCTGGTCTGTTTGGACTTTCGAAATCGGTAGCGCATGAACTTGCTCGCAGAAATATTACCGTGAACTGCATTGCGCCGGGATTCATTGAGTCTCCAATGGTGAAGCAAATTCCCGCTGCCAACCGTGAACATATGGAAAAGAACATTCCCGCCGGAAGAGCTGGAAAACCAGAAGAAGTCGCAGCAGCCGTCGCCTTTTTGTGCACAAAAGAAGCATCCTACATAACAGGACATGTACTCCATGTAAATGGTGGAATGGCAATGATATGATGAGGACATAGCCATATCAGCAATTATAACATTGATTGCGTAGTGTACGTATCGCAAATATCTTTGAGGTTGCAGGATGAACAGGATGATTTTTTGGCTTTGCAGATGTATCTTCCATGCAACACTAACATATTGCTTATGTTTGTCTTGTAGATATCCGGAATGATTTTTTCTAAATCTATTTCGACTTTTACTGGATTTGAGCTGTCTGACAGTCCAAGACGGCCGCTGACCCTTAACACATGTGTATCAACGGCGATCGTCGGTGCGTTATATAGGATATTCATGATGACATTGGCCGTTTTGCGTCCAACTCCCGGCAGTTCTTCAAGAGCTTCCCGACTGCGTGGCACAATGCCAGCATATTTTTCCTTTAGTATTGCACTGTGAGCAATAATGTTTGCGGCCTTTCTCTTGTAGAGTCCTATGGATTTTATTTCTTCCTGTAGATTATCAAGACCGAGTGCAAGTATGTCATCAATGGTTTTATATTTTGCAAAAAGCTTTGATGTAACTTTATTGACCTGGATATCAGTGGTTTGCGCAGACAACACGACGGAGACCAAAAACGTATAGTCCGAAATATACTCCAACTCCGTCGTTGGATTTGGAAACGATTCGGATAACCTCCTACAAATTTCCTCTACTTTACTCATTTGCCAAGACCTTTAAGTTCTCATGCTGGAACGCTGTGCGCTCCAAACCCAGAGGATGTGCTGAACGCTACAAGATACCGCATCTAAAGTCAAATGCTAAAAGCTAATTTACGGTCGAAATCTTGATTACCTTTGAGCATATCATAGAAAATATGCATTAGCCACGATCGCCTCATAACGCCCATTCAACAGCTAAGAGCATCATTTTGCGGAACCCAAGCATTTGGCCAGAAAACCTCGAATGGTGTTTGGAAAAAGCCCAGGCCAACACGTGACATTTGTTGTGCAACAACTAATATCTGTATTTCCAACTTATGCCGGCCTCGCCTCTAGTGTTTGCTTTTATCGACATTTCCTGAGTGATTGACAGATCAACGTCAAAAGATGCACCTTCGGGGGTTTTATTAACGCTGATGTAGACATTGTCGCCCAAATGTTTTCCTGCACTTAGGTTCATATTTTTTTCTGATCTGGAACTATCTGTATTCAGAGAATGTGTTTTTTTATCGGCCGTGGAAAACGATAAGCTGTCGATTACTCCGATATTTTGAAATGTATTTAATATTGAAAAAATGTATCCGTTGCCATTGACGCTTTTTAACGCGTGATACAATTGAGCCGTCTCGAAACCAGTTAGATCTTGCAGGTTTTTTCCAAAAAGGATATGCGATAAAACCGTGTCTTTGGAGTGTTTCGGAAATGAATACAAATCGATTTTCACTCCCTTTCCTGGTCTATTTTTTATATCCAGATGCGCCGTTAAATCTCCGAATATGTGACTGCATTCGAAACGTGCGTCGGGATCAAACGGATGCTCCTTGGAAAATATTGCGGATCCTTTGGTTGCTTCCATTCTTTTTCCGAAAAGATTCAGACGCCCTTTGGTCATTCCCAATGATCCAATCAATGTTGCTTCGTCGTTATATGTCGATAAACGCAGATTTCCGTTCAATGTTATTTCAAAAACATTTCCGATGAGATTTATTTTACGACAGTCCATTTCGATGTTGTACTTCAGAAAATCTTTTGCGGTTTCGCTTGTTTTTTTGGTTTTATCGATAATATTTTTTTCGTTTTCTATGATGATATCACCTTTGTTGGCTGAGGAATCGGAATCAAGTTTTTTGATGTTACATTCCGGAACGATTACCTTGCCGGAAATTAATAGATCATCGATGCTTCCGGTTATTTTCCCATCTCCAACGATAAATGCCGTTATATTATCGGAATCCAAAAGTTTGTATTTATCAAAATGAAGTCCTAGATTGGCGCTTATATTAGGATACGCGTCTTTTAGTGAAAGTATACAATTTCCATTTACTGTGAGTTTTTGCTTCTTAGAATCCACAAAAACTCCAGACACATTCAGACTATTGCCGCCATTTCCGGCCAATGAAATTGTTCCGTTTCTGAGCGTTATATCATTTATAACAAAGTGTGCATTTTGCAGAGTTGCGGTTCCCGTTACGGCTGGATTCGCCACAGTGCCACCTACATGTAGATCGCATTTTAGTTTGCCACGAATATCTATTTTATCCGTTAGATCCAGCAGATGTTCCAGGTCGCAATTCGCCAAAACGTGACACATAAAATTTTTGCCACGAATGTCTTTTTTGATTGTTCCGTCAGATTGAAAGACGATCGGTAAAAATGCATCCACGCTTATATTTTCATCTTTGCGATTGACATTAGCTTTTACATTCACACCGCCATTGGTGGTATTCAATTTTACATTTACAATATTTTTTTTAGGTAACAAACCAGATATGGATACATCGCCTTGTCCGGTTATTGGTCCGCCATCTAACGCTAATTTCAACGAGCAATCTAGCTTACATACTGGAATATTTTTACTCAATTTATGCAGCCAATTTGTTTGAAAAGCATCGATGCGAACATCAGCATTGCGACCATTACAAGAGATATTTGCTGTCCCAATACTAGCGCCTTTGGAGCTCGATAAATGGCATGAAACTTTATAAACATTATTTAGGAAATCCAGATTGCAAACGTCAAAATTACAGAGTGCTTCTGGAGATTTTATAACGCATTTTGCGAGAGATATTTTCTTTTCGGATTTACATAATTTTCCAGCAGCCTGAAGAGAAAAATTATCGGACATGATACATGATACATTCGCTTGCTCTCCCTTTAAGCTGAACTGCAAATCAGAACATTTTTTCTTATATAAGTTGGCGTTTTTCGACTTGATATTGATATTCTCTCCGTCCAATGTTATCTCTGCGCCATCAAGACTATTTCCATCGAAAACAAAGTGTTTACTGGAACATTTGGCTGACAATATCGCATCACTATTGCACAGAAATTTTCCTGAGCAATTCCCGGAAATTGGTGCAAATCTATTCCAGAACTCCATATTATTGAAATCGAATTCAAATGCATATGTTGCTTCTTTTGATATGTCAAAAGGTTTGGAAGACGATAGGTATCCGGCATTTTTTGCTACTAATTTTAGATCATTCACATGTATTTTGTCATCGATTTTTGCGTTAGTAGTTAGATCGAAATCTTCACCGTCTATGTTCAAAGAAATGTCTTGAAAATTATCGAGTTTACACTGCAATTTTTTTGGCTTAAATCCGAAAATATCGATCCATCCTATGTCTCCGGACGCCCACAAAACATTGTTTTGAAAATCACAATTTAGCTTTCCAACATCTTCTCCAAATTTCCGAAAAAATACTTCAGCATGACTTGAAGAACAGTCGTTAAAATCATATTTTGCATTTACGACCGAAACAATATCCGTGAAATTTTGCTTTATGTTTTCCGGAAGATCTTTCGTGAATTCATGTAAATTGACCATAGCATTCAGATCTGCTTTTTTGGATTTTATATATAAATTTCCAAAGATATTATAGTTTTTATTCTGATGCTGCACGAACGCATTTTTTATTTTTATATCGGACAAGAAATTCTCATAGCTGCCATCGGATTTAATTTTGATCAACTCGTTGGCCGCGTCGAGTTTATAATTTGCAATGATTTTTTCAGGACCATAAATAAACAAAATTCCGCTAAAACCAGAGAAATTCTTGAATTTTATTTCGCTGTTTATGCATTCGGATCCATCCCACGCGAAAAGAACATCCAGCTCGCGTTTCTGGTCTATTTTGCTATATAAACGGTCGGAATTTCCTACGGATTTGTATTGCAAATCACCCAGTAAATGAGTACTTCCGGCGATATTCAGAATTCCATTTCCAAGAGATAGATCCGCTATGAAAATTCTCAAAATTCTCATAAGTGGGATAAGCTCTTTGAGTTTTTGATTAATATCGATTTCCTCATCGCTACCATTTAAAATAAATTCATCAATATAAATGGAGGACCTATCCGTTATATGTTTTCTATCCATGCTTATATTGGAAAATATCAGCTCAACTCCATCTGGAGTTTTCATCTGGATTTTTTGAATTTTCGTTAGGTCGCGATTGAGTTTTTCAATAACGAAAACAGTATCCATTGTTTTAAAATACTGTGTGACGACTTGCAGTAAAATATCTCGCCCTGCATCAAAAAAAAACATACCAACAACAATGCAAGACACCAAAACAACCGTCGAACATAAACCAAAAACAATCTTACAAATGCTTTTTATACTTTTCTTCAAAACGCTTGCCCCAAGCTAATGATAAATTGCATTTTTGAATCTATGCCTTTTCTTCTTTTTAAAGGAAATGCAAAGTCTATTCGTATTGGACCTATACTTGTGAAATAGCGCACTCCGCACCCGAAGGAAAAAAACCAGCGTTTCGATTCTATTTTTAAGTCAGAATTTTTTTGGCGATTTTGAAAGATTTTTGCTCCATCAAAAAATACAACAGCCCCCAAATCAGCATTAATTTTTCTCCGGATTTCTGCACTAAACTCCAGCGAAGATTTTCCTCCCATAGGTATATCATTAGAACAGATGACTTCCGTAGCCATTTGATGCGCATATCCTCTCACGGAATTCATTCCGCCTGCATATAATCTTTTATCCAGAGGAATGTCATCTATCTTTCCTCCTATTATGTTTTTATGGGAAACATAAAAAGAGAAAACGGTTTTTTTTAGCTCATCAATAGCATAGTTATACGAAAAACCGAGATCCAAATTATGCAAATGTTTGAGGGATGCATTGCGCAATTGTACACGACAAAATTTAATGAAAGCACTATATCCTTCGGTTGAATCCAGTATGTCATCTCTGTTATCAAAAACGAATTCCAGAGGAAACTTTATGCTACTATATCTTCTATTATCGTCCGATTTCTTGAAAAATATCTCATCACTACTGATATAATTTTTCTCCACAGCGCAGCCAAATTGCATTGATGTTACCCGAGACAATGGATAGAAAAACATAAGAGATATTTTGTCGTTTTTTTTGAAAAATACATTTGTGAGTTCCTGACGTCTGGAGATAATATATTCGGCGGTATTATTGGCGGCAATCAAATCAGGTTGAGTCAGAGCGACTTCAAACAAATAATCGCTTTTTTTGGACTGCACTTTCATGGGAGCTCCTTCCACCGTAAAGCGCAATTTTTCTCCACCTCCAAACGCATTGTAATTTATCCAAGAAGCGCGAGCTATAATGGATTTTAGCGTTTTCTGCGTCTGAGATTTTTTATCGAAATTCATACTTTTCGTTCCTGAATATAACAAGCTGAAATCGATCAAATGCTTTTTTTCATTTTCCTTGAGAGTTAGGAGAATCGGAACTTTATCATCAACGATGCGATCACCCATTGGTTTTATGTTAACATCCAAAAAAATTTGTGTATCCTTCAGTGTTTCCTTTGTATGTTTTGTTTTTTCTATACTGTACGTTTCTCCTTCTTTCCATTCGATACGGTTTTTTATAAATTCCATACTAATTCCTGGAAAAGCCTTAATCTCGGAATAGTAGAACTTTACATTTTTCCGTGGATCTATCGTTAAATTTAAAACAGCGACTTTCTTGGCGTAATCAAGATGCACTCTTTTTTCTAGAATCTCTGGATCATAAAATCCATCAGATCTAAGGGCGAAAGCAACGTCCTTTATGAGATTTTTTATTTTGTCGATGGATGCGCCGGCACCATTTAGATCTCCTTCAAATTCATCCTGATATTTTTTTGCATCCTCTCTTCCAACCAGCTTTAAATTCAGCTTTAGATCAAATTGTTTTCCGAGATCTACGTATATTTTTACGTCCACATATTCTTTATTAACAACTTGTATTTTATATTTTACGCTGGAATCGAAAAAACCAAGATCGTGCGCTTTTTGGTGTATGTCATTTATGTCGTTGTCAATTCTATCGAGCAAAGCTTTCATGCTACTAACTGTTTTATCCGCTTCGCTAAATGTACGCAATGATTTTATATCTTGCTCCATTTCCGAATCAGAGAACATTTCCGATATTTCCCCAAATAAGTTTTTCTCATTTTTAATCGACAATTCGATGTGATAGCGAAAGTCATACATGTCATCTATCGGGATATCTCCAGCTTTATTATTGGTGATTTTCGTATGTATGTTAGTATCTTCTGCAACTGCGAAAAAAGCAAAAAAGACAAAAAGAGCAGAAGATTTTTTCAGCACCATATGCTCCTTTCTTCCGCTACGCGCTGGTTTTCTAGGGAGAATCTTATGGCGCTCATGAGTCGATTCATAAAGCGAATATTGTGAACCGCGATCGCCTGCAAAGCGAGCAGCTCATTAGCCTTCAGCAGATAGTGCAAATACGCTCTCGAAAAAATTCTGCAGCTCGGACAATCGCAATCCGGCTCTATGGGAGAATCATCATCTTTGTATTGGGAACGTTTTAGATTTATGTGCTCTCTGCTTGCGGAATCTCGATATTTTGCTTTTACCAATGCGCCACCGTGTCTCGCGATTCTTGTCGGATGCACGCAATCGAATGTGTCGATGCCAAGTGCGATTCCATTGAAAATGTCCGATATTCCTCCGATGCCCAGAAGATGTATTGGTCTGGATTTGTCCAATCCATTCATTGCCATTTCCACAACTTCCATCATTTGCGATTTATGCGATCCTAGAGTTCCGCCAATGGCCGTTGCAAAAAACGGCTGACTACTTACAAATTCGGCGCTGCGTTTTCGTAGATCCGCGTGAACTCCTCCCTGAATTATGCCATACATCGCCTGCGATCCATCGTCTCCCCGAATAAATTCATCCAGCGATCTTTTTTCCCATCGATGTGATCGCTCCATGGATTGTTCTGTGTATGCTTTATCGCTGTGAAACGGCGTACATTCGTCGAAAGCGACAATTAGATCGGCGCCTAGATCTTGCTGCACCTGTATGGATTTTTCCGGAGTGAGTAGCTGCATACTTCCGTCCCAGTAGGATTTAAAAGTCGCGCCATTGTCGTCGATGGACGACAGCATCGACTGACCGGATCTGCGTCCTTTTATTTCATCTGCCACCGATCCATGTCCAAGACTGAATATTTGAAATCCGCCGGAATCTGTGAACATCGGACCGTCCCATCCCATGAATTTATGCAATCCTCCGCGATTTTTTATGTACTCCGATCCCGGATGCGAAAATAAATGATATGTATTTGATAGTATAATTGAGGTTTTGGTTTCGCGAAGTTGATGTGGCGAAATCCCCTTCACACTTGCTTTTGTGCCACAAAAAATAAAAGCCGGAGTTTCCACGACACCGTGCGGAGTAGTTACAACGCCCCTCCTGTGTTCGCCACATGAAAAAATTACACTGAATTCAAAATTATTGTACATTATCTGCTTTCACAAAAACCCCGGACAATCTTACTAGAGGAACACACAGTGCCGCAACAATTAATCTGATAAAGTAGGTGACGAAAATATATGTGGTCCAGAGAGATGATAGCGATATGGGATTTTCCGCCAACACAACCCAGGCGAGCAAAGAAAAAACGCAATTGTCCACAAAAGTTGACAGCGCCATTGAGATCAGCGATCTACACGATACAGATCTATTTTTGAAGATTTTTTTTAGAGTAGAAAATATAAAGATATCAGCGAATTGACTCACAACAAACGAAAGCAAACTTGATACAAACAGTACAATCGTTGGAGAAAATAGCATTTTCATTTCGTTATGCATATTGACACATTCCGAACTGCTAATTTCCGGATGCAGCAACGCGATCTTCATCGCAACCACAAATAGTAAATAGCCGAAAAAGCTAATCCAAACTCCTTTTTTGGCGGAATTTTCTCCAAAATATTCATTCAATATGTTATCCACCGCAAAAGTTGTGGAAAACACCACCGTTCCCAATGCTACCGGATCGTCAATCAGTGTATATTTCGTGAGTTTAAGCACTTGTATATTTGATATTATAACGGCAACCGTCGAATATGCATAAAGTCCCTCGCGGCCAAAAAATCTGACAGCAATCAAAATGCTTATGAAACAAACGACTAACGTCGATAAACTCAGTAATTCAGTCATTTTACTTTTCTTTATACAAAATCAAATCGAAAATATATGGCCATCTAAGTTGGTATGTGTCGCGCATGCATTAATCATAAAACGCCTGTGGTGCAACTACCTTTGGATCAAGAGACATAACACGTTCCGGAGATTCTCCACCTTTTTCCGCGATCATCATAACAACATCGGACAAAAGCGGAAAGCTGTCAATCAACATTTCTCCATACCAATTGAGATTATAGCTGAAGTTATATGGCCAGAATCTGAAATGCTCGTTTATGCCAAGAATATTCGTCATCGAAAAATGTTCCTCCGTTATCATGGGAATTATATCTTGTATATTGTATTTTACTCTTTTCATTATTTTTGCGTTTTTCTTTAATACATTTGCGTTCTTTTTATTGAGAGAAATCACGATTAATTTTCCTCCGGTTTTCAAAGTGCGAAAAGCTTCTGTTATGAACTTGCGATTGCTGGAAGAAAATTCAACGAAATGAATCGCGATAATACAATCCCATGTGTTTGGCAGAAATGGAAGTGATGTTTCGTCCACTGCCACAGTTTTAAATGGACGAATGTTCGGCCAGCGGATCATTGGATAATTTCGTGGAATTGCATAGTACAATTCGTTTAAACATATAGATTCCAGGAAATTTCCGCAAAATCCCAAAGCCAACGTTTTGGACTTTTTGTTTTCTATCGAATTATTGATCACACGAATCAGATCTGCTTCAAGTCTATTGCTACCTGACTCAGTTTCGTAAAAAATATTTAGCAAAGATACATTTGTACTTTCCATGAGTTTATTTATATAATACTTTAGCGTGAAATGCATAGACCACTAGAGGAGATTTATGACTAAGTCAGATTTGATAGAAAAAATTTCGGAAATTTACCCATATATGAATCTTAAGAACGTTGAAAAAGTGATTTCCATCATAATCGAGGAGATCGTTGATGCGTTGAGGGATGGCAGGCGCGTTGAGCTTCGAGGATTTGGAGCTTTTTCAGTACGTACCAGAGGCGAATCCATTGGGCGAAACCCAAGAACCGGCGAAAAAGTACGTGTAGAATCAAAGAAAGTTCCGTTTTTTAAGGTTGGAAAACATCTTAAGGAAATGATAAATGGAGAAGCCGTGTCGGAAGACGATTACAAGTAGGATATCATAAAATGAATTGGCTCACTAATTTCGTAAGGCCAAAGATTAGAGCTCTGGTCGGCAATGAAGTGCCGGATAATCTCTGGGAGAAATGCCCAAAATGTGAGCAGATGGTGTTTCGCAAAGAATTGTGTTCCAACCTAAGAGTTTGTCCACACTGCGACTACCACATGAAGATTGGTGTGGATGAGCGCATAGCCTGCCTCTTTGACGACGGAGAATTCGCAAAGATTCCATACAATCATTGCGTGTCTGATCCACTAAAGTTTAAGGACACAAAAAGATATTCCGATCGATTGAAAGCCGCGCGGGAATCCGATGGTAAAAACGAGGCTGCCGTTGTTGGATACGGAAAAATCGGAGGCCATAAGACAGTCGCCATTGTGTTTTCCTTTGAGTTCATGGGGGGATCGATGGGGACATCTGTGGGGGAGGCGTTCATCGCTGCAGCAGAGTATGCCATTTCCAAAGGATATTCATTTCTTGTGGTTCCCTGTTCCGGTGGTGCACGAATGCAAGAAGGAATATTCTCTCTGATGCAAATGCCAAGAACGGTAGTCGCCGTAAACAAAGTGAAAGAATCCGGACTGCCATACATAGTTCTTCTGACGAATCCCACAACCGGAGGTGTATCTGCTTCATTTGCCATGCTGGGAGACATACACATCGCAGAACCGGAAGCACTTGTGGCATTTACTGGCCCCCGAGTGATTGAAGGTACAATTCGGGAAAAATTGCCGGATGGTTTCCAACTGTCCGAATACCTTTTTAATCACGGAATGGTGGATATGGTTGTTCATAGAAAAGATCTGAAGGATAACATTGCCAAAATACTTGGTATTCTTACTCATAAGAAATAAAATGCTTGCGTGCTTTATTTTGCGCACCATGTGGTTTTTTGCAAAATTACTGGCTTTGAATTGCAGACACCATCAACATAGCATCCGGGGGGCATTTAGTTGACTGGAAAAGGAAGGAGATTATTGTCATGTGGAAACACTAGCGACGTTGGCCCGCAGGAATTCAGAAAAAGCACAAAAATACTACTTTTGGTTTGCACTTTAATATCATGAATTTCTTCTCAGAAAGGCGGGAATTTCCATATCATCTTCCTGAGTCCTTTGCTGTGGCTTTGTTGGTTGGACAACGTTCTCTTCTTTTTTAACGACAGAAAACCGCTTCATTCCAGTTAGTCTTTCGAATAACGATGGCGATTTCTTCCGCTGAGCATCGTTATTTATATTTTCCACTGATACGTTCTTTACCACTCCAAATGTCGGAGTATTCCTTTCCGATTGATCGGAAACAGACTGCGCTTCCTGTTGTTGAATTGGTCTAATGTCAGTTTCAAATGGAGCAGTTGTTTCTTTTTTAATGATCTTCACGGCGGCCATTTCTTCAAGTGCTTGCTTTTTCTGCTGGACGGAAATCGCGTCTATTCCGGTGGCAACGACGGACACTCTCATGCGGCCATTCATTTTCTCACTGAATGTGGATCCAAATATGATTCTCGCTTCCGGATCGACTTCTTCTCTAATTCTATTGGCAGCTTCATCTACTTCATAGAGAGTTAGATCATATCCACCAGTAATGTTTATCAAGATGCCCCTTGCGCCCTTCATGGAAACGTCATCCAACAGAGGATTCGATATGGCTGCTTCGGCGGCTTCTATGGCCCTTCTATCTCCCTCTGCATCTCCGGTTCCCATCATGGCCTTGCCCATTTCGCTCATGACGGTCCTAATATCGGCAAAGTCCAGGTTAATAAGACCAGGCATAACCATAAGATCGGTAACGCCCTGAACACCAGAGCGAAGGACATCATCTGCCATCTTAAAAGCGTCAGCAAAAGTTGTCTTTTCGTTGGCAACTCTGAATAAATTCTGGTTAGGAATGACTATGAGAGTATCTACAAACTGCTGCAAATCGTCTATGCCCCGTTCAGCGGTACGCATGCGATTTGTTCCCTCGAAGTGAAACGGTTTAGTGATAACGCCAATGGTGAGCACTCCCTGCTCCTTGGCCAATCTCGCTATGACCGGAGCTGCTCCGGTTCCGGTTCCGCCACCCATGCCGGCCGTAATGAATACCATATTGCTGTTTTTCATGTACGCATTAATTTCTTCAACAGCTTCTTCCGCAGCGGCTCTTCCCACATCTGGTCTTGCCCCAGCTCCCAATCCACTGGTTATTTCCAGTCCCAGTTGGATGCGTCTTTCGCACATGGATTGTAGTAAAGCTTGTGCATCTGTATTGGCAACAACGAACTCCACACCTTCTAGGCACGATTTTATCATGTTATTTACAGCATTTCCTCCGGCACCACCAACACCGAATACTGTTATCTTCGGCTTTAGCGACTCAATCCCAGGAGCATCTTCCTTGAAAAAATCCCCCTGCTTCGTCTTGTTTTCGCCACTAACTGCTTCAACAACTGTTGCCATATCACAAACTCTCCTTCAGCACAATGAACTATCGACATATAAAAAGCCTGACTAGTGTACCGTAATTATCATCAGTATACTACAGTGACAGCGTTTTTTTTACAAATTATTTTCGATCCAAATCAGTGCCTTTCGAAGGAAGCTGACGTTCTCTTTTTTCTCAGCAAACAACTTGTTTTTACCAGGAGTACCTTCGTTCAGTTGGACAAATTTTAGCATCCCCAGAGCAACAGAGAAATCATTTCCCAATTGTAGAGCTGATTCCCCATAAGTATTATTCATTTTCTTTAGGCGTACATTTTTATTTAACATTTCTGCGGCCAAATCACCTATGCTCGTAAGTTGACTTCCACCTCCTGTAATTATCACGAAACTATTTTTAAAATCGTTTTTGAATACGGAATTTTCTATCTTCTGCTTGATTGACAGCAGAATTTCCTCGACTCTGGGCTGAATTATACTATTTAGTGTGCTCTTGGGAATTTGCTGCATATCTATGACATTATCATCCTCAAGAACCGGCGCCAACACCATATCACGTGCATCTTCTATGGACACAAAAGCAGCTCCGTACAGAGTTTTCAGACGTTCTGCACTGACAGTCGATATATTCAGACCATAGGCTATGTCTTTCGTAATATGCTTACCACCGATTGGAATTATTTCGGATCCGCAGAAAACACCGCTGTAGATGAATGCCAGAGATGTAGTCTCTCCACCGAAATCAATTACCAGTTGACTGACTGGTATATCATTTTCATCTTCCGAACAGTACAATCCACAGGCATAACTGGACGCAACTACGCCTATTGGCTCCAGATGACACTTGGAGATGCACAACAGTAGGTTACTTAGCTGTATTTTCGAGACGGTCATAAAGTTTATGCTAACGGTCAGATTGTTCGCCATCATTCCCAATGGATCTTTAATGCATCCCAGAGAATCTATACTATACATTATGGGAATTGCGTGTACTACTTCGGTGGATTCATCTTCATGGTCACGAAATGAAAGTATATTAATGATATCTTCGTTTCTAACGATTCTTCCGCCTATATTTGCCGATGCGCTCACTATTTTTGATTTAACATTCCGACCGAAGATACTAACATATACCGACTTTACGCTGATTTTGGACTCTTTTTCCGCCATTTCAATGGCTTTTACTATGGATCTGCCAACGGATTCCATGTCTGTTATGACTCCGGACTTCACACCGAAACATACGCAATAGCCGGCGCCAAGAATGCTGACGCGACCGCTTGCCGAGACACTAGCTATGCAACAGCATACCTTGGTGCTCCCAATATCTAAAACGGTAACGACATTGCTTGTTTTCATATTTTACTATCCTGCGACAAATTTTCAGCATTATTTTTATGACTAATGATGACTCTGTCAAGCATTCTCAAATCTATTGATAGAATATTATCATTGAAAAAACCGTTGCTGTCGGATATTTCATCCAAAATACCGAAAGCCTGCATTATTCCCTTCTCCGGAAGTTTTACCGTTATTCCTTTGTTGATTTTTATGTTCCATCGCCTTTTACCTAAACGGATGGCGACCACCAGTTGTTTTCTTAGCTTTGGAAACTGATCCAAACAATACAGCAGGTGGGTCGCCTCTTTTTCTGCTCCATCTCCCACAACTATCGGAAGATTTTCGAAGTTGCCTATGCCATCGCACTCGAGAACTATGCCGTCTGCGTCCACCAAGTACAGCTTATATTTCGACTGAAAAATGGCGATTGGTATTCTTTCGGAAACTCTTACGCATATTCTGTTCGGAAGTTTTCTGTGAACCACCGCAGAACGTATCCAGGAAACATTTTTCAGCTTCTTTTTTACATCTTCTATTGGTACAGAAAAAATATTGTTCATGTAGCGTAATCCAGATGCTTTTAGCAGAAGAATATCAGAAACTCTGTCGTTTCCATCGAACTCTATTTTTTTTACGCTAAATCTATCGCTTTTATAGTTGAGGAGCTTATCTGAGCAAAAATAAGACAAATAGAATATGGATCCGAAAAATAAAACGCATAAAAGCAGATTGCTTCTGAAAGGAGCAAAAAGATAGTGTAACCTCAGAGAATTAGGCATCTTTGCTCTTGCAACAAACTTAGTTTTATTATCTTTCTCTCTTTCCAGCACAGCTGTACTTCACCTCTAGGATCAGCGCAAGAATAACCTGAGCGGTTTTTTGTTTTGAAACGTGGAACTGCAAAACCCCCATCGATAACTCACCAAACTTATTCTTGCGTAAGTCCCTAACTCAAACTCAGTGAGTGAATTTCAGAAGTTGAAAGTCCAGAAGAACTAGCTACAACTTCAGCGCTGATTCCAGCTTGCAGCAAACTTCGAGCCATTTCCAGTTTACCTTCCATTCTGCCTTCATTTTTGCCTCTAGCTTCGCCTCTTTCCTCGCCTTTTCTTTCGGCTTCCCACATGGCAGAGTTATAGTCAAGCTCTCCATCATTTCTGATTCTGAGAAGCTCTTGAGTAGCTGGATCTGACGATACAATATCAAACATTTTCACGGCCTCCTTTATTATCGGTTCAAATTCGCCTATCTTATCAACAATCTTTGAATGTGGATTCTTGATATATTCAATCCACAAGGTGACGGGATTATCTTCTTGGTACTCCTTTAACTTGGTCAATTCTAGAAAATGAATTTCCTCCACATCAGTCAAAGGTTCATGTGTCTCATCCTCTCTCATATGATAGATATGCCAGTAACGATCGTCTTTAAATATATTCTCTTCGAGTATATTTATGCAAATAGTTTGGCAAAGATCCGCGAACTTTCCACCTCTAGGCAGTTGTTGAAAATATATCTCAGCCCAATGAAACAGAGAACGCTTAACAAAATAACTTTGCCTTTGTCGCTGGATCTCTACATTAATGCGTCGCCCGTCAGACGTTTCGGCTAGAATGTCCAGACGCACTTCTTTTCCACTCAAGTACTCTGGAGTAAGTTCGGTTTTTCGTATCTGCAAATCCACTACTGGATTATCTTTCGCCCCTACAATAATGCTATTCAACAGATGAATCAGCATTCTTTTACTGCGAGAATCACTAAAAACCAACTTAAATACCAAATCGCCAGCCGCTGAACCCATTCAAACACCTACAATAACTTACACACTACAGCTATGATATCACATCCAGCTCCAGAATGGTAAGAATTTTGAGGATTTTTTTGTGGATAGGCTTTTGGTGAGATATCAAGCAATCTTTTTTAACTTTCTTCTTGCTTCTTTTGCTCAGAACTCAAGCAAAAAAATGCTTCGTCAATAACTCGTATAAGTTGATTTTGTGCAACGCCTATATTTTCGCTAAAAGTTCAGCTTATTTTTGCGCATATCTTTACTTATCATAGGTCGACTGCTCAATCATACGTTGTATAAGCTTATTGAAGGAAATATCAACGAATTTTGCCTGTTCTGGCAGGAGAGAAAACTGAGTCAGCCCCGGCTGCGTGTTCACCTCCAGCAGAAATAGCTCTTTGGTGACATCGTTGTAACGAAAATCAGAACGGGAAGTACACCTGCATCCGAGTAACTTATGGGCTTTCAGAGCGGACTTCATGGCTTCACGTCTTACAAAATCAGGAATATTTGCCGGAATCTCATGAATGGCCCCACCGTCGGTATACTTATTATTATAGTCATAGAATCCAGACGTCGTAATGATATTTGTTACTTCCAATGCCTCGTCATTTAACACAGCGGTCGTTAATTCAAGCCCTGGTATGTATTCTGATACAAAAACCATATCTCTAGGAGTCCATTCTATATTTGACAGTTCCGAGTAATCGTTAATAATGTAGACACCTTCTGATGATCCAGAATCGACAGGCTTTATCACGAACGGGCACAGGAAATCAGGGGTTTCGATGAAATCAACCCATTTTTCGAATTTGCTTCTGGGAACGCGAATTCCGTTTCTTCCGAACAATTCACAGGAAATATATTTATGCATTGCCACCGATGATGCCACTACCCCCGAATGACTATATGGCACTTTTAAGAAATTCAACACAGATTGCACGTTTCCATTTTCTCCACTACCGCCATAGAGAGCATTGAGTACACAATCTGGATTCTCTTCTTTTATATGGGAAATTAATGCGACGATATCGCCGGTAAAGTCAAAAGCACACACCTCATAGCCCAATTCTCTGACGGCATTTTCGCATCCCTCGGAACTCATGAAAGAAATACCGCGTTCAGGCGAATCTCCACCTTTTAGAACGCAAACTTTTTTTATATTTCTGTTCATAACTACCTCACTTTACTGATTTACCAAGACAAATGACTTCCCACTCTAGTTTTATGCCTGTCACCTGCTGTACCTTATCTGCAACCTTAATTCCTAGGGATTCGATATCTTCAGCAGTTGCACTGCCGTCGTTTATGATGAAATTGCAATGCTTTTCCGACACCGCGGCTCCACCTACCCTCATGCCACGACATCCAGCTTCGCTAATGAGTTCCCAGGCTTTTCTCCCCTCAGGATTTTTGAACGTGGACCCGCATGATCTCTTGTTGGTCGGTTGATTTTCCGTACGTTTTCTTATTATCTCGTTGGTTTTTCTGGATATAACATAATCGACGTTCTGGAGACCGCGAAACCAAGCTCTTGTGATAATTAAGTCATCTGGAATTCCGGATGTTCTGTAGCCGAAGTCCACGTCCGAGACTTTGAACCACCTTACTCTCCCATCTTTTGATATGGCTTCGAATTCCACGAGCGCATCTGAGATTTCCGAGCCATAGCAGCCGGCGTTCATTTTTAGCGCCCCGCCAATTGATCCAGGAAGTCCCGTGAGAAACTCGAGGCCTCCCAATTCGGAATCAATTGCCACAGTAGCCAGCTCACGGCAGCTTACGGCAGCGCCGACTTCGAATATGCCATCTTCCACAAATATTTTTTTAAACCAATTTCCCAGCAATATTACTATGCCATCGATACCACCGCTGCGCACAAGAACATTTGACATGGCACCAAGCGCCGTAACTGGAAATCCTTCCGGAACATTTCTCAGAAAAAGCACCAGATCGTCCATATCTTCCGGTATAAAAAGTATTTCTGCCGGACCACCAACGCCAAACCACGATTTCTTGGCTAAATCGGCTTTTTCCTGTAAAACTCCTCTTACGGTTGGGAATCTATCAAAAACTGACATGGATTAATCCTTAACATTCGTTGAATTCATGATATTAGCAAGTCCATATGCCCACTGGGTTATGTCTCCAGCTCCGAGAAATATCACGAAATCTCCGCTGTTCAGCATTGGAGAAATGTTCTCTTTTAGCTCTTCCACATCCTGAACGAATTCTGCTTTTATGACATTGTTTTCATTGATTTCTTTTTGAAGCGAAAAATGATCTATGCCTTTGTATTGTTCTCCGGCGGAATATACGGGAGCAATAAACACGGCGTCGCTCAACTCTAGTACCTTTGCGAATTCGGAGAGAAACGAGGTCAGTCGGGTATATCTATGCGGCTGCATGACGGCATATATTTTTCCGGTGCAGAAATTTTTGGCAGCCGTAAGAACCGCTCCTATCTCGACCGGATGATGGGCGTAGTCATCAATTATGACCACTCCATTCACGTCAGCCACCCGAGTAAATCTTCTTTTTACTCCCATGAACGATCCCAGCGCCATTCTCACATTTTCTTCGGATATTCCATATTCCAGTCCCACAGATATGGCCGCTAGTGCGTTCTGAACATTGTGTTTTCCAAACATCGGAAGATGGAGTCCTCGCCAACTACCATTTATGCCGCACCTGTCCATAATATTTTCAGAGAAAGTAATGTCGAATTCCGCTCCCTGCGCCGACAGCACGATATTTTCACATGATACATCGGCGTCGCTTTCAAAACCGTACGTAATTACGCGGCGATCAACTATGGATTCCGCGATTTTTCTTACTTCTGGATGATCAATGCATAAAATAGCCGCTCCATAAAACGGTATATTTCCAACGAATTTCTCGAACAGACCTCTCAGCTCATCAAAATTTTCAAAATTATCTATGTGATCGAAATTTATGTTAGTGACAACGGCGACTGTGGACATCAATTTCGTAAAAGATCCGTCCGATTCATCGGCTTCAACTACTATGTAATCTCCGGATCCCAATCTTGCATTGCTGTTGTAGGCATTTATAACTCCACCATTTACCACTGTCGGATCCAGACTTGCCTGCTCCAGAATAGCAGCTACGAGAGATGTGGTCGTCGTTTTTCCATGGGTACCGGCAACAGCTACCGATATTTTCATTTTCATCAATTCGGCCAGCATTTCCGCCCTTCTAATGACCGGAATATGCAATTTGCGAGCCTCAAGCACTTCAGGATTATGTTTTGAAATAGCAGAAGACACGACAACGACAGACGCTTCTCTGACATTTTCTTCCCGGTGTCCAGTCATGATTCGTACACCTTTTCGAGCAAGTCTTGCAGTCATGGCGTTTTCCTTCAAGTCGCTTCCGCTCACCTGATAGCCAAGGTTTACGAGAATATCAGCGATACCACTCATGCCAATACCACCGATACCGACAAAGTGAATCACTCCAGCTTCGATAGGAAATCTTTTCACACAGCACCTCTATTTGGAACCAATATACACAAACTTAATCAACAGCCCGCATAACACGATTCAATAAGCTTGACAAACGAACCACTGGAGTCGCTCATCGAGTTATTAATCATATTTGATGCCGTAAACTTTAGCAATTCCCGATCAGATAAAATTCCACTGATTATCGAAGATAGTTTTTCTACTATTCCATCTTTTTCCTCCACCATCCAGGCAGCCTGATTTTTCACATAATATGCGGCGTTGAAAACCTGATGATTGTCTGTAGCATGCGGATACGGTATTAAAATCGCTGGACGACCGATGGTAGACAATTCCGCAAGAGTAGATGCTCCAGATCTACATATCACCAGCTGAGAATTAGACATTTCCTCTGCGATGTTGTGGACAAATCCCATCAGAGTATATTTTACACCCAATTTGTGATAACGATCCTCCAAATCTCGACGCATTTCATCGCTGACCTGCTGCATTATTTCTATGCTTTTTCTCTGATCCGGATCGAGTTTTTCTAGAGCCGCGGGGATAATCTCAGAAAATGACCGCGCTCCCTGACTTCCACCTATTACGACAATTTTTATGTTCTCGTCACATGTATATGGAACATCTCTGAGTTTTACAAATTCACCTCTGACGGGAGACTGAACACGTTTCCAGCCGTTTCCCAAATCAAAAAACGACGCATTTAAGTTGGAAAAATGAGATAACAGCCGATTTGCTTTTCCCAACACCGAATTTTGCTCGTATATAACCACTTTCGATCCGAGACATTTGGCCACAAGAATCGGTATTACTGTAAACATTCCGCCGAATCCCACAATTACATCCGGAGAATTCTTGAACCACCTCCTCAGGAACTTCCAGAACATACGCACAAATCCCCAAATCGCGTGAATGGCTTTTTTCCGAGACATCCTTATGGTTTTGATGATTATCTTGTCCTGTATGTGATTGCAGAAGATATCGCCCCGCGTGTCGGTGATCATGGACACCGAATGGTTGCCCTTCTTTAGCATACAAAACAGCGCACACGCCGGAAACATGTGTCCACCTGTCCCTCCTGAGCATATACTTACTTTCAACGTCCCCACCTACAGAGTAATGCCTTTGTATTCTATGTGGTTACCTTGGATTGGTCAACATCAAGGGTTGCCTCATCACGGTCGTTTCATAAAATTTTAACAAAAAGTTATATCGCTTCGTCATCAACCTGTGACAGGGCCATTTCCTGTGCGTCCAGAGAAGCTGCTAGAATACAGTTGGTTGCAAAAATATGTGATAGCCCTATCGTTTTTGGTATGCTCAAGAGTGAGCGCCAATCGCAGTCTCGGAGTTGGTACCGTAGGTCTTCTAACGGCAGATACAAGTATCCCCTGATTCGCCAGTAACTCCTTATACTTCATTGCTTCTGAACTTGAGCTCGTTTTTATCGGAATAATGTGACTGCAGGAATTCATTGTATCAAATCCGTGTTTGGCTAGTGACACTCTCAGATGTTCGGACGTTTCCAGTAGTTTTTTGCGTTGTTCGTTCATTTGCCCAACCAATTCCCAGCTTTTTTGCGCAGCTCCAACGACCAGCGGAGACGGCGCAGTAGAATAAACCAAACCTGAGCATTTTTGCAGCAGATAATCCTTTACATCACTGAAACAGGCCACGTATGCGCCACTTACACCCAACGCCTTACTGAATGTTCCCATGATAACGCAGGTGATGTCGCTCAGATCGTAATCCGTTGATAATCCATAGCCGCAATGTCCAAACACTCCAGTTGCATGAGCCTCATCCAGATAGAGCAGCGCGTTATATTCTCGGGCGAGCCTTATTAATTCCGCAAGATTGGCGCAATTTCCATCCATGCCAAAGACGGTTTCGGAAACGATGAACTTCACGCAATCTTCGTCTTTATGCTTTTTTAAAAGATCCTCCAGAGCATTCTGGTCATTGTTGGGATATCGCTTCAACGTACACTTGCACAAATCTGCCGCCTTATACAAACTAGCGTGATTTAATTTATCGAAAAATAACATCGCCTTCTTATAGTCTAGTGTTCTTTCATCGCACAACGCGCTAAGCACAGTCATATTCGCCTGATACCCTGAGTTGAATATCAAAGCGGCTTCTGTATTTTTGTCGTGCGCGATCTGTTCTTCAAATTCTTCAAATATTTCCTTGTTTCCGGACAATAATCTAGATCCGGTCGAACCGCAACCGTACTTTCTGCCGGCTTCGTAGGCAGCTTCCAAAATTTCTGGATTTCCACCTAAGTTTAGATAGTCATTGGTGGAGAAATCTATAAATCTACCGCGATAGTTCTGCAACTCCCTGTAATCGGACGAAGCTTTTAATGACTCACAAATTATTCTATATTGTTTCATTATCAGTGTATAAGCAACTCAATCTCTCATGACTATAGCACAGTATCAGTTCTCGGTTCTTCATTTTTATTAATAAGATAGAGTTTGGAGCGTAATTATGACGAGAAAATCGCGCCCACAAAGAAAATCCTGATTTTTTGTGCGCAGTTGCGATAAAATTGCTTGCAAAAAGATTAGTATACGAATAAATTCGTAGAGTGCATTAAGAAGCGGGTGTAGCTTAATGGTAAAGCTTTGGCCTTCCAAGCCAATGACGTGGGTCCGATTCCCATCACCCGCTCCATTCTTTTGGTGTCACTCTAATAATTTCTTTCCATAATGCTTTGTGCTTGCCAGACGTTTGGGGCTACTTGTCTAAAGCGTTGGGAGAGCAATTGGAACAGCAGCTGACGTTGCAGGAGCTGTCGCGACTGGTTGCGCAGCCGAAGCTGCCGTGACTGGCGTAGTCGGAGTAGTCGTGACTGGTGGCGCAGCCGGAGCAGTCGTGACTGGTGGCGTAGCCAGAGTTGGCGCAGCCGAAGCTGGAATTGCCGCAGATGCATCTGTTGCCGCTTGTATGTCAGCAGGAGTTGCCTCAGTCGTAGTGAGTGCAGCGTCATCTTGAACTACTGGAATCTCTTTTTCCACATTGTCCGGCAAGCTTGAGTCATCGTTTTCGAAGTCATATAAAGTTTCCTCAATGGCCTCATTGGAAACACTAATTGTTCTTGCATCGGAGAAATCGTGTTTTAAAAGCCATAAAACCAGAGCATTCGCATTTTCATCTTTTTTAAATGGACCACAGAAGATAAAAGATTCGCTGCCATCTCCGTTTTTTGATCTCTCTACGTGAGCTTTATAGCCTTTTCCTATCAATAATTTTTGAATATTCATAGCTATATTGTTTTTAAAATATCCGATGAATACAATCTTTTTCCCATTCAAATGTTCGTCGTGAGGTCTTGGAATACTCGATTGAATTTTTGTTTTTTCGTAGGAACAGTCATCTTCGGCAGTGTGAGTAGCTGCTATTTCTCTTAGCAGAGAATCCACGGTTAATCTGCTATCATCTCCAAATATATTTATGCCGCTTTTATATTTTATGGCTGCATTCGAGACTGTTTCAGTTGCATTTTCTGCCGCCGTAGCCAAAATACTAATAACTTTTTCTGAAATGCTATTGGATTTTATGTCTGCTAAGTCTTCGATCTCCTTGAGAGTCATTGATTTGTCAGCGTCTTTCTTGTCACCACTTACCAGAGACAGCTTGCTGGGAAAAATAGTTGTGCCAGTAAAGAAACCCACACAGAAAAACAATCCTGAGAGGGTCATTAAAACTATAATTCCCAATATTGCAACAACTTTATTCATTATCCACTATAATATTAGCCGTAAGTTGAATGATAATACTTAAAAGTTTAAGATTCCTTTATATGGCTTTGGGATACAAAAAAAATAACTGGACTCGGATACTATTTCGTCATTAGAATTTTATGCAGTCTTGTTCTTTGATATGAGGCCGGTATTTCCATGATATTTCTGTATTTGGAAACTGTGCGTCTTGATATGTTTATTCCCCGAGAATTCAGGACGCTAACTATGTGATCATCCGAATAGGGATTGTCCTTGGGTTCGTTGTTTATCAAAGTTTTCATGTATTCTTTTATGGAGTAATCGCTCACAACTTTGTCGCAACTGGTGGATTTTATTTCCTTTGGTAACAGCGCTTTTATATCAAATGTACCACGCGGAGTGACAACTATTTTCTCTGATATGGCTCTGTGGACCGTGCTTTCGTGCATAACTAACGAACTTGCTAAGGATTTTACGTTCAGCGGATACAGGTGATCGCTTTTGCCATTGAAGAACTCCTGCTGATGATAGGAAATTTCTCTCATTATTTTTAATAAAGTAGAATTTCGATGGTTTATTGATTTTATTAATAATCCAGCTGAGGAAAAATTGTCGTTTGCGTATTTCCTATCGCTTTGCAGATTACATTTTGCAATTGTTTCATTATATAAGTCTTTGTTTACGGATACTTGAGGTAGCACATCATCATTTATGCACAGTTCCAAAACATCTTTGGCCTTTCTTTCCACTATCAAATCCGAAATTCTATATATGCAATCGTCGGACGCAACATTGATATCGAAATTAATTCCAACATTATTAATCTCAGAAATCATTTGCGACAGTTGCCGATCATTGAATCCACATTTGCTTTTTAGATACATTAGACCGTGTTTTGATATATTGTCTAGGTTTTCTATGAAAATTCCAAAGTCTTTACTATATTTGTTTTGCGCTTCGAGCGTGTTTTTAATTTTATCCTTCAGATTAAAGGAAAACAATCCGCTCGGAGATAGTTTCTGCAATTTTTTTAGCAGCTGAAGAATCTCGAAATACGGTACATCTTTTTCTTTTGATACATATTTTAAAAGTTCATTGTTTAGGTATCCGCTTTCAGAAATACCATCCAGAAGAATTTGTGCGATTTCTTTTTCTTTATCATTTAATTTTAGAAATAACATCTGCAAATTGATTTCGTCGTGAAGTGTATTTTCCTTTGCTATGTTTTCTAGAAACTGCGAATTATCGAAGCTAGAAAAATTACTAGCCGGCCATTCCGCTTCCAAAAAGGGATTCTCCTCAATGCAGCCTTTGATGTGCTCGCAGAGTTCAAGACCGCTCATCTCCAGTATCTTCATAGAATACTGAAGCGACGGCGATGTTAACGCCCGCGGTGATGTCGATAAAAAAATGTCATTTCTCTTTTCCATAAGCAGAAGTATAAAAGGAAAAGCTTTCTCCAAGGTAAATTTTCTTGGCGTTTACATCATTAATTATATCTTCCGGCTTTCCCTCCACAAGAATATTCCCTTCGTGAAGTATGTAGGCGTAATCGGCTATGGGAAGCGCATCCCTCACATTGTGATCCGTGATTATCACGCCAATGCCATTATCATTTTTTAGATGAGATATCAGATCCTTCATTTCGGAGATCGCTATAGGATCGATCCCGGCAAACGGCTCGTCCAATAGCATGAAATTGGGAAAATTAGCCAATGCTCTCGCTATTTCCAGCTTTCTTCTTTCTCCGCCGGATACACTAACCGCCGATACGTCTCTTACGTATTCTATGGATAAATCATTTAGCAGCTTATCCAGCAGACATTTGCGTTTGGCTCCTTTTATGCCGTTCATTTCAATTACGGCATTGATATTTTCTTCCACGGTTAAGCCTCTGAATATGGAAGCCTCCTGCGGCAGATATCCTATTCCAAGACGTGCTCTCTTGTACATTGGCAATTCAGTTATATCTTTTCCATCGAGAAATATTTTCCCACTATCGGGCTTTATCAATCCGCATAGCATTGAGAAACATGTGGTTTTTCCAGCTCCGTTTGGCCCAAGTAGAGCAACGACCTTCCCCTTGGATGCGTTTAGGCTAATTCCATTCAGAATTACCTTTTCATCCACAGTTTTCTTTAGATCAGTGCAAACAATACCGTTGCTCATCATTTTTTCACTTCTTTTCCGTCTGTTACGATTCCACTGGATTTATCGATCGAAATATTGCCGGTATTTACGTCAAAAACCGCCGTTTCTCCAAAAACATCACCGTCTGGTCTGGAGATTACCACATTGCCAAACGCAGTTACTTTGTTATCTCTTAATACGCCACGATTCGAGTGTATTGTAGCATCCGCTGTCTTTATTGTCAAAGAATTGGTCGCATTTACTTCTTTTATTCTTCCGTTTCCATCCAGAGTTGCAACCATGTGTCCGGATCTTATGTCAAAGGTTTTCTCGTCTTTCTTATATATAAGGGTTACATTAGAATCCGCAATGATTGATTGAGAAGTGTACATAATATTTTTTTGAGCAGTCAATATGTAATCTGTGGATGTGCATCTGGCATGCCCAATGGCATCTACTGACTTTATGGATTTCGCATCAGACAGATTGTCGCTTTCCAAAACAATAACCATTTTATCGCAGTATACGGTACTTCCATCTGATTTATACACAAGAACTACATTAGAATCCGCAACAACTGATTGTGGAGTGTATAGAATATTTTTTTGAGCGGTCAATATATAATCGGCAGACGTGCATTTTACATGCCCAATGGCATCCACGGATTTTATGGATTTTTCGGGTTTTGTATTTGACAAATTGCCGGTTTCTTTCTTACTAAAAAAACGAATAACCATTTTATCGCTGTATATGGTGTTTTCATTTGAAAATCCCTTGGCATTTCCAATTAGTGTGGCGACATTATTATCGAGATCAAAATGATAATTATTGGAAGACAACCGAAGACCGTCTTTTTCCATTAGTAGATCTGTATTTCCAACGGCGGTTTTTTGATTGAAATCGACTATGGATTTTTCAGTTGTCATTTCCAATCCAGATGATGTCGTAAATTTCACATTTCCAGAAAATTCGCATATGGTTTTATCATCTTTTATTACTTTCGTCGTATTAGACGATATATTTCCTCTTTCTCCATCCGATAATTGGAAATCTGATATCATTTTTTCGAGGATATAGTTGTCTTTTTTTTCTTCCGTTATTCTTTTGGACGAAAGAGTGATCTCTTTTCCACCGGCATCATAAGTTTTGTATGTGACGTCGGAAAGTACGCTTTCGGCGGAGCTATTGGCAAACTGAAACGTATCACAATCGGAATTTTTGGTATCCAGAACATACGCCAGCACAAAGGCGATAATACCAACAGCCAGTAATGCAAAAACAATGGATATAAACTTTATTCGCCTTCTTCTTCTACGCAAGACCTACTCTCAAACAATCATGTATGTGTATTATACCACACGGATACCCATCTTCCGATACAATTAAGCTGGTAATTTTGTGCTCATTCATGATCCTTGTAGCTTCCAGGGCAAACGTATTGGGAGATACCAACCGTGGATTATGAGTCATGACATCACAGGCCTTTGCTTCCAGAAAATTATTGTTTACTTTTCTTCTCAAGTCTCCGTCCGTAATGATTCCGGATATTTTTCCATCATCATCTATCACAAACGCGCAACCAAACGATTTTGCTGTCATTTCTTTCAGAACTGATTTCATGAAATCGTTTCCTCTCACAAGTGGCAAATCACTATGCATTAGATCCTTTACCGTAAGCAAACGCTTCCCAATATCTCCGCCCGGATGCAATTTCTTGAAATCATCGCTCTTGAAATTTCTTCTATTCAAAAGACAGAGAGCTATAGCATCCCCGATGGCAATCATGACTGTTGTGCTAGTAGTCGGTGCCAAATTATGCGGACACGCCTCATGAATGCTCGGAACGATAATGTTTATCTTCGATGCTTTTGCCAAAACGCTATCTTCATTGGAAGTAACACCTATGATATCGATTCCAAATCTATTGGCGTAGCCGAGCATTGGAATTAATTCCTTTGTACTTCCCGAGAACGAGAGGACCAATAGAACATCATGCCTTGAAATAACCCCAAGATCTCCGTGACTTGCCTCTGCCGGATGCAGAAAAAATGATGGAGTACCCGTCGACGACAGCGTCGCTGATACTTTTCTTCCGATGTGCCCGGGCTTTCCCATTCCTGACACGATCACGTGACCACTCTTACTATATATGAGATCGATCGCTGCCGTAAAACTCTCGTTCAGATTATTACACATTTCTGTTAATCCAGAGATTTCTTTCTGGATGACCGATCTTGCATATTCTAGTTCGTTGTTTTGTTTCATCTTATAACCTCGTTTATAATCTCACAATTACTACCAGCGTGACGGTGCGTGCAGCAGACGCGCTTTCCTGCTCCGCCACCTTCCAAATTGTATATGCCGGCGCTATCTCCACAATGTTGAGGCTGCTTCAGCATGAGTAAACGCCCGTGGTGCAACCACTATTCCACCGTGACAGATTTTGCTAGATTCCTCGGCCTATCCACATCCGTTCCCAGAAGAATTGCCGTATGATAAGCCAACAGTTGCAGCGGTATCGAATAGATAATAGGCGCAATCGCCGAATAAACAATCGGAGCAATCACCGAATGCACACTCGGAAGAACCAGCTTACGCACTTCTTTGGGCAGAAGCTTCTCTCCATCCACATCCGTAACAACTATTATATTGTTTCCACGAGCAAGCGCTTCCTGCACATTGGATGCCGTCTTTTCGAACAGCTCATTGTGTGGACACAAAAGCACAACAGGCACGTGGTCATCTATGAGAGCTATTGGACCATGTTTCATTTCTCCAGCCGCAAATCCTTCTGCGTGAATGTAGGATATTTCCTTTAGTTTTAAAGCGCCCTCTAGCGCTATCGGAAACATCGATCCACGTCCCAAATATATAGCATTGGAACTTTGGGAAACGATTTCCGCCAGCTGCTTTATTTCATCAGAAAGTGTCAGAACCTCTTCGCAAAAAGTCGGAACATTCTGCAACTGTCCTGAAAGAAACTCATTTTTGCAGAATGCGAGACAGGCCAATATTGTGAGCTGCGCAGAAAAACACTTGGTGGACGCCACTCCCACCTCAATGCCTGCTTCCGAGTAAAACACTATATCAGAAGCTCTATCTACTGCACTGTTTTTCACATTTACGATACTGGCTGTTTTACAATTACTGTTGCTTTCGGCGTATTCTATGGCCGCCAATGTATCGAGGGTTTCTCCGGATTGTGATATGGATATGAGCAGCGTATTGTCCTCTATGATAGGGCTTCTGTATCTAAATTCCGACGCAATTTCTACATTGGTTGGTATTTTCAGAAAGCGCTCGAACCAGTATCTCGCAACCATTCCAGCGTGATAGGAAGTTCCGCAAGCGACAATCGATATCCTGCTGACATTGTCGAAAATCGACGCATCTATTTTATTGTGTAGTATCGTTTTTCTTATGGCAGATGGCTGATCCATGATTTCTTTCAGCATAAAATGAGGATACACTCCTTTTTCTGCGGAACAGCCGTCCGAAAGCACTTTGTATTTTTTGCGCTCCACTTTATTCAGATTTTTATCGAAGAAAACAGCGTCTTTTTCGGAGATTTCCGCAATATCGTCATCTTCCAGGTATGCCACTTCATCACACATGCAAGAGAGCGCCCCAACGTCTGATCCCACACACATGTGAGAGTTTTTCTTGGAATCGCTGGCGAATCCAACGGCCAACGAACTTTTTCGGCGGGCCACGATTATTTTATCTTCAAGAGATGAGAAAACGGCTGCTATGGCGAAGGTGCCGTCCATAATTTCGATGCAATTTCTCATGGCTTCCAATGGAGGAAAACCTCTCGACAATTCTCTCTGCAAAAGATGCGCTATTACCTCAGTATCTGTTTCTGAGGAAAACACATATCCGTCGTTTTCCAGAAAGAATCTCAATCCCTTGTGATTTTCGATTATGCCATTGTGAACCACAGCGACATCTTTGGACATCAGGGGATGCGCATTGTTTTCCGTTGGTTTTCCGTGGGTCGCCCAGCGGGTGTGACCAATGCCGACCTGCCCTATGATGCCAACCATACCACGCAATTTTTCCTGTAAATTCGATAGCTTACCAATGGCTCTAACTCGAACAATGCTGTTCTGATGCACCAGAGCAATTCCAGCAGAATCATATCCGCGATACTCAAGGCGCTCCAGGCCACCTAAAACCAGAGGCAATACATTTTCATTGGTATTTCCAACTATTCCAACTATTCCACACATATGCTATTGCCTGCACTTCTTTATAAACTTTATGGATCCATGTTCTATGTTTTTCTGTGGCACTCGAGAGAGCGCCAAAGCTCCAAAATCCACATTTTTCGTTATGACACTTCCAGCAGCGACCATCGCATTATCGCATATTTTTACAGGAGCTACTATGGCAGAATTCGATCCGATGAAGACATTTTCTCCAATGTTTGTCTTATGTTTGTTAAATCCATCATAATTGCAAGTTATGGTGCCAGCTCCAACATTTGTATTTTTTCCGATTTCGCTGTCTCCAATGTAGCTCAGATGATTGACTTTCGCCTTCTCGTGTATGGTGCTGTTTTTTATTTCCACGAAATTTCCGATTTTCGCTTTTTCGTTTATGTATGTTCCTGGTCTAAGTCTTGCGAACGGACCAACAGCGGCATTTTCTATTTTTGCTCCCTCGACGACACAAAACGAATTGATGTGCGATCCACTTTTGATGTGAACGTTTCTGCCAAAAACCACAAAAGGATCGATGACTACATCGTTTTCGATGACTGTATCAAACGAAAAGAAGACTGTTTCCGGAGCCACGAGCGTCACTCCGTTATTCATATGTTTTTCGCGCATTTTATCCTGAAAATATCCCTCAAGAACAGATAATTCCTGACGAGTATTGACGCCCGACAATTCGCTTACATTTGCCTCGTAATATCTGCAGACGTATCCCGCCTCGTGTGCCAGTCGCACGATTTCTGTTATATAAAACTCCCACGTAACTGGACTTGGCTTTATTTCTCCTATAAGCTTTTGCAAAACATCTTTTCTCACCAATAGTCCAGCATTGCAAAGTGGAATCGTATTGTCGAATTTTGTCGCATCTTTGGCTTCTATTATGCCCTTTATGGTTCCCACTGACGATGCGGGCTCTAATTTTCCCAACGCATTTGAGTTTGTGGAATCCATCGCCAACACCACAACAGCAGTTTTTTCGCAGGTTTCTGCAACATCAGACCACGCCAATAGAGTTTCCGAAGAAATCAAAGGAATGTCTGCATACAATATGTATACCCATCCTTCATTAGATCTATTGGCAGGATTTTGTAGCGCACATTTTACTGCATCGCCACTTCCTTTTTGAATAGACTGATACGCAACAATCGCCTTGTCGATAAATTCGATTTCTGGATTTTCGTATTCGGGTTTTAGGACGACGGTGATATCGCCTATGCCGGCATCCAATACATTGTGAATCACGTGATCCAGCAGCGATAATCCACCAACTTTGTGAAACACCTTCGGAGTGGAAGATTTTAATCTAGATCCGTTTCCGGCTGCCAATATTATCGCTGAATTTAGAGATTTATTCATTTTTTTTGCAAAATCAAACACGCGACAGAGTATAGACCTAAATTGTGATCGTTGCAAACCGACGTGACGCTAAACCCGTGGCACTTCATAAAATTTTAATAAAATCATTTTTTCTCATTAACTCAAAGTTCAAACACAAAAAAACGATTGTTTTCACCCTTAAAGCTTATCACCCCGTGAGTTTTAGGAACATCCACAAAGTATGAGAAAAAGACAGATAAAACAAAGTGTTAGTTATATATCGAAGACCGTGTTTGAAGTGGGATTTTTTTGATCGGAATTGTTTTT
>BNWJ01000005.1 GCA_025998735.1 Alphaproteobacteria bacterium | reverse complement strand
CCAGATGGGCAGATGATCTGGTGGTACTGATCGACGGTCATCAGAAATGGGAATGGCTGGTTGCAGCGGTGAACAAGCGTCTGCGCGAGGAGCTGGCGAAGATAGACGTAGAGCTCAACCTAGAGAAAACTCGACAAGTAGATTTAGTGAAAGGCGAAAGCTTCAGCTTTCTGGGGTTTGATTTCAGAAGAAAGAGAACGCTAAACGGAAAAGATGGAGTACAGAAAACGCCGAAGATGACAGCGCGAACGAAACTTCTGAGGAAAATCAAAGAAGTGTTCCGAAGGCATCAGTCGCAGCCACTCGGAAGGATCATCCAACAGGTAAATCCAATATTAAGGGGTTGGACGAACTATTTCAGAGTCGGGAACTCCAGTCGATGCTTTGGGTACATAAAAGATTGGATGGAAAAGAAGGCAAGACGCCACTTAATGAGAAGCAGAAACAGAAAAGGCTTCGGCTGGGAAAGATGGAGTAGGAGCTGGTTATACGCGGTATGTGGGCTGTTTTCAGACTACAGGATCAAGTATTACCAAGCTCAGAAAGTGTTGCTGGCATGATAGGTCACATAAACTTTGATGCGAAAATAACAGGAAAGCGTAGTGCGGGAAATCCGCACGCTGCGTTTGACGTGGCGGGCGATGGAAACGTGGCTATCTCAGCTAACGCGCCATTGCTCGACCCTACCTGTGCGGGGGGACGGCCGCCAAAGCCGTACCCCGTCTACCGCGATTAGTTTTTAGCCATGTTAACCTCTCTGTTTAAAACATAACTCGAGGTTAACTTCTTTGCGTGACTTTTTCACCTTCTTTTTTTGCCCCAATCACCAAAAACGCTCTCTTTTTAGGTCGCTACTTGATGCACTTCAGTGTTGAATGGGCGAACAAAAGTTCAAAAACGGCTTTCCACCTAAGAAAAGCCGTTTTCCGATAAAGCTCTTGAACTACTTACCCGATGACTTTTTGGCTTGCGCTACGGCACTCAAAAGCTTAGAACCACTCGCTGCATACAAGCCAGCACCTCTTGATTGAAGCTCAGGAACTAGCTTGCCAACCATTGTCTCTACTCTGGAGTCGGAAGCCCAAGTGGGGTTTTTTGTCACAATGATGCTCAAAACATCAGCGATTTTCCAGTACCCATTCGTTCCACTGGACGTAAGTACTTTTTCTAGGTCGGCAATAAGGTCGTTCGTAACCAGTTCAGGTTTGGTCTCTACAAGGTCACCCAAAGCACCAACTGCAGTGTTTTGATCTGCAGTCCGTTTTGCATACTTGCATGCAGCAGCTACAAGATCAACGAGATCCTGTGTAATCACTTCAGGTTTTGCGTGTATCGTAGCGCAGAATTCGGTGTGGTAGTGATCACACAAATAAACAATCTCTTCAAGCGCCTCTTCTCCGCGATGATACCGCGTAGCGAACTCTTTTAGTTTGCTTTCCATCGCCCAGCACACATCCGCTATCTCCAAATTTGCTACTGTTACCGCAACAGCGCAAGCAACGCTCAATTTGTTTAGTTTCATTTTCCGTCCTCCTTGATTAAAAACTATATTCAATGTATCATATCTTTTATTAAAAGTCAAGCGAAGTGCCAAACAAAATTGCAAAAACGCCTATGAGGTATCCAGCAATAGAAAACGGGTCCAGTGTTACGCTGGTTAAAATGCCGGAATAATTCCGCCATAGGTGCGCAGAATGTATTGTCTTACTTTGTCGGTTTTCAATATTTTGATTAGTTTCTGGAATCGTGGATCGTCTTTCGTTTGCTGACGAACCGCTATGACATTGGCGTAGAGAGAATCGCCCGCTTCGAGGAGTAACGCATCTTTCAGCGTTAATTTGGCTTCGATAGCATAATGCCCCGATATGATAGCCCCATCCACGTCTGCCAGAACACGCGGAAGCTGAGCCGCCTCCAGTTCCTTAAACTTTAGATTTTTCGGATTACTGATGATGTCAAGCGGCGTACATTCGAATCCGACTCCCGCCTTCAACCGTATAATGCCGTTCGCCTGCAGCAGCAGTAGTGCCCTCCCTTCGTTCGTTGGATCGTTTGGAATGGCAATGGTTGCTTCATCTTCGAGGTCCGAGATATTTCTTATCTTTTGCGAATAAAGTCCCTGCGGTTCGATGTGGATGGCGATCAGCGATGCGAGATCAACTCCATGCTCTTTTATGAAACTGTCCAGATACGGCTTGTGCTGGAAGAAATTTGCGTCAATTTGCTTGTCGTTCAACGCGAGATTCGGAGTAACGTAATCCGTAAACTCTATTATTTCAAGATCTATTCCGGATTTTTCCAGATCTTCTTTCACAAAATTGAGAATCTCCGCATGAGGCAGAGGCGACGCTCCAATGCGCAGTTTTTCGCCGTGATTTTTATTGAAAAACATGTAACTCGCTCCAGCAATCAGCAAAATCGCAATCGCCAACAGTATTTTTTTCATTTTAAGATAATCCCCTTCGTTTCAGCACATCATTGGCCATTTTGCTTCCAAGAGATTGAACCAATTCCACGATAATCATGATTACCAGCACCGCTCCGGCCATTATATCCACTCGAAACCGCTGATACCCATAGCGAATCGCCAGATCTCCGAGTCCTCCGCCGCCTATCGCACCGGCCATAGCCGAGTACCCAATGATGTTTATTATCGCCAATGTTATACCGTTTATGAGCGCCGGATAAGCCTCCGGAACTATTATCTTGAAAATAATCTGCATATTTGTGGATCCAATTGCCTTTGCCGCCAGAATCAAGTCCGGATCGACTTCATGCAAAGCGGATTCGATGATTCTCGCCACAAAAGGAGCCGCCGCAATGGACAGCGGAACAATGGCCGCAGCTGTGCCAATGCTGGTGCCGACAATCAGACGTGACAGCGGAAACACAAGTATCATTAGTATGATGAACGGAAACGAACGGAGTACATTTATGGTTCGTCCCAAAACATTGTTTAGATTTGACATTGGCATCAGATGTCCCTTCGACGTCACGCAAAGAATGACACCAAACGGAAATCCCAAAATCAGCGAAAAAATCGTTGATATCGCCACCATATAGACCGTACTAAGCGTCGGCTCCACCAACATCTGCAATATCTCAACCATGCAACACCTCTATCAGAATTCCGTAGGATTTCAACTCATCAATGGCTGCATTTAAATTATCGGCTGTTCCCATGAATTCCACCACGAGCTCTCCAATTGGTTCATCGTTCACCGTCCGCAGCGTGCCGGACAATATATTCACATCCACCTGACAAGTCTTTATTACTTTCGAGAGAATCGGCTCCATGACGGATTCGCTTCCGAAGTGCAACCGGCATATTCTTGAATTCGGAGGAAATTTCTGGAGCACCTTCTCCTCCAGCGGATCCAAAGTGGAGATGAACTCACGCGCAATCTGTGTGTGTGGAAAACTGACTAGACTTTTTAGCGTGCCGCTTTCGATGATCTTCCCGCCATCAATTACGGACACGTAGTCGCATATTTCCTTCACCACCTCCATCTGATGGGTAATCATCACCACCGTCAGGCCCATTTTATTACGAATATCACGAATCAACTGAAGAATTGATTTCGTCGTTTGCGGATCGAGAGCGCTGGTGGCCTCATCGCAGAACAGAAATTTCGGATGATTGGCTAGGGCTCTCGCAATCGCAACACGCTGCTTTTGTCCACCGGAGAGCTTGCTTATGGGATAGAGGCACTTATCCGACAATCCAACCAGCTCCAGCAATTCATACACTCTATTTCGGATTGTTCCTTTATCTTTGCCAACAATTTCAAGAGGATAAGCCACGTTCCCGAAGACATCTCGTGAGAAAAACAGATTGAAGTTCTGAAATATCATGCCCAACTGATGACGGCATTCCAGGAGCCCCTTGCCCCTCAGGTTATCCACTCGGACACCGTCATAGTCGATTTCTCCGGCATCGGGATTCTCCAGAAGGCTCATCAGTCTGATCAAAGTCGATTTGCCGGCGCCGCTCTTTCCGATAATTCCATATATGACGTTTGACTGTATTTCCATAGATATATCGCTAATCACCGACAGATCGCCGTAATTCTTGGATACATTCTTCAGTGAGATCATCTATATTCCCCAACAAACCATCAATGCATTCTGAATGCGACAGTCTATCAGAAACACGCTAATTTGTGAATCAAAAACAAAAAGAAGCTAGAGATTTAAATCGCTTCTTCTTGACCATTGATTTGCGCTATTAAATTTCGTACAGCTGTGGCTCTGTGCTTGAAAAAGCTCTCATCTTCTGGATCAGCCTGGGCGCAAGTAATATCTATGCCATCTGGTATAAAGTAGTTTTTATATCCCAATTCATCGAATTTATTATCAGGCCGGCCGGGGTATACGAATTTTCCATGCATTTCGCCTCTGGATACAAATTCTATTCCATCGATAACAAACGCAACGGCAGTAGCAAATAGACAGCTCCTGTCCTCTGCATCTCCAAGCTTATCGCTTATGATCTTGGCTGCCACATTAAAATTACGATTTCCAGATGCTCCTGCGAGTCTACCACAGTGTATGCCTGGAAATCCCCCGAGTGCATTGATAAAAAATCCCGTATCATCTGCCAATGAAGGAAGTCGGGTTTGGTTATAACAGTATCTTGCCTTCAGTAGTGCATTTTCTTCGAGTGTGTCTCCATTTTCCTCTATGTTCCCCAGATTCACATTGGCCGCTGTGAGAATTTCGAAATTCTTAAAAAAATCCATGTTTTGGATTTCAGTGATTTTTCCACGATTAGTACTGGCAATTACAATCTTGCTGACCCGTTCCAACATTCCTTTGCTCGCCATCGACTGTGCAGATGCAGGTGATTCACTGCTGTAGGAAGAATTATCCATGATTTTTCCATCTTATGTTCATTTTATATAGCTTGTACCACATCTTGAATGCGCTTTCTAGCCTTATAGCGAATTATAGCATGGAATTAGGATTTATCGTAAGCATCTGCTATAGAAAAATTAACTTGGTATACGATGAAAATCCAATTATTATATCGATGTAGCATATGAGGCTGGGGTGGTTTGTAATTTTTCTAACGTAGCGTTTTCCCTTTTTGGTTTTCCGGTGCACTGGTATTCGCTGGCCTACATATTCGGGATATTGTTCTCGATATATCTAAGCAATCGCCTTGCCAGAGAGCTATATCCGGATCTGAGTAAGGATCTGATCGATGCATTCATCAATTACGCCATAATCGGCATTGTTGTTGGTGGACGGCTTGGACATGTTTTATTCTACGATTTCCAATATTACAGCGAGCATCTGGACGATATTCTAAAAATATGGAAAGGCGGAATGTCGTTTTTCGGCGGCTGCATCGGCACGGTCCTAATGGCGTACATATTCTGTCGCAAACATAAATTGATATTTCTGAAATTCATGGATTTATGGGCCATTGGCGCTCCGATCGGATTATTTCTTGGAAGAATCGCAAATTTCGTAAATGGAGAACTTCTGGGAACGGCGTCCCATGTCCCATGGGCGGTCGTTTTCAAAGATGGAATTTCGAGGCACCCCAGTCAGATATACGAAGCAATTCTTGAAGGAATCGTATTATTTGTCGTAATGATTCTGTCAGTCAAGATGAGATTCTATGGGAAGAGTGGAGTACTATGTGGAATTTTCTGTTCCGGCTACGGAATTGCCAGATTTGTCTGTGAATTTTTTCGGGAACCAGATTCCGCCTTCGGCTACGAGTTGCTTTTTAAAACCGGAATGAATCTGAATCAATACATGAGCATAGGCATATTTTTCTTTGGTATTTCGTTGATATATAATGTGAGAAACGACCATGAACGTACGTGAATTTCTGTTTAGTCCAGCAATAAATTTTGTAAAAATATCGGAGCATACGGATAAACTCATCAAAAAATGCTGCTCCGGAAATAGAGTCATTGATTTGCTCCTGCATTTTCCATCGTCCATCGTAAATAGAACTGCGGACATTAATAATTTTCAAGATAAAGAGAAATTAACGCTGGTGGTGAAGGTGCTGAGACATGCTGCTCCGGCCGGCAGGTCTGCCCCCTATAAAATATACGTTGCCGCTGGCGAGGATGAGCTGCAGCTGGTGTATTTCAACTACAACGCCTACTATCTGCGAAAAACGTTTCCGGTAGACGGAGTGTTCTGCGTAAGTGGTGACGCCAGAAGGACCATTGGAGGTATACAGATAGCTCATCCTGATGTGGTGACGCAGCCATCCTACGCCCAATACCACGTTGGAACAGAGGCCATCTATCCGCTGACAACTGGACTTCAAAATAAAACGCTGTCCTACGTGATTTCCACTCTTGTGAAATCCATGCCAACAATTCCAGAGCACATTCCAGAAGATATTCTGAAAAAATATTCGCTGATGAATTTTTCCGATGCCATAAGCGCTATTCATCATCCGAAAAACATGTCGGACATCATAACCATGACGCCAGCTCGCAAAAGAATCGCCATTGACGAGCTTTTAGCAAACCAAATTCGCCTGCGACAGATCCGAAAAGCCATGGAGGAACATGCGTCTGGCATTGTGACCGAAAACGGACGTCTGACGGGAAAATTGAAGCTTCCCTTTAAGCTAACTCCGGACCAAATAAATTGTTTGGCCGACATAAGACATGATTTGGCGTCCGCGAAGCCAATGAATCGCCTTATTCAGGGAGATGTTGGGTCCGGCAAGACCATCGTTGCGTTCGTTAGTATGCTCATCATTATAGAAAATGGATTTCAGGCGGTACTGCTGGCTCCGACGGAAATCTTGGCGATGCAGCACTATACGACCATGAAAAATCTCGCGAACGATCTCGGCATAAACATAGGCATAATGCTGGGCAGTAATCGAAGAATTCGGGCGAAGCAAATCGAAAATCTCAAAAATAACACTACTCAATTGCTGATTGGCACCCACGCGGTTCTGGAGGATAACATAGAGTTTTCTCATCTTGGTCTGGTGGTAATCGACGAACAGCACAGATTCGGAGTCATGCAGAGGGCGAGAGTCATCAAAAAATGTCATTATACCAATGTGTTAGCCATGTCTGCCACTCCGATTCCGCGAACGCTTTTGCTGGGCTGCTACGGTGATCTAGACGTTTCCACCATAAAAACAAAACCAGCAGGACGAAAACCGATCGAAACCAGCGTAATTGGCGTGTCAAAAATAAAGGACCTCGTGACCAGGCTCAAGGAGATCGATTCCCAGATCTATTGGGTATGTCCCGTGATTGAGGAATCCGAAGAGCTGACAGACGTAACGACTCGCTGCGAATATTTGAACGGTGTTTTCTCCGCCCAAGAGGTGAAAATTTTGCATGGGAAAATGAAACCCAAGGAAAAAGACGATATAATCAATAGCTTCAAGCGAGGTGAGTTCAAAGTACTGGTTTCGACCACCGTCATAGAAGTGGGAGTCGACATACCAAACGCCAACGTCATGGTGATAGAGCACGCCGAACGCTTTGGACTGTCGCAGCTGCATCAGTTGCGGGGACGAGTTGGTCGAGGCACGGATTCCTCCTACTGCATTCTGCTGTATCACAATCCGGTTTCCAAAGTTGGGCGCGAAAGACTGAATCTCATGAGAGAGACCACCGACGGATTTCTATTGAGCGAAGAGGATTTGAAGCTGCGCGGTGCAGGAGACATTCTGGGAAAAGAGCAGAGCGGATTTAACTCACTGCGATTCAGTGAATTTACGGACAATTCCCAACTCATAGAAATCGCCGAAGAAATAACCAATACAATGGATTTACATTCGGAGGACACGGCATTTCTCTGCGACATGTTTAACAGAATAGAAAACGACACCGGTGTTATCGTATAAGCCGCATCCGCACTTGCGAAATCGCACAAGCTTTACATTTCTACATGCTCGGCCTATGCGATGCGTTTTGCCAAATTTTGTTTATGCTGGGTTGTAGTACAAAACTGGTTCAGTCCTCTGGTGTGTAGGTTCTCCAGCTGCGCTGATAGCAGGTCCGGATTGACCGGGAATCGCTATGCCACGCAGTGAGCATGTTTTTTATGAAGCGATCATCTGGTCGAAGTCGATGTCACCGTTGATCAAGAAAGCGATGGTATGAGCGCAGAGTTTTCGTCTAATTTTCGATATTAAACGCCACATATTTTTAGCTCTAATTTTCTGTATGTTGAATCTTTCAGTAAGTTGTCCAATGACAGTTTCGATCAGTCTTCTAACGTTCATGATCTGATTTACAAAGGTTTTTGGTCGGTTTTCCACCATGTTTTTGCGCACGGGTGTTTGCAAATTTACATTTTTGTTTTTGCTGAGTTCCTCTTTTAGGGGAGCTCCGAGCAATCCTTTGTCGGCGATTGTTGTTGTGTTTTTTTTGCCAGATCATAGAGCGCATTCTGTTCGTCAGCGCTGGCATGAGTTAGCGTAAAATCCACAATTAATCCTCTCTGGTTTGTCAATAAATGCCCCTTGAATCCATAATAATGTACGTCTTTGGCGGCACAATATCCGAATGATGCATGTTCGCAGAATCGGTTGCCGCGGCGCGCTCTTTTGTAATTGCAAATGGGAATCGGAAATCCATCAAATAAATACAAATCGTTCGTGTGGCACTTTCTAGACAAATATTTTTGCAACTTTTCCTTGATTATCCAAAAATTCGCCGATTGTCGAGCAAATGTAGTTCGGTGCCCAAGATTCGGAAACCACTCCAACCAATGATGTTTGAAATATTCGTAAATTGCTTTATCGGATCCAAATCCTAGAAATTCACCAACAGTTTCCATAGTCAGAACCTCTGCATCAGTCAATTTAGGTGCTGGTCCTCGTCGCCTCAGCTTTTTTTCATTTTTTAAAAAATCATCAATACAAACAAAAACAGTAATGATAAAATCGTCAATGGGCATTGTTTCCTCCAGCGTTGTAATGTCAATTATATAAAAGCCGAAAACAATGCCTAATTAAAGCTTAAAAAGCAAAACTTATCGCAAAAAACCCGCTCACTGCGTTATGCCACTATACTTTTCTCTTAGTTTTGCGAGTTGTTGTCCTACCGCTTCGGTGCAAATATCTAATTCTTTTACTTCACTATTAGAGGTCGGCCCATCCAGCAGCACACCGCAAATGTCATTAATAAATTTTCCAAAATTCGCACATCTCTCGGCCTTGGTCTGCGTCCCCATTTTCGATGCGTTCTCAACGTTGACCTCCCTATTAGCGCCATTTAGGCCTGGTGTTATGCGATGAACACTGTGCGAAGAATCTTTGTATGCATGCAATTGCCATCTCGTCCTTGAAAAACCAGAGCGCTCAAAGTATTCGATTAGAGCCTTTGTCCCGCACGGCATAACGGTGAAGTCTCCTGTCCCCTGGAACAAATGCACTTTTTTAGTCAAAGCGCTCAATTGCGCCATAGCAGGAATTCCGTCTTCAGTGGGTCCGGCATATACGCCTATGGCTGCAACGTTGTCATTCAACCACTTAACTTCGTTAGCCAAAAAATGAATCATCATTTCACCTCCAAAACTATGACCTACCAGAAATATTTTTCCCGGATTTATAATAGGTTGTTGTTTTAGCACGGCAACTTGCTCTTTTATTTGCTCTTTTATGCTTTTTCCAAATCCTGGTACCGTCTGCATTTCATACTTTTCATTCAGTTTATTCATATCGAGACCACCGTCTTCGCTTCGAAAAGTAATCGAAGCTACGGCGCAATTACTAGAAACTATGGCCCCAATCATCGGCAACATTGGAAATGTGATATGGTTGTCCATCCATAATGGGCCTGGCGCGTTAAGAAGTTGTTCATAACTGCACTCCGGGCGCGATATCATCAGAGGACCAGATTCATTCCCTCCGTGCAAAAAGACAAGACATGGAAATGTCTGATTCGGATCAATCTTTGCTGGGTAATAAAGAAAAAATTCCAGTTTCCCATGGTTTCCATCTATCGAAAGCGTAGCGAAGTTCATTTTATTTACAATACATTGGCAGACATCAGACGCGCGTTCACTCAACGCTTTTTTTGTGTCTTCAACCAGGCGTTTTTTTCTCTCAGCTGTCTCTATTTCTTTCGCTGCTGCTGCGCGTATCTCTGCCGCCATTTTGGCTGCTCTTTCTGACCCTTCTACAGCTGCTTCCGCCGTCATCGTTGCTGCTTTTTCGGCTCTTCTTTCTGCTGCTTTTGCATCTGCTTCTGCAGCTCTTTTTGCATCTGAATTTGCTTTTGCTTCCGCTATTATATTTTCAATTTCCATGCTATATTCCGTGTATTCCGCCGCGAAACACTGAGAATGCAAAACAACTACAGAACACACAGCGAACCAAAACTTCCTTATATTTTCTTTCATTTCCTTACCTCTTAATTAAAACTCAAATTGATTATAATTCAAAAAAAGTTAAAAAACCGCTAACGTTCGTTTTTTTTTGAAATAAAATTTTGGCCAGTTGATGCATGTAAATCTGCAGCAGTATTACGCTTCCATTCCATAGACGTCTTCGCTGTGCCGCTATATTGAAAACGACACCGGTGTTATTTATTGAAGGTGATTTTTGGAGGAAGAGTTGATAAGGCATGATAAAGATCAAATATCTACACGAAGCACTTGAAACTTCAAGGAACTTCAATTGGTTGAAATTTCAGGCGCCTCATCCCAATCAACTCTGTTTCCAAAAATCACCTTATTGAAACCACACGGAGCGGGGACGACGGCAAGGCTGTTCACCGTCTACAGCGATTGTTCCATCTTCGAAGGATTGGCTGCGCAAAAATCAGGCTACACGACAGCTATCCCCCAAGAATACGACAAAGGCAGTTGTAGCACGTTGACAATTTATTACACAGCGGAGCGATTCTTAAACTTTTCCACTAATATTTTATCCAGCTTCAGTCGAGCAGATACCTTATTATCCTCAGATACCTCTCCGACTTGATTGCCAGCTAGATCGTATCTATGGGCGCTAGAAATCAACGACTGTAGATATACTGTCCTGTGGGCATAACGCAGAAGTGTTCTCCGGACATCTCCCCTGGAAAAAACGGCATTTTCCGGAATAACAGCAAAAATATCTTTGATAATACCTACTTTCAGAGGCACAGGTACATCATCTTTTTTGAAACACAACGGATATTGCTCGCAAAGCCACTCCATAACGTTCCTGCATTTTTGCACAATCTCTTTATATCTTTTCTTTTTTTCTAACGCTTGACTATCCAACTTTTTCTTTTTTTCTTTTTTCTGTTGTGCACGCCTATTCTCAAGATCTTTTTGCAGTTGAGAACTCTTACAGATTTTCTCAAGAGCGGATGCCGAAAGCTTTAATGTGGTACTCATTTTTCTCCTTTTGATTATCCTTGCGATGACTATATCACATCATAGTATTTCTATAAATGGTCCCATTGCATATGCGAGAAAAATATCAACACCACTCACGCTCACTCAGCATCGCAGATAGCGATCGCAGACCTTTCAAACGGAGGCGAGCCATTAATGCGAGTGCTGCAAGCACCCAAGGTCCATTGCAGCTTTTGTGAATGCTCCTCTTTTGAATTCAACCATGGATTTTAGTACAGTAGCAACCGGTCTCCATTCCCATCGGAAGAACTCTGGATGTTCCGTTACTTGTAAATTTATTTCATCGTCGTTTCCGATAAATTCAAAGACAAAGAATTTAACTCCCTGTCCCGCGTATTCCACTCCGCATTTTTTAAACACAAAGGCTTTTACATGTTCCGGGAAATCATATTTATATATACCGCCGGAGTAGGCCAGCAGTTTTACCGATCGAACGCCGGTTTCTTCGTACAATTCACGCACTGCGGCGTCAAAATATTCTTCTTCTGGATCAACTCCTCCCTGAGGAAACTGCCAAGTTTCAGGAGCGTCGATTCTTTCTCCGGCGAACACCAAATCGGATTTCTTCAGGAAAATCGCCGCACACTTTCTATAAACTGCTTCCATATTATTTTTTCCGCACTAATGAACTGATTGGAGCAACGACGTAATTATCGTGCTTCGATACCGCGGCTAGAAAATCACGCAACTTATCGAGATGCAGAGAGAATATTTTTCCCTCGTCATTGTCGGAAATTTCCATTACAGATCTCGAATCGAACACAACGGATGCATTTGCATGTATAACGCCATCATCTCCGGAAGGCCCCTGGGGAATATCATTTGTTTTCTCCAGATCAAGAAACGCAAGCCCCCTCTTCGAAAGTTCGTCCACAATAACCGACATGTCATTTTTGGACTTCGTCAGCAAAGTGGGAGATGTGTTTGCGATACCTATGATATACTTTGAGACCGACAGTAGGCGTAGCAATGTATCCAGAGTATCTTCACTGCTGGAATTGGCCAAGAAGGGAGCGATTTCATTTTTGGAATTATCCAATGTGGACGATTGAATGGGAATCTGCATAAAAATTTCGTGACCAGCCTCTGATATTGTTTTCACGACATCGGTGATTTTGTCGAGATAGTGTGGCACAATGAACGTGCATGTGTGTGTTCCAAGTATCTTAAGAGCATGATCCAGAAATTCAATAGAACTGTTGTCGAGATATATTACCAGACACGCCTTTTTCTTGCCGTTTTCGGAGAATTTTGCCGAATACACATCAAAAATCTTATCGCCGTCCGGAGAGATCTTAGGAAGATATCCATACTTGGCCTTTTCATAAAAAAGATTATCGTCGTTTTTAGATAATTTTTCGGAATCTGGTGATTTCCCAACGCCAGGATCCGGCGATTTTTCTGGAACATCTGCTGGTTTTTCCTTGTCTGAATTATCTTCTTCAGCGGTACTTAGTACGTCCTTGTTTATGAGAATCCTATACTGATAGCCCGGCGATTGCTCACTGTGATCATCATGATAAATTCCAGTAACAACCAGAAATGTAGCTATACAAAGGCCAAAAGCACACCAAGCAAAGATCAATTTGTTATTTCTTTTCATTTGCTCCACCACCCATGGATTTAAATCTCTCTATTGCTTTTATGGTATCAAAAGCTTTGCTTAGCTGATAGTCCTTTTCGACTCTTTCACTCAAAGGTAATTTTCTGTAGATCTCCGAATTATCGTCCTCATCATCTTCTTCGCCTTCTTTTTTCTTGTCGGATTTCTTTTTATTTAGAGAATCGATGGTCTTCTTATTCATTGCCTCTGTCGCTTTTTTGTTTTTCTCTTTTTTATCGGCATCAAGCGCATTAGTTAGAATTTCTTCCCTAACAATAAAAATATTTTCCGGCCTTTTTATGATGGCGAGATCCGCTTCTATGTCAGGAGTAATGCCGTTCGCCTGTATGCATTCGCCGCTGGGAGTAAAATGCTTGGCAATTGTGAGTTTGATGGCAGTATTTTCCGACAGTGGAATGACCTTCTGGACAGATCCCTTTCCAAACGATCTTGTGCCAACTATTATAGCGCGTTTGTTGTCCCTCAGAGCTCCAGCCAAAATTTCCGGAGCAGATGCTGTTCCACTGTTTATCAACACAGCAACTGGAAGACCTTTCGTCAAGTCTCCCTTGCTAGCAACGAAATCCTTGCTATTGTCTTTCGTTCTTCCGCGTGTGGAAACGATTTTCCCTCCGTCTAGGAATATATCAGATACAGAGACGGCCTCATCCAAAAGTCCACCTGGATTATTGCGTATATCGATAACCAATCCGTGTAATTTTTTAGCTTCGTTATCTTTTATAAATTTCTTGATGTTTTTCGTTGTATTCTTATCGAACGTCGAGATTCTTATGTAGCCGATATTGTCCAGGATTTCAGTTTTTACGGATTCCACTTTTATGATGTCTCTTTCTATTTCCACATCAAAAGGCACCTTATCTCCTCTTTTTATCTTTAATTTGATCTTTGTCTTAGGCTTGCCGCGAAGTTTTTCGAGAGCTTCCTCCGATGTGATTCCGTTTATACATTCGTCATTTATGTATATGATCAAATCTCCGGATCTCAAGCCGGCTTTGTAGGCCGGAGTGTCATCAATTGGAGAAATAATTCTGATGAAGCCTTCGTCCATCATGATTTCAATTCCAAGTCCACCGAATTCGCCATCCGTCTGGGTCTTCAGAGCGGCAAACGATTTCTCATTCATGTAGCTGGAATGTGGATCCAGCGATGCCAGCACTCCGGAAACGGCTTTTTCAGCAATTTCGCCTTCTTCCAATTCATTTACATACTCGTTTCTGATGAAACTAAATATCATTTGAAGAAGTACTGAGTATTGCATATCTTCTGGAATATTCTTTTTTATGCCATCTGGAATGACCAGAGAACACTTTGATGCCTTTTTTTCTGAGGCACTTTTTCCTTTTGCTGTTTTCCCGCCTTTTTCGCCATCTCCACTGCTGGACGATTTTGATGATTTTTCAGCCACATCTTTCCGAAGTGCACCACCAGAACAACACGTATTGCTGAGTAGAACTCCAGCCATCAAAAATAAAGACCATATAGACTTTTTCATTTTGTTTCCTTTCCCACTGTTTCTACTGCTTGTAACATCCCATGCTTAGGCCCCAACGGCTCTTCCGTTTTTTTCGGCTCCATTTTTAGTATCTGACTGCTTGATGCATTCTATTGTTTGTAACATCCAATGTCTAGGATCCAACGGCTCTCCTGTTTTTTTCAGTTCCATTTTTAGTACCGGATTACTTAATGGATTCGCATTCATCTTTCCCATATAATCACCAATTTCCACGACATCTCCAACTGACAACGATACTATATCCATTCCATATACAAATATCCTATAGCTTCCATTGCTTATTATCACCATGTGACCATAGCCCAAGAATTTTCCGGCAAATTCAACATAACCTTTTACTGGAGACGTAACAATGGCACCTGGACGTGTTTCAAACGACATGTAACATATCATCTCACCATCTGGATTTCTGTCTCCGAATTCTGTAATTACTTTGCCACAAACCGGATAAGCCAACGATAATTCAGTTGAAATTTTTATACTCTTCAGTACTCCAACGTTATTTTCGGCTTCCAGCTCTGCATCTAATTCTTCGACGGATTCAGACTTTGACGCAATATGATAAACGACATCGTCCTGAATGATATTTTCCGGACGATTTTTTGCTATTTCAGCTGCTTTCTCGTCTATTTTTATTATCAATTGCTCATATTCATCAATTATTTTTTGTAGTGCTTCTTGTTGCGTATTTTTTGTTTTCTTCAAAGCAACTACTTCCGATCCTGTTTTCCCCAATTTCTTTCCAATGGACTTGAAATAGGGAGCGAAATTTTTAATTATTATGGAGCATCTCACGAAATCATTTCTATTCTCTTTTTGATTCAGTGCAAGAACTCCAGAAAATCTCTGGATATCACAAAGAAGAGTTAAACATCTCGTTAGAATTTCGTATTTGTTTCTTACAACCGGGGCGGCGTTTTTTTCCTCTTGATTTATGTAATCCAACACCACTTCGCTCTTCGAAATTTCTCTCTCCAATTCAAGCGCTTTTTTGCATAGGTCTCTCAATTCTTGTTTGTTATCAGTTTTTCGACCAGCGGTTTTTCCAGTGCTGGCAGGCTTGCAAACACCTTCCTCCTGAAAGAAAATCAATGACGCGAATAAAATGCACAAGATGCGCATAAAACTATCCATTTAGAAACGGTCTCCCAACGGAATGATAGGTAAAACCAGAAGCTTTCGCTTCGTGGACAGTATATATGCTTCTCAAGTCCACCAGCAGTGGGGTTTTTACTCTGCACCTCAGATCCGCAAGGTTAATAGCTCTGAATTCAGCCCAATCCGTGAGTATAACAACAACATCCGCTCCATTACAATTATCGTATGCATTACCGTTCCATTCTACGTTCTTAAAAATCCTCTTAGCTTGTTCCGAAAAAGACGGATCGTATATTTTTACATTCGCTCCTTTTTCTATCAGATGATTTACTATGCAAATGCTTGGACTATCTCTCATATCGTCGGTATTTGCCTTGAATGTCACTCCGAGTATTGAGATATTCTTGTTTTTTACATCGTTATCGCAAACGCTCATAATTTTTTGTATCATTTTTTCTCGTCTCGCATCGTTGGACCTTATGGTTTCCTCCACGAGTGGCATATCTACACCGAAATTTTTCGCGAAATCGTTCAGCGCAGACGTATCTTTGGGAAAGCAGGATCCGCCATATCCAGGCCCCACCTGCAAGAATTGCTCGCCGATTCTTTTGTCCAGACCAATGGCGTAGGCGACTTCCTGAACGTCTGCTCCGCAATTTTCACAGAGATTCGCCACTTCGTTTATAAATGTTATTTTCATCGCAAGAAATGCATTCGCCGCATATTTGGACAATTCCGCCGTTTCCACTCCAGTAAATACAATCGGAATACTCAGGACGAAAAGTGGACGATATGCCCGCTTCAACGCCTCTTCTGCTTTTTTGCTTTCGACTCCGAGAATTATTCTATCGGGACGCATAAAATCCTCGATAGCCGCTCCTTCCCGCAGAAACTCCGGATTAAACGCGACTTCTATGTCAAATCCTTTATCCAGCAAAAAGCGTTTTACGGCTCTGGTGGTACCAACTGGAACTGTGGATTTTATCATAAGAATTGCATCATTATTCATGTGAGGCGCCAGCTCATCTACTGCTCCATACACATAGTTCAGATTGGCGCTTCCATCTGGTTTACTCGGAGTGCCAACCGCTATAAACACGATATCTGCGTCTCGCACACCTTCGGCCATGTCAGATGTAAACGAAAGCCTACCGGCTTTCATATTTTTCGACATTAGCTTGTCCAGCTCTTTTTCATAAATTGGGACAATGCCTTTCTTTAATTCCTCTATTTTTGATACATTATTATCGATGCATTTAACGTTAAACCCAAATTCCGAAAAACAAACTCCCGAAACCAATCCAACATACCCAGTTCCAACGACAGCAATATTCATGGCTCTAAACTCCCACAAAAATTTTTAACGATACCAGCCAGCTTTTTATCCTTCATGGACACATGCAAAACTGCAGACAGGAGCCCTTCCTTCGATCCACAATCGAATCTCTCTCCTTCAAATTTAAAACCGGTTAGACCATGCGTTGGTATCATTTGCAGTAGAGCGTCCGTCAGTTGTATTTCGTTTTTCACACCGGGTTTCAGATCCTTCAGAACATCGAATATTTCGTGCGTTAGGATATATCTTCCGACTATGGCGTTGGTTGATTTCGCATTCTCAACAGATGGCTTTTCATCAACAGATTTGGCAATGACAACTTTGTCGGTTTCTTTTTCCACGTCCATTATGCCGTATTTGCTGACGTCTTTCTTGGAAACGTTCATGATGGCAGCCATATTTGATCCGTCGTAATTTTGGATCATTTCTCCAATGCATGATTTATCATGAGATATATAATCGTCCGCGCTTATGACGGCAAATGGCTCGTCATTTACGAGGTGCTTTGCGCACAATACGGCGTGTCCAAGACCGCGTGGCTCACTCTGGCGCACGTAGCAGAAACTGCATCTATCGGTGCTAAAATCATCAGAATGAGTCAGGATGTAATCAAAATAATCTTCAATGGAATTTTTACCGTGACGCGTGACGAATATAAACTGCTCGATGCCAGCGGATAGAGCTTCTTCAAATGCGTAATGAATCAAAGGTTTATCAAGAATCCCTAGCATTTCTTTGGGAACCGCCCGAGTGATCGGATAAAACCTTGTCCCCAATCCGCCAACGGGGAATATAACTTTACGAATTTTCATCTACAGTTTTCCATACACAAACTATGTCATAATATCCGCATGCATCTTCATAATCAACAAATGCATGAGAAATTATCTATTAAAAGCAATGCCTCACATCAAAGAACTTTAAAAACCGCCTTCCATCAAAAAAACGCGGAAGCGGTTTGGCTCATTTTTCAAAAATACAATCTACTGACACTTATAATCGGCCACTTGTGTTAAATATGTTTTTTGGTTGCGCAAAATACTTGACAAGACTTCTGTGAATATTGTATACTAATGGAATATTGCGGGAGATAAGAAAAGTAGAAAAAACTTGCGCTTGAAATAGGCTTGTATCGATTGTGCTTACCGTCATGTCGCATATTTCATGCTATTTACCGTAGTAAACATGCAGATTTGTGATGCTTTTTGGTTGGCAAATAACAAGAGACGGCATAATGCGCACAATATCGCATTGGCGAATCTTGCCGCCGCGTCGGCGCGGGATTGTCGCATTTATTGGCATCTTTTCGCTTGTCTACTACATAAATGGCGTGACGTTTTTGAGGTCACTATCCAGGCCAACTAATGGGTTTGAGTTTTATTTTTACGATACGTTTAATGGGGGATTAAAAAATGGCAACGAAATTTAATGGACACGATTTGTTTAGCAACAAGAAGGGCGAACCCGGAAATGGAAATAATGACACTGATGCTGCGATCACACCGCAATTTCTGGTAGTGTGCGAAGATCTTTTCGACAGCGAGCTCGATGGTTTCGATAACGCTACCCCGTGTGAGTGGTTCGACGTTGGGTCATCACGATTTATAACGACTAACGACGCTGGTGGAGTATCCAGAGATAGTAAAATCGTTGGTAGTGATCCTGTCATACAAATGAAGTACGGATCCTGGGGGCCACTAATACAGGAATACCTTTACTCAGGGAAGAACATTCCCACCATAGGCATAAGACGTTTATCGTGCATTAACGGCACAAAAGTTATTATCCAGGCAATCGACTACGAGACTTGTCTCGTGAAAACGTACCGCCAGCAAGAAGACCTCATTGAGTTCACGTTCAGCGCCATAACTGCGCAAGATGTAGTTACCGTGTACGATGAGAAGGGTACAAAGCAGGGCAATCTGGGGACGAAGTTTGACTATTCAACGATGCTAATCAATGCCATCAGTTAGGTGCCTGCGCCCATTCAACAGCGAGGTGCATCATTTCGCGGCCTAAAAAACGAGGATTTTTTGCGAACTATGTAAAAAGTAGCCTTGAAAAATTACAGAATGCGCGTGTGGAAGTTGAGCGCATAATAATAAAAGATGCCGAACATGGATTCATGACTTTTGGAGAGAATCACGAAAGATATGCTAAAGTAGCATTAGATTGGCTAAAAAAAACTACATCTATAAAGTAGGCATTTTCGAATGACAAAAATCCACTCACTTGATTTCGATATGGATCAGATAGCGAATTCTGGGCAATGTTTTCGCATATCGAAAATTGCGCCTGAAACTTGGCAGGTGATAGCTTGGGATAAAACTCTGCAAATTCATCAAGAGGAAGATCATGATTACGTTTTCGAATGCTCTCGAGAGGAATACCACGGAATTTGGTTTGATTATTTCGATATGCAAAGGGATTATGGAGAAATAAAAAAGCGTATCAGGGCAACCAATGATCCATATCTGATTGCGGCAATTGACTATGGCTATGGCATTAGGATACTGAAGCAAGATCCGTGGGAAGCCACGGTGACATTTCTCATATCTCAGCAAAATAATATTCCCCGCATCAGAAATATCATCGCAAAATTGTGCGAGCCCTATGGCAATCAATTTCCAACCCCAAATCTTCTTGCAAAATATACGGAAGATGATTTTTTATCTTTGGGATTGGGATACAGAGCGAAATATTTGCAAGATATTTCCAAAGTAGTTCTGAAGGGAGACTTGGACTTCAATAAGCTGAAATGCATGAATTGTTCCGAAGTGGTCAATTTTCTCAAACAATTCAATGGAATCGGAAACAAAGTAGCGAATTGCATAGCTCTTTTCGGATTGCACAAAATAGAAGCATTTCCCATCGATGTTTGGATAAAACGCATTATTGATGATCAATATGGCGGTAACTTTGATACCAATCGCTTTCCCGGATACGCCGGAATCGTGCAACAGTACATGTTTTTTTACCAGCGTGACGCTGGATCCACTCACGGGCGTTTCATGAAATTTTAGAGATATGTTCGTTCGATATTTGAGCAATTTCGAGCGTTAGTGCCTCACGCTGTAATTTTATGAAACGCCCGTGAGGAGCGATGTCAATTACAGATAACCAATCGGAATAGCCATAACCTCACGAGAAAGCGGGATGTCTTTCTCACGCAAGCAGAGGACTGCTCCCATACCTATCGGTTTTTTCAATGAATCCAAGGCTGTGAAACTTTTTGTAGCTGTTAGCGACGGAGTTGCCGTTTTCTTAACTTCGATCGGGTACAAAATTCCGTCTCGTTCAAAAACAAAATCAATCTCCCGCTGGTCAGCGTCCCGATAAAAATACAAATTAGGATGTCTGCCGTTGTGCCAATAGCTTTTCAATATTTCCCCAAAAACATAGGTTTCCAAAATTGCTCCGTTCATAGCTCCTGCTTCCAGTGTTTTTGGAGTATCCCATCCGGTTAAGAACGCGCAGAGACCAGTGTCCAAAAAGTAAAGCTTGGGTGTCTTTATGATGCGTTTGGTAACGTTATTGTAATATGGCTCCAATAATTGAACAAGTCCAGAAGTCTGCAATACGGAAAGCCAGGTTTTTGCAGTTTTCTGGTCAATATCAACATCTCGAGCAAGCTCTGAATAATTCAACAATTGTCCAGTCCTCGCTGCTGTAGCTCGCAGAAACTTATAAAATGACAGCTTATTGCTAACATCTAAAATATCTTTAACATCACGTTCTATGTAGGTTTGAATGTAGGATCGATAGAACATCTCCCTGTGTTTTCCTCCGTCCTGCAGCAGTTTTGGAAACGATCCCAGCCATATTTTTTCATAAATCGCATTTACTTGCGAAGATGACGATGGATTTTCCTTTGCATTATTAATCCACTCCAGCGTTGGAAGGAAAGGCTCAGCTTTATCGGCTTTGCCCGCGATTTCTTTAGCAGATAACCCCAACATGTCGATGATCGCGACGCGACCAGCCAAAGATTCCGTAATTCCTTTCATGAGATGGAACTTTTGCGAACCGGTCAGCCAAAAATCTCCAGCTTGTTTGCGCCTATCAACATGCATCTTTATGTATGAGAATAATCCGGGAGCATATTGAACTTCATCGACAATGACCGGCGGAGTATGACTTTGCAGAAACAGCGCCGGATCGTTTTTCGCCATTTCCCGCTCTTCCAGATCATCTAGCGTAACATATGATCGTTTCTCGCTAGCGCATACTTCCAGCAACGTCGTCTTACCAACTTGCCTTGGACCGGTCAAAAGTAAGACAGGGAATGATTGCGATACATTTTTAATAACCCCTTTTAGCGTTCTTTCTAACATCTCAGCCCCGTACAATTCGGAATGCAATTCCAGATTATACGAAGCGCAGAATGAAGTCCACTAATTTCAATTAAGATGATCTCGATTTTTGAAATTTCTTGATAATGTTTACAAATTTATAGAATTATCGGAAGCTGAATGATATACAGCTCTAAAAGACGCAATATGTCAAAATACTAAAAGGTCACGTGTTGGTTATTGGAAACTGCCAAAGGTTTATACCCGGCCCATGTTCGAATAAAAAACTGCTTTTATTTTGCTTTCTACATCTTCTGATATGAACACAGTTTTGCGAGATGTCTGGTGTCCGGAAGATGATTGAACCACGTGCGCTTGATGGTGCAAATCAGTACACAGAGTTACTGAAATGCACCAAGAGATTTAGAAATCAGTTGTTGTTGAGCTCTTTGCGAAGCTTGCGTATATCGGATATCATATCTGAGAAATGGCAGAGACACCCTTCGCTAAAGATTTCAAAATCAGGATTAATGGCACTTCTACGTTCATCAGAAACAACATCATATAGATTTTTAAGCGTATCCAGACGTTCACCAAGCGCCTCAATAAGTCTTTTTGGTAATTTGTTTTTGTGGTAATACAGTGTCCGTATTGTTTGGAGGTCACCTTTTTCAATAAGCGTTTTAGGCATCCTTTGAAATTGGTTCTTGGAAAAGAATCTAGCATACTTTTCGGCGACGTTAAAAGTCTTGTAGTGATCGGTAGCGTCTTTCTCGATGGCGTCATGACAGATCGCGAGAAGAAGAAATATGTCATATGGAAGTTTTTGAAAATTATCAACGGTTATTTGTCCTTGAAAATCGTCGATAACCAACCGACGAAAAAACTCTTCTTTATAGAAAGCCTGTTCCTGCGGATCTAAGACTTTGAAGCCAGGACTATTGCATTTGTCGAGGTATGCGTCGAAAGACATGTTCTTAGCAATGTCTGCTTTGTCTTGATTTTCACTTTTCCAATCGTCTAGATTCTGATTACGAAATAACAAGTACTCAAGTTCTAAAGAGCAAATTTGCCCTACACTCATACCCAAACTACTGAAGCCATCTTCATAACCACCATCTAACGTTGCAAAATGCTCCTCTACCTTTTTGTTAACTTCTTGTATGTCATTTGGTTTGGGATATACACCCCAGCGAACTTCTAGGAAAAAGTAGTGATTGCCATAAGGTAAAATTTCTTGGCCCATTCCAAACACCGCCCTAACTTTTCTATCATCATTTTTCATGATCTCTAGCAGCCTGAGTATGATATCTCGCTTCATACCAAGAAAGCCATTCGGAACTTCCATCATCGCATTTAACGATGCAAATTCCAGTGCACTAGCAAACAACGCTAGCATAGTGTTTTTTTTCATGATACCTCCATCTTTTAAAAACACATTGCCATATATATAGACGAACAATATCAATTAGTCAATCCATGTTCGAACAAAAAACTGCTTTTATTTTGCTTTCCACGTCTTCTGATATGAACACAGTTTTGCGAGATGTCTGGTGTCCGGAAGTTACAGTACAGCTGGATTTTTTTAGAGAAAAGAATGAGGCAATTACTTCTTCCAATGCTTTATTGGCTTCTCCGTTTTGGGGAGCCGCTCTGACCGCTACTTTTACCCTATCGCCGACAAGTCCAATGACCTCGTTTCTCGATGATTTTGGCACCACCTTCACCTTCAGATATATCCCGTTCTTAGATTTTTCATAGCATAGGATTTTTGTCATTTTTTACTGTCCAAGAGGATACAACCCCAATTGCGACATAGCTTCTCCTATAACAATTGTCGCGGCAATGGCCATATTTATGGATCGACGTTGGGGGAGCATTGGAATTTTCACCATATGTTTTAGGCGAACGAGGTCCTCTTTTAGAAAACCGTAATGTTCCGATCCAACTAGCAGAATATCGTCTGATTTATAGGAAAAATCGTGATGCATGGTGGTTATATTATTTGATTCTAGAGCAATTATTCTCCTGCCACTACATACTTCGAGAAATTCGTCGAATGAATCGTGTATTCGGTAATTTGCTGTTGATATGTAGTCCATTCCAGCTCTTTTCAATTTTTTATCGTCAAATATGAATCCAAAAGGGCGAATCAGATCAATGGTAAATCCCAGACAGGACGCCAATCGCAGCAGAGTTCCTGTGTTTTGAGGAATTTGCGGATGGTATAGAGCGACGTTTATCATTCTTGGTTCTTGATTTCGTACAGAAGCCAGCGTGGGTCGGCCGACGACTTTTTCCTGCCAAATGCCCAGACATCCGTGCGCACTTCCACGTAATCCGAATTTCCCTCCAGAATTTTGCCGCGAATATCTTTCAGAACGTTGCTCTGTTCGGTGACGAATTTGACATCCACAAATATGTCCTCGCCTTCGATTTTTGCGTCAACTATACCGGCGCTAATGAATCGGACCAGAATGCCTTCCAGTTTTTCATGTCTGCTTTTTCTGTCGTCGATGGCCATGGAAAACGCGTCGTACATTCTTTTGCCAAGCAAACCATGGAGCGTTCTTTTGTCATCTCCAGCATAGGCGGAAAATACTACCTCGAAAACTTTTTTGGCTTTTTCGATAAAATCGTCCACATTAAACTTGGAATAACTCTTTGATATTAAATCTATTTTTTTCTGAATCTCGTTTTCGGATGAATCCACTTCTTCGATATCGCTTTCTTCAGTGAATGGATCGTTCTTGATTTCTGCCTTAAATCCCATATGCACGCCAAGAATATCGTTCAGGCGCGATATTAGGAACACTGTCAAGCATACAAAGAAAATCAGACCAAACATTTACAAACGTCCTATGAACAAATTCGCGGAAGAGTGACGCCGAGCTGCCCCATGTATTTTCCGCCTCGGTCCTTGTAGGATACATCGCAGATTTCCGAGATTTTGAAAAACAGAAACTGACATGCCCCTTCATTCGCATATATCTTTGCTGGAAGTTGAGTTGTATTGGAAAATTCCAGCGTCACGTGTCCTTCCCATTCCGGCTCCAGCGGAGTGACATTTACGATAATTCCACATCTCGCGTAGGTCGATTTTCCCACACATAACACGAAGACATCGCGGGGAATTCGAAAATACTCCACCGTTCTGGCGAGGGCAAAACTATTGGGCGGAATAATGCAGCAATCCACTTTCCTATCCACGAAACTTTGCGCTGAAAACGCTTTGGGATCAACGACAGCGTTATCGATGTTTGTGAAAATCTTGAATTCATCTGAAACCCGCGCATCGTATCCATAAGAAGACAATCCGTAGGAAATTATGGATTTCTGACTCAATTTATCCACAAATGGATCGATCATGGAATGCTTTTCAACCAGCTCACGTATTAATCTATCACACAATAACATATTCCAACTATCCCAAATTAGCGCCGCCGACGGTTATGCTATCTATTAGAACGCTCGGCTCTCCAACTCCAACTGGAACCCACTGCCCCCTTTTTCCGCAAGTGCCAATTCCAGGATCCAGAGCGAAATCGTTTCCAACCATGGAAATCTTTCTCAGAATGCTTGGACCATCGCCTATGAGCATCGCCCCCTTGACTGGAGTCGTCACGCGGCCATTTTCTATCAGATACGCTTCCGATGCAGAAAACACGAACTTTCCAGATGCGACATCCACCTGTCCGTCCGAGAAAGATTTCGCGAATACTCCGTTTTTCACACACGAGACCATTTCATCAAACGAATGATCTCCGGACAGCATGAAAGTATTCGTCATGCGCGGAATCGGAAGGTTTTCGTAATTTTCTCTTCGGCCATTTCCCGTGACAGGCAGTCCCATGAGTTTCGCGTTCATGCGATCCTGCATAAATCCGACAAGTTTTCCGTTTTCTATCAACACATTGCGGGCAGACGGAGTTCCTTCGTCGTCAACATTAATGGACCCGCGGCGATTTTCGATGGTGCCGTCATCCACAACGGTCACACCGGGCGATGCCACGCATTCTCCCAGAAGATTATGAAAAGACGACGTCTTTTTGCGAATGGCGTCTCCCTCGAGTCCGTGACCAATGGCCTCATGCAGCAGAATGCCTGTCCAGCCGTTTCCGAGCACGACTGGCATTTCTCCCACCGGAGCCTTTATGGCCTCCAGCTTTACATTCGCCTGTCGCAGAGCTTCGTCCACGTATGATTTCATGACCGATTCGGAAACCAGCGATTGGTAATCATGTCGACCGCCACCGGAATAGGTGCCGCTTTCCATCAGTCCATTTCTTTCAACTACGATGGACACTGTTAATCGCACCAATGGTCTGAAATCGACGGATTTTTCGCCTGAATCAGTTACAATATTCACCACCTGCCAGGAGCTGGCCAAAACGGCGACCACCTGCCTGATGTCAGTGGACTTCGAACGAGCGTAGCCGTCCATGGATTTCAGAAAATTTATTTTATCTTCCAGTGTGATGGAATCAACAAAACGATGAGGTTCATAGAGGCCTTTGCATAATGGCTCTTTTTCGCAATTGGCTTCGTCAGATCCGCTGCTCGGATCCTCATGTACATCTAGTACACTGCGGTCCTGCGCTGCGTCCTTCCTAGCTCTTGCAAAAAATAGCTCATTATGCAAAGGCCTCTCATACAATGTTTTTCGAGAAGACTCAGATGATTTTACACAAACTCCGGAACAATCTTCGGAAAATCCCGCATTAACAACTGCAACTGCCTTTTTTATGGACGCTATGTCGAGAGAAGATGAATAGGAATAACGAGACGAATCGTCGAAAAAGCTCCGAAGGCCGAAACCTCTTCTGCTGCTAAAGCTGGGAGTCTGCACGACGCCATCTTCAATGCGAATGACTTCATCTTCCTGGTATTCCAGGAATAATTCGCCGAGATTACCTCCGCAAAGCGCATCGAGTGCTGCTTTTTCTATATTATCCAGATCACAAATATTGCTGAAAAAATTCATATATAATTGTCCTATTTATTTTCTTCTGGAGAATTGCTTTTCTTAATCTGTGATACGGCCGAATCCAACTCTATCTGGGAGCAGAATCCAAGCAAAACAGGATCCTTTGGATGAATTTCGCTCATTCTCGCGTGCGTTCTGTCGCGGATCGACTGCACCGTCGTCTTGGTGGTGGAAACCAACGAACATACGCTGGCGTCTGGGATATCCGGGTAGAATTTTACGAGCCACGCAATGGCGTCCGGACGTTCCCGCCTTTTTAAAAGCGGAGTATATTTTTTCTTCGACTTTGGTTTTGGCGCCAAAAATTTCTGAACAGCCATATTTAGCTTGGATTTTGGGTTTTTTGAACACCGCTCTATTTCCTCCCGCGTCAGCTGCCCGAGGTTCACCGGATCAACGCCAACCATGCCAACCGAAACTTGCTCGTCGGCCAAAGCCTGGACCTCCAGCGGATGCAATCCACAAAAATCCGCTATCTGCTCGAATGTAAGAGCAGTATTCTCAATCAACCAGATCGCTGTGCCCTGAGGCATAATAGGTGTTTCCATGATTAAATTCCATACAAATAATTCGACTGCATTCTACACGTTTTATGCGCAAAGCACAATAAATCCATTGGGATGGCAGGGGCATTAAATTCTCCTGATGAATTGATCTATTTGATGCAGTCCTTTCCTTGGCTGCAATTGATTGGGTGTACAAAATTCCATTGATGCCAAAGCAAATTGCCGTTTGTTGGTGTTTTTTTAATTATTGTCATCTATAATTGGCTTATTATATATTTGGAGGAGCGTTATGAATGTGAAATACATTGCCTTTGCTGTTGGGTTATGTTCTATATTTGATGTGACAGCCATGCAGGTGACTGATGATGCAGGAGACATGAAAAAAAATGATATCCAGATGGTCGAATTGTCGTCCTCTGCTGCCACCGGCCAAAAGCCGACAGTTGGAAGTTCATCTTCGGATGAAAACAAAACCTACAGCAACGTCAATGAACAAAAAGCAGCTCAGTTGAGGGAGTTATTGCTAAATCATAGAGTTGCCAGAATTGCTTCGTTCGATGGTGGCGGCATAAGAGGTGTAATTCCAGCTGTTCTCATGACTGTTATGGAGGAAAAACTCGGCATACCTATTGCTCAGGCTTTTCATATGGAAATCGGCACGTCAACCGGAGGTTTGCTTACGGCATTATTAACAATGCCTAGCGAATCCGCTCCATCTGTGCCGCGGTACCCCGCCAAACAGATTCTTGAAATGTATTTAACTCGAGGCACAGATATATTTAAGGAAATGTCATTTATCAGCAAATTACTACGTGGTTTCAGGGATAAGTACTCATCCGAAAATTTCGATCGAGTAAGCAATGAATTATTTGGGGATACAACGTTGGATAAATTGGTCGGCGATGTCGTACTTACCTATTATAATATGAGCATGAAATCTCCGGCATTTTTTAAATCATCATTTGCCAGAGATGCAGTTGCGTTTCAAAGCTTGCCCGCTGGTTCATCGTCATCATCTCAACCTACAGTTGGTTCTCCTGGTTTACCATCGAGGAAGAGTACCGCAACATTGGGAAATCCACCTTCTTCGGCATCTCCGGCTGATTTTTCGTCTTCTCCGTCAATTGACAGTAAAAAAAGGAATAATTTCTATGTGAGAGATTGTGCGATTTCCACATCTTCCGCTCCTTCATATTTTGCTCCCTATAAATTGCGAACATTAAAACAAACTGCAGAAGCATCAAAGGAATTCACAATTGCTCTTGACGGCGGAATCTGCGTCAATAATCCGTATTTGTGCGGCGTAACCGAGGCGGCGAAATTATATCCCAACGCAGATGCCTTTCTGGTTGTGTCGTTTGGCACCGGAGAATGTGAGGATATAACAGTGAAAAAAGCTCCAAGTACCATACTGGGATGGGCCAAAGATTTGCCTGATATGTTTATGGGAGGGGAATCGAAAATGGCATTTCACATTCTTAAGACTCTCGGTACATTGTATAATAAAGAGATTTATTTTGCCAGACTCCAGATGAAACTGCCGAAAGAGCATATTGCAATGGATAATACGTCACAATCAAATGTTCAATATTTGGTGGAGTCGGCGCGCGAGTTCGCAAATGCAGAAGGATCTATTATGGACATCCTTTGTTCCGCTCTTCGCGGTACTGAAAAGACTCTCCGCAGTGAGCTAGCCACAATGCCAGAGCACCAGCGGCACTCTAATTTCATTCAATTGGAAGGGACTTAGGCCTTTAGTTAGATACATAGAGCTACGCGAAGAGGATTTAGCCAATTCAACGGTGGATTGCGTCTTTTCACGGCCTAAAAGTGAGGTTTTTTGCGGATTTAGACAAAAAAGAAGGTAAAAAAGCCGCGCAAAGAAGTTAATTTCGAATTTAGTTTATAATTATTTTAAAGAGAGGCTAATATAGCCCAAAAAGATTATCATCAGGTGCGAATGGGCGGTTGTTGACGAAAATAGATTCTCTCAAAGATTCGATCTCATTGGGCTATAGAAAGCAGCATACACTGGGTAGTAAGGACCTTTGTAAAAATAAGATGGACGCTTCATTGCGAGGGGCTCTGCAAGTCCAGGCGATACACCTTTCCGAAAGTTCATCTTATTTTTTTAGACAGATCCTAAGGCTCATACCTTTGCACTATACACGATTTAACTGAGAATGTGTATATATATCACCTAATACAATCTTCTTCATGATCTCCCATATCTTCCCAAAATCCACGAGCCGCAGTAGTGTTGGCTAATGAGTAGCGAGTTTCTCCTTGAGACGCTTTTCATAATCAGCCATATCGTATCCAAACACTCGAAATAGCCATTGGTGAAGAGGTCGATTCATGCCATGACATATTACAAGCTGTCCACAAGCTTCGAGCCTATCAGAAAATTGCTTTATCTTTCTGTATTCTTCACTTACTTCAGCACCAGGTAATTCAGTCGTCTTTCCAGAATGATCGTATCGAATCGGCCACCCCATTTCGGCACATAGGGCAAAATCGCTCAATTTATTTATGTATAGCACATTTCTTTCTAAGTGTCTAGCACAGTGCAAACCGGCTATCTGTAAAATTTCCATAGACGTCCCAAATAGAAATTTTGTAAGAGCTTCGATAGATTCAGATACTGTTCGTTGGTGAGCTATTACTTCATCAATGCTTCTGCAACTTGTCCGGAACTCTTGGTTATAGAAATCTACAAAAAATCCGTGTAATTCCGGATGTTCCTGTGCAACCTGTGTTGCGAGAGCTATCTGTTTTTCCAACACATCAGGATTCACCACTATATCAGCCAGCTTTGAAGCAACTTTTATTGAAAACGCATCATCAAGTCCAAGCTTACCGTCAGCATCGGCGATATTTGATGAGACTGTATGCCCAATTTCGTGAAACAGCATACAGCCTTTTGGCCACTGCTGCCAATATAGGCCATCTACTGGAGTATCAGGTGGCTGACCAAACAATGAACTATGTAAAGTATGCTTTTTATAGCATAGTGAGATTTGGTTATAAGTAGAGCTAGCATTTAAGCGCTGATCTTGAGTAAAAATTATATTTCTTGAGAAACATGGTTCGAAACCGTCGGCTATAGCATCACAGATTTTCGGAGAAGCTTCACTCCAGGCGATTAAAGTCAAAATTAGATTCCGATAAGTCTGACTAGCTGTGGCCATTTCATGTAAATCTTTTCCTATTGTGTCCTTTAATAATGGATCCGTCGAGAAGAATCCCATTCCAAACATACTTTTCCACATAATGGAGGTATCAATCAGCTTATGAATTTCTGCGAGCTTCTGTGTCTCATTTTGAGTCGTATCCAGCAGCCCAACCAGCTTTTTTTTGAGATTATCATTCGGAAGTTTCATGTGGTCCATAAGCGTTTTTGCATCAATAAATCTAACTTCATCTATTGGTATACCTTCTTTTCCAAGTACTTTTATTAAATTCTTTGATGCCTCCTTTTCAACTGGATTGTTTTGATCGAGTTCACGGGACATTTCATTATAAATTTCACTTGATACTGCCGGTGCCAATTTCTGCATTTCTATTTTAACTGGATCATTCTCCCCATAGAGACTGAGGCGATTTTTATGCGCTTCCTCCCATTTTTTTCTAGCTGCATCATAGTTTACTTGTTCTGGTGCACCATGAGTTCTACATAAGTCTGCCCATGCTTCGTCCATCGTTTCACGCGCTTCCTCATATTTTTTTTCTGCATGTGCTTTTGCTTCGGCAATGATTTTATCTGAATTCAGCAGAAGATTTTCTATCGTCGCATACAGTTCTTTATATTCTGCGGCACCAAGGACCTTGCCGGATAACAGCGCATCTATCCTTTCTTTCGGTTCTATAGCTGTATCGCTCCATGACTTTAGAGGCTCAACCACAGCTGTTGGTATTTCTGATTCCTTACTTTTTTCTAACGTTCCCGCGTCTTCTGTCCATGTTTTTTTCCATTCCTCATCTAAGGCTTTCTCGAATTTGTTCTCTGTTTCAGTCTGACGAAAAATTTTTCTGGGAATTCCAACACCATTATTCATCGCACTAAGACTCGTAACCACTGCTATTATGATCAGACACAACAAATTTTTCATTTTTGAACCTCCGTTTTTTGCGCCAATGAGTAATTGTATCCATTTTTGACGAAAAAGTCAAGTGTTTTTTGATAAAAATTTAAAAATACTTGAAAAGACTTTGTCCTGCTAAATCGCAGATACATCTCGCATACAATGTGCGACGCAAAGCAGAAAACGCCTGTGATGCAATTACCGTCACGTTTGCCGGATGTGTCCATTTCCGCGAACAATCCATTTATAGCTTGCCAGTGCTTCCAGAGACATTGGACCGCGCACATGCAATTTTTGCGTGCTGATTCCTATTTCCGCTCCCATTCCGAACTGCGCTCCGTCCGTAAAAGACGTTGATGCATTGACATAAACCACGGCGGCGTCAATTTTTTCGATGAAATACTGGGCGGTGTTGGCATCTTCCGTGATTATAGCCTCACTGTGTCCGGAAGAGTATTGCTCAATATGCTCTATAGCGTCATCAATTGTATCTACGGTTTTTATCGACATTTTGTGGGAAAGAAACTCCCTTCCGAAATCGTCTTCGGTTGTGTGATGCAGCAAATGTGCCGGATAACTGGATGTGAGCGCAGCATAAGCAATTTCGTCTGCATAAATCTCCACATTTGATTCTGCCAGCGGTTCAACTAATTGATATAAATCCTCTATTCGGTTTTTATGAGTTATGAGGCAATCGAGGGCATTGCAGACACTTACACGTCGAGTTTTGGCGTTCTTTATTATTTGTGCGCCTTTTTCCACATCGCCATACGCATCGAAATACGCGTGAACAATTCCGGCTCCGGTTTCGATAACGGGAATTCGAGTGTTCTTTCTAACGAAATCGATCAGCGATTGACTTCCCCGCGGAATGCAGACGTCCACCAACCCGACGGCATCTAATAAAACACTGGTGCTTTCGCGTCCAGGAGGCATAAGATACACAATGTTTGAATCGATATCATGTCGTGCCAGAACTCGATGAATTATCTTCACAAGTACGGTATTGCTGTAATGCGCCTCTTTTCCGCCCTTCAGAATGCAGGCGTTGCCGGATTTAAAGCACAGAGCGAAGACATCGATGGTTACGTTTGGGCGGGATTCGTAGATGACGGCCACAACTCCCAGTGGTACTGAGACTTTATCGATGATCAATCCGTTTGGCATGGTTTTATGCTCAAGTGTTAGGCCAATCTGAAAAGGAAGCGCAATTACATTTTTGATGTCGTTTGCCATGGATTCGATGTGAGGTCTGTCGAGCAATAATCGGTCGTACATGGGATCATCCGGAGGCATTAGCGCTAAATCCTTGCCATTTTCTCCGATAATTTCATCGCAGGAATTAAGTAGCTCTTCTGCAAGAGAAAGCAGTAGACGATTTCTGCGATCATCGTCCAAATGCATCATATCACGACTCGCATTTTTTACTTTCTTCATTTGATCAATAACGTCCATTTGTCTTATCCTAAAAAATATGCATGTAATCGCAGTGTATGAATTCCCGACTGTTTTTCTGTCCCAGAAGCTCGTTCAATTTTTTGTCGTCGTATCTCGCCACGCCTATGCCAACGGTTTCTCCGCTCAGCGATGCGATTTTTACGATATCACCTTTTTTGAATTCTCCGGAAATTTTTTCTATTCCCACCGGCAGAATACTGACCATTTCCTTTTTATTCTTCAGGATATTCAGAAGCCCGTCGTTTATGATGATCGATGAACGCGAGTAATCCGCGTTGTAGGCGATCCACCGCTTGATGTTGGATTTTTTCTCTGAAGGAATTATGGCCGTTCCCACCTGATTCCCGTGGATTATTTCCTCAATGACCTTCGGATGATTGGCGCAGGCTATGTGCGTCATTATTCCCACTCCCGAAGCGTTGCGCGCGGTATTGAGCTTGCTGAACATTCCACCACGTCCATGAGCGCTTTTCGTCGTTGACACTTCCGGCCATCCGGTTTTGGGATCTATGACAGATATTAATTGGGATTTTTTGTCGGATGGCGAGCCATCATATACTCCACTGACATTGCTGAGGATGATCAGCTTATCGGCTCCGATTTGTGTGGCGATAAGTCCGGACAGTTCGTCGTTGTCCGTGAACATCAGCTCTTCGATGGCAACGCTATCGTTTTCGTTTACGATTGGGAGAACTCCGTCATTTAAAAACAATTCTTCGAATATTCTCTTGATATTCAGATATTTTTTTCTGGTTTCGAAGTCCTGCTTCGTCAACAATAACTGTGAAACAGCGATGTCATATTTCTCAAATAAAGACGAATATATGTTCATGAGCTCGTGCTGCCCAATGGACGCCAGAAGCTGCTTTTCCCCAATGGAACTGCCGTATTCCCTGTTCAAAATACGCCGCGCAACCTGCCTTCCAAGACAAACGGCTCCGGAACTCACGAGAATAATCCTATGCCCCTCGTTTTTCACATTTATGATTTGCTCTGCCAAAGAATTGAAGACCGACTCTAGCGGAATTCCATCGGCCGATAAAATACTCTGGGTTCCTATTTTTACAACGATTTTCATTTGCGCAATTCCTCCAAACGCTTCATGGCGGCTTTCAAGGATTCTTCCATTACATTGCGCATTCCGGACGACATGATTTTCAGCGCCGCTTCGGTAACTCCACCTTTACTGGTGACAGATTTTCTAAGCGCAGCAAAATCAACGTTATCTGATACAAGACTCGCGCTTCCAATAAAGGTTCCCTGAATAATATGACGCGCTGTGTCTTCATCTATGCCGAGTTTTACGGTTTCTTCAACCAATATCTCTGCCAACAGAAAAAAGTAGGCTGGACCAGATCCGGAAATGGGCGTAAGAATATCCAGATGATTTTCCTCACGAACCCAGGTGATTTCTCCGGACAATCCAATGATTTTTTCCACCGTTTCAATGTCTGTGGCACTAATGTTTTCGTTTGCAAACGCAAGATTAACGCTACGACTGGTTTTTATGGCGACGGTTGGCATAATCCTAACGATTCTACTAGACCTGTCGCACAACCTTCCTTTGTTGAGTCTTTTTGTCGTCGTTCCGGTACTCGGATCCTCACGTACGTCTAGTACGCTGCGGTCTTGCGTTCCGTATACTTCTAAAAAATCCTCCAACATAGTCGGTTTCGCAACAGGCCTACAGTCCTCCGATGTTAACGCGGCTAATTTATCCAGTGAAGTGCCGGCGAGTGTTGAAACAATGAGGGTTTCTCCAATATGCGGACACAAACTGGGAATTACAGCTTCCGCCATCTGCGGCTTAATGGCCAGCACTACAACGGCCGGAATAAAATCACCTGGAATATTCTTTACGTCACTAACGAATTTTATTGAATCGTAGTGAGCGAAATCTTCGGTAGATGCTAGACTCGGCTGCACCACAACCATTTTACTAAAAATCCCAAAGGACGACCAGAGCTTCAGTAGAGCTCCACCTATATTACCGCATCCCACCAGCAGTGCCTGCGGCACAGACGGCTTTGCCGCTGTCTCTATGATGTGCAATTCTTTCTCCAATATCATAGCAAAATCATAAACGCGAACAAGCGGTTAGTCATCTTCTTTTTTTCTTTTTCTTGCTATCCTCACAAACTGCATATAACGCACTTTCATGAAGCCCATGCGTCCATGTGCCAGTATAGAACTTCCCATCGGCATATGTATATATTCCGGGTCCATGAGGCTTGTGGTCAGAGTCGACTCCGCCGTGATATGTGTCTCCGCCTTGGTATTTTATCGTTGTTCCTAAGATGTCATATTTCCAATCTCCAGCATAGATTTCTCCATTGGCTTTTCTATATGTTCCTTGAGAGTTTTCAGGCAAATATAGTAGAGAAAGTTTCATAATATGGTTCAAAGGCTCCATCAAAAGATAAAGAAAACAACAGCTTCAAAGACGCGTTTAGCATCTCCTCGGTTTTTGACACGATTTTGGTTCGTCGAATCATGCGTCCTAGATAATGCCTGGTGTTTGAGTTGTTTTGCTCTATCGTCGTCGTGTGCTTCTTGCCTATCACGTGGCGTCTTT
>BNWJ01000004.1 GCA_025998735.1 Alphaproteobacteria bacterium | reverse complement strand
GGAGGGCGGCAACGCTGTTTCTGGATATTGGTACGGCCTTTGCGCAATAGGCAATAAATTGTATGCCATAGAGGAGGGGTTTGGCAAAGTGTTGGAGTACACGCCGGGGGGGGGTGGCAAATGGACACTCGTCGCGCCTAGCCCGGAAGAAGCTGGCAATGTGGAGGGCGGCACTGCTGTTTCTGGATCTTGGTGCGGCCTTTGCGCAATAGGCAATAAATTATATGCCGCAGAGTACGGCCTTGGCAAAGTGTTGGAGTACACGCCGGGGGGGGGTGGCAAATGGACACTCGTCGCGCCTAGCCCGGAAGAAGCTGGCAATGTGGAGGGCGGCACTGCTGTTTCTGGATATTGGTGCGGCCTTTGCGCAATAGGCAATAAAATATATGCCATAGAGCGCGACTCTGGCAAAGTGTTGGAGTACACGCCGGGGGGGAGTGGCAAATGGACACTCGTCGCGCCTAGCCCGGAAGAAGCTGGCAATGTGGAGGGCGGCTACGCTGTTTCTGGATATTGGTACGGTCTTTGCGCAATAGGCAATAAAATATATGCCATAGAGCGCGACTCTGGCAAAGTGTTGGAGTACACGCCGGGGGGGAGTGGCAAATGGACACTCGTCGCACCTAACCCCGCTACGGCTGGCAATGTGGAGGGCGGCTACGCTGTTTCTGGATCTTGGTACGGTCTTTGTACAATAGGCAATAAATTATATGCCGCAGAGTACGGCTCTGGCAAAGTGTTGGAGACAAGTCTAGTGCCTACGTCTCTCCAAATTGACGGGACAGCGCCTTCCGGCTTTGATCCTAACACCACAGCAAATCAAACTTTTACGGTTCTCATCACCACTGGCGGGCAAATACAGATCAATCGGACCAACGTTGATATTGTGTCGGCTTCTGTCCAGCCAAACCCCGTCGAGCATCTGAAATCCACCAAAAAAGCAAATATTACGCTGACAGTAACTCTCGACGCGGGCACCACATCCCACACGATCAATGGAACGACCGTAAGCGGCACAACCTTCACAATTTCCGCAAATCAGCTAACTGGAAACGACGCCACTGGCTATACCGTGGACATCAACCTGGTCGGCATCACAATCACCTCAGCCTCCATCGACTATACGGAAACCAAGACCATCGACCGCCTGACCTCCACAAAAAAAGCGGATATTATGCTGACGATGACTCTCGACGCGGGCGCCACATCCCACACGATCAATGGAACGACTGTAAGTGGCACAACCTTCACAATTTCCGCGAACGAGCTAAGTGGAAACGACGCCGCCGGCTACACCGTGGACATCAACCGAGACGGCGTTACAATCGTGTCGGCTTCCATCGACTACCAGAAGCCCAAGACCATCGACCGCCTGGCCTCTTCCAAAGCCGAAACCATCACGCTAACGGTGACGAAATCACCGCCATGGACACACGTCGCACCTAGCCCAGAAGAAGCTAGCAATGTGGAAGGCGGCAACGCTGTTTCTGGATATTGGTACAATTTTTGCTCAATAGGCGATAAATTGTATGCCTCAGATAACACTACTGGCAAAATGTTGGAGTACACGCCGGGGGGGAGTGGCAAATGGACACTCGTCGCGCCCAGCCCAGAAGATGGTAGCAATGTGGAGGGCGGCAACGCTGTTTCTGGATATTGGTACGGCCTTTGCGCAATAGGCAATAAATTGTATGCCATAGAGGAGGGGTTTGGCAAAGTGTTGGAGTACACGCCGGGGGGGAGTGGCAAATGGACAATCGTCGCGCCTAGCCCGGAAGAAGCTGGCAATGTGGAGGACGGCAACGCTGTTTCTGGATATTGGTACGGTCTTTGCACAATAGGCGATAAATTGTATGCCATAGAGCGCCTCTCTGGCAAAGTGTTGGAGTACACGCCGGGGGGGAGTGGCAAATGGACAATCGTCGCGCCTAGCCCGGAAGAAGCTGGCAATGTGGAGGACGGCAACGCTGTTTCTGGATATTGGTACGGTCTTTGCACAATAGGCGATAAATTGTATGCCATAGAGCGCCTCTCTGGCAAAGTGTTGGAGTACACGCCGGGGGGGAGTGGCAAATGGACAATCGTCGCGCCTAGCCCGCAAGAAGCTGGCAATGTGGAGGGCGGCTACGCTGTTTCTGGATATTGGTTCGGTCTTTGCACAATAGGCGATAAATTGTATGCCATAGCTTACGACTTTGGCAAAGTGTTGGAGTACACGCCGGGGGGGAATAGCAAATGGACAATCGTCGCGCCTAGCCCCGCTACGGCTAGCAATGTGGAGGGCGGCTACGCTGTTTCTGGATATTGGTACGGCCTTTGCGCAATAGGCAATAAATTGTATACCATAGATGTGGAGTCTGGCAAAGTGTTGGAGTACACGCCGGGAGGAAGTGGCAAATGGACACTCGTCGCGCCTAGCCCGGAAGAAGCTGGCAATGTGGAGGGCGGCTACGCTGTTTCTGGATATTGGCACGACCTTTGCTCAATGGGCAATAAATTATATGCCATAGAGTGCGGCTCTGGCAAAGTGTTGGAGGCGAATCTTGACGATTCGCCTGCCACCATTGCCATTAGAAATCCAGGTGACGATTCCGGCAGTGACAGTGGTTTCACTTCTACGTCTATCACGCAGGACAGCGTAGAGCAAACTTTGACTGAAACCATATCCACCGCCGGCGGGTATATGGACATCAATCGGACTAACGCTAGTATTGTGTCGGCTTCCGTTACCTATCCGGTCACCGAAATCGTCGATGACATAATCGTCTTTTCCGAAGCGATTTCTGCAGGACGAAACGGTGTAATCAACTACTCGGGCGCGGGATCTATATCTACAGACGGCAAATTTTTTGTATGCACGTCCGGCTCCGGCACTCTTACGTCGACGAAAAAAGGAAACATCGAACTGACCATCGCGCCCGCTCCCGGAACCAGTGGATGCACGTTTAAGTTCGATTCCGGCTCCGATCAGGCACAGAAAACCATTTCCGCCAGGCAAACCATCACGATTCCGTTCTCAAATATGACCAAAAGCGGCGATACATACACTACGCCGTCATTTACAATGAATAACATCGCATTGGTAAAGGCGAAATTCATTTCCACACCCGAAATGAAGCCTGTCCGCGCACCGAACGCCGCCCTGACTCGCTACATGGACTTTTCCACATCTGGAGCAGCATCTTCCGGCTCCGATGTCTCATTTACAGCAAATGATAGCGCTGAGTGGGACGCCAATCTCGGTTACTGGGTGACAAAAGACAACAGTACCGGAATATCCTCCGTTAGCGTCGGTAGATCAGGCGCAAAAGGCGATTTCTTCTGCCTGATGGAAAGCGTTGGCGCTCTACCACTCACATACTGGTACGATAACGACCATGCAACCGCAGATCACGATGCAAATGCTCTCTATTTGCCCGGCATTCACCGAATGTTTATGCCACAAGGTGCATATCCCGATCCTGATGCCACGTTTGAGGTTCGAAACGCCGCGGCCGGAGCCAAATATCGCATGATTTACAGCGGATTCACTAAGCCCGTCAATGCGGTCCTCTATAATGCTACAGGCATCTCCATATCCGACGCAGCTGCCGGCAGAACGGTCAAGGACGTCACAATCGCCGCCTGCGCCAAGCTGAAGAGCGATAACTCAGACATCCGCATCTACGTCATAAAATATAAAAAACAAGCTGGAGATTACACGTACATCGACGAATGCGCGTCTGACTCTGATTATGTCTACGACGTCTCCACCGCAGACGCTCTAAAGGCCAAACTCGCCGAAATCGCCACCGATATAAAATCAGACTCATTTGCCGAATATACTCCAGCACACATAGTGGAGGGGCAATAGGCGCTACAGACTTCAAAAGAAGTAAATGTTCTTGTGGATCACTTAATTTCTCAACAAAATTTCTCTGTAGCATACAGGAGCTATTGAGATATTAGGACCATTTTCTAAATTGCAAGAAAAGCGCTGCTTTGCTGTAGGCTTGTTCTTGCACTAAAACCGGACATTTCTAAATTGCGTTGACAGAGTCACACATTCAACTTGACAATTGCGTGTAATACAGAGAAGCGTATTCGGTGCCTTTTTTATTGATTAGTTCCTCGTGCGAGCCAATTTCTATAATTTTTCCGTCATTAACGATCGCTATTTTGTCGGCATTGCAAGGCGGCGTGTCTGGAAACACTGTGTTTTCAAGGAAGAGCTTGGTTACACGAAAGGACGGCCTCTAAACAAGAGACCGTTCTCCAACAACTCTCTTGCCTTATGAAGGCTTGTGAGTGATTGGTTCAAGAATATCTATAACGGCTTTATATGTCGCAGCCCTGCGGCTCTGATCGTGTTGGTATTCTGACGCACCAACATTAAGACCAAAGGCTGCATGCTGCGGACCATAAGCGTTGATGTCATGCGCGGCAGCGTATCCTTCTCGTGTATAACCGGGCGCATTTCTAATAGCATGGAGTTCCTCTACTTTGCCACCATATTCTTTGTATTTCGCCGATGCTAAATCAAAAGCTGTTTGGTTATTAACATCCACTGTGTCTGCGTCAGCCCCGCTTGCTAGAAGAGCATTGACGACTTCGTGTTTTCCTTCTTTTGCTGCATAGTGCAATGGTGTCCGACCATTTTCGTCTGGCGTGTTTACGAGTGCTATAACTCTGTCATCGGCCAGAAGAGCGTTTACGATGCCCAAATTGCCACATCCTGCATAATAAACCAATGGGGTAATTCCATCCTTATCTTTTTCATTTACTAGAACACCTGGAACGCCGAGAAGAAACGGGACATATTCCGGGCGTCTAACAAGATGCAATGGCGTAGCGAGGTTGTGGTTTTTCTCATTAACATTGGCTCCTCTTGATATGAGAGACGCGATAATTTGACTGCTGCTACCCATCACCGCAATATGAAGCGCTGTCCAGCGGAGTCCATATTTGGTCCAGCTGCTGTCTATTGCAGTTGCCTCTGCGCCTCTCTCCAGTAGCTGTTGCACGGCATCTGAATCCTTCCCCCGAATTGCTGCGAAGAGCTCTTCGTTAAGTTTAGCCTTATCTGCCGCACTCAACAACGCAACTGCCACCATTGACAGCATGCATATAGCTCCTTTTATTGCACAAATGGTTTTATTCATTATTCCCTCCGTATTTAAAACCTTATACAAAAACAATATCACACCTCGGGAAAGCTGTCAATGCTTTTATGCGCTTTTATTGAAAAATTTTTATGCCCATGTTTTGCTCCACCCTTGAGTCTATATTTTTTCAGGAATAGAGTCACATATTCAACTCGACAATTGCGTGTAATACAAAGAAGCGTATTCGCTGCCTTTTTTGTTGATTAGTTCCTCGTGCGAGCCAATTTCTATAATTTTTCCGTGATTAACGACTACTATCTTGTCGGCATTTCGGACTGTGGATAGTCGGTGGGCAATAACGAAGACAGTTCTATCCTTCATGAGATTCTCGATGGCCTCCTGCACAATGGCTTCGGACTTGTTATCCAGCGCCGATGTCGCCTCGTCCAGTATTACAATTGTTGCATTTTTCAGAAATGCCCGAGCAATGGCTACTCGCTGTTTTTGACCGCCGGATAGCAGAACGCCACGCTCTCCTATTTCCGTATCAACGCCAAGATCAAGCGATGCGATGAACTCGGTTAGACACGATGATTCTATGGCTTGTTTCAGCTCATCTTCCGTGGCATTTTCTTTTCCGACCATAATATTTTCTCGGATGGTTCCGGCAAACAAAAAGTTATCCTGAAAAACTATGGCGATTTGGTCTCGAAGTGAATCCAGCTCAATATCTCGTATGTCATGGCCATCTATGAGTATTTTTCCGGACTTAATATCATAGAATCTCGGCAGTAAATTTACCAACGTGGTCTTGCCTCCGCCGGAATTTCCCACCAATGCTGTGGTTTCGCCAACTTTTATCTCCAGATTAATGTTCTTCAGTACTGGCTTACCTTTTGCATATTCAAAACAAACATTTTTATAGCAGATACTGTCTTTTATGAATTCCAATTTCTTGGCCGATGGACTATCCACAATCGACGCAGATTCATTTAGTAGTGTAAATACGCGCTCCATTGCCATTAGAGACACCTGCATGGCATTATAATCGTTTCCAATGGATTTTATCGGCTGATATAGCAGCAGAAGCGCAGTTATGAACGACACAAATCCTCCAGGAGTTAGGTCATTGTGTGCAACGAGATAACTTCCAAGCCAAATTACAGCGGCTATTCCAATGGAAATTATGAAATGCATCATGGGCGATAAAATACCAGTTCTCTGGATCATCTTCATGCTGAGCGTAAACACACTCGCCAATGTATCTGAAAATTTCTTCTGCAATCGATCGTAGAGATTATAGGAGGCGATTATGCGATTTCCATTAAATGCCTCAACATAGTGGGTCATTATGGCAGCTCCGGAAAACACAGTCTTTCCCAGAATGCTTTTTATGCGTTTTCTTATTGTCGTCAGTGGATACAGCGCTCCCGCCAGTACAACCATAGCTACAACTGCCAATTGCCACGAGTTAATTAGCAGTACGGAGATGAGTGATATAGAAGAGAAAATTCGTGTGGTAAATAATTTCATGTTATTTAGAAGGCCTGTGCAGGCGGAGTCTACGTCCGAGTTAAAGCGCATCTGAATGTTACCGGACGTGTTTCTGTCGAAAAATGTGGCCTCGTATCTCATTAATCTTTTGAATAGACTGTATTTGAGGCTACTGCTTATTTTTGCACCAACCCAGGCGTTTAGATAGGTGGCAGAGTAGTTGAATCCACTCTGCAGCAAACTGAAAAATATTATCAACAGTGGTATGTAGGAACTGGCAGACAGATTCTTCTCTATCATGACCACATCCATATACGGTTTCAACGACCATGCGATTATGGCGTCCATCATTCCAACCGGAAACGTGATCAAAACCGCCAACAATGCTCTGATTTTGTACGGTTCTATGTATGGGTATATGTCTTTGTAGTCCATTACAATGTGGGAACCACTTAGCCAACGTTTTATTTTATCAAGCATATCAATTTCATTTAACAATAGTTAACGTTATCACAAAATCAGCTGTAATGTTAGGGCAATTGATACAATATGAGGCAACACTGCCTGCCAGCGGCCTGAAAGGCGCACCGACATACGCTGACGCGTCAAAAGCACATTTACTTGGATGGAACCTTCTTTATTACAATCGCACAACCATCCTTAAATGAATTTTCTCGATAGAATTTCCATTGGGCGCCATTTAGGCCATCGATTCTTCCTGCTGGCAGCTGAATAAAGCTTATGAGGTGTCGGCATCTGTCTGTTTTGCAAATCTCATCCATGACCTCTGCTTCCACATTAGATTTGGAATCAAAGCACACAACTGAAACTTCCGCACCTTTTCCATCATGCGTAATTATTTCCCTTAATAAATCAGGAAAGTGCCTCGGGATAACAACAGCGCCGCGCGTAGGAAAAATAACAATGTTATCGTCACACAAACAGCCAATATAAGCATCAAATGGATAGATAAGCTTATTGGACAAAGCAGGACCAAAATAATGTGCCATTGTCCTCAAATAATTCCTCTCATATTCATCTAAACAAACAGTCTTAATTTGCTCAATGTTCTTATATATCCCGGCTTTCCAATAGCTGCCAGGTTTTTTGTCTCCTATTTGCCCCCATTCTTTTACCAACCAATCATGCGGCAGGTTAAAAATGCCGGATGTACAGCTTTGAGGCATTATGATAGCGCTGCCGTCATTTAGCATACCAAAGAGATCCCTTAGAGCTTTGTCTGTACGACAGTACTCAGCTGTAGCGCCTCCTAATACAATCACATCGAATTTATTACTAGCCAAATCCGGCAACCAATGTCCCAAATCTTCGAAGTCGGCAAAAAGATGGTTGTACTTCACATTTGCATCTTCTTCTTTTTTTTGAAGAGATGCCAAATGGTCTGAATTTGGCATACTCATGAAAGCGGTGCCTTCAAAGCCTTCAGTGTCCGAGTATATCTCTCCACCTTCTGCTTTGAGATTACCGCTGTATGCTCCTAATTGATCAAAACCAACAAAAAGAACTTTCTTTCCTGTTTTGCTTTTAATACGCAACAATGTATCACGATTGATTTGCACTGCTCCATCTGAGATTTCCACTTTAGCGTACATAGATGAGGGTCTCATTGTGCCATATCTATTTATTATTTCTTCAGTTTTTGCTGTTTCAACCATCCCCAACAGACAAAAAGCCAAAAGACAGAGCATCAACTTATTCATTTTTCATTTCCTCTCCGTTAATAAAATTTTCAACCACAACAAACCACTTTGTCGCAATCTAGGTAAAAGTATATTACAACAAAGTTAATAATACGTTAAGTTCTATAAAAAATCTTCGCGAAGAAAATGCGCAAAAACCACTGGATTTTCGCTGCGCTACGCTTGCAAGAATGACGGTCCAAGCTTTCTGCTCCGCTTCCGGCTGATGGGTATGCTGATTATACTTGCAACACCATTCGTCATACAAAAAAGCACCCCATCATTCCCCCCATCATCATTGACAGATGAGGTTTATACTACTTCAATTTACCACAGCAATTCTTATATCTAAGGCCACTTCCGCATGGACAATCGGCGTTTCTCGAAATTGCGAATATATCATCGCGACTTTCTTTTGCTTTCGGAGTATCTTCCAAAAACGACTGAGAACCATTGTCAAATCCATTTAATTCACTTAATCCATTTAGCCCACTTAACTCATTCAACTCACCAAAATCGCCGCCGCCCAACAGGAGGTCACTCAATTCCTCTTCTCTGCTTAAGCCGGATAGTTCGAACAACGACAGAGCCTTAACGGCCTCTTCTCTTACGGTGCTACACATTCTTTCAAACAGGGAAAAGGCTTCCTGCTTGTACTCGTTCAGAGGATCCCGCTGAGCATACGCTCTCAAATTAATTCCCTGACGAACTCTGTCCAAATTAAGCAGATGATCCTTCCAGTATTGATCTATCATTCGCAGCAAAACCGTTCTTTCCATATATCTCATCATATGAGGAGTATAGAGGTTCTCTTTGTCCTGCATTTTCTTGATGACCTGCTCGAATATCACTTCGATAGCATTGTCTCTGGAGAGATTGTCGTCGTCCTTTAGAGATACGTCATTTCCAAAAAACTCGGCGATTCTTTCGTTAATAAGATGGCGCTCCCAGAACTCATACGGTGTATTATCCGGAACAAAACCGTAAATTATCTTTTTTATGACCTCCAGACGCATCTCATTTATGCTATCTGCCAGATCGGTGTTTTCATCCATGAGCTCATATCTCTGGCCATAAATGACCTTTCTCTGGTCGTTCATTACGTCATCGAACTTAAGCAAATGCTTGCGGATATCGTAGTTTCTGGCCTCCACCCTCATCTGAGCCTTTTCCAGAGCCTTATTTACCCACGGATGCGTAATTGCCTCGCCTTTTTCTATTCCAAGTTTTATGAGCATGGAATCTAGTTTTTCTGCACCAAAAATACGCATCAGATCATCTTCCAGCGATAGGAAAAACTTCGATGCGCCCGGATCTCCCTGACGTCCAGATCTACCACGCAGCTGGTTATCTATTCTTCTGCTTTCGTGGCGTTCTGTACCAACGACATATAGACCTCCAGCCGCTTTCACGACTTCGAAGTCTTTGGTGATTTCTTCTTCGGCATTTTTTTGGATTTTTTCTCTCAATTCCGCACTTTCAACGCCCATTAATTCTCTAGCCAATCTTGCCTCAAGATTTCCGCCCAATTTTATGTCGGTGCCTCGACCAGCCATGTTGGTAGCGATGGTGACGGCGCCAGATTTTCCGGCATCGGCGATGATTTGAGCTTCCACATCGTGATATCTGGCGTTTAGAACGCTATGCTGAATCCCTTCTCGCTCAAGAATTGCCGAAATAACTTCCGACTTCTCTATGCTGACGGTACCGACCAAAACCGGCTGCTTCCGAGCGTTACACTCCCTAACCAGAGCAACAATGGCGCTGTATTTTTCCTCGGCAGTTCGGTAGACCTCGTCATCAAGATCCTGTCGAGCCACCGGAACATTTGTGGGAATAACGACTGTCTCTACGTTATAAATTTCCGATAACTCCTGAGCTTCGGTTTCGGCCGTTCCCGTCATACCGGACAATTTCTTGTACATTCTAAAGAAGTTTTGAAACGTAATGGAAGCCAGCGTCTGATTTTCCATTTCCACATGCACTTTTTCTTTGGCTTCTATGGCCTGATGCAGTCCGTCCGAATAGCGGCGCCCCTCCATCATTCTTCCGGTAAATTCGTCGATTATTATGACTTTTCCATTTTTTACGATGTAATCCACGTCTTTTTTGAACAAATGATGAGCCTTAAGAGCCTGATTCGCATGATGCACGATGGTTATATTTTGTATGTCGTAGAGATTGTGCGTTTGCAGAAGTCCCACCTCGTACAGAAGATTCTCGATGTGCTCATTTCCCGCTTCCGTCAGAGTTACTCCCCTGTGCTTTTCGTCAATTTCGTAATCCTCTTTAAATAATTTCGGAATGATGGAATCGACTCGCACATATAAATCTGCAGAATCTTCGGCTGCACCAGATATAATCAGTGGAGTACGCGCTTCGTCGATCAATATGCTGTCGACCTCGTCAACGATGGCATAATTAAATGGACGCATTACCAATTCAGAAGAATAGAACTTCATATTATCCCGCAGATAATCGAATCCCAGCTCGTTGTTGGTGGCGTAGGTGACATCGCAGGCGTACTGCTCTTTTCGCTGGTAATCCGTTAGACCATGCACAATGATACCAACCGTAAGTCCCAGGAATCTATAGATTTTTCCCATCCACTCGGCATCGCGTCGAGCAAGATAATCATTAACCGTAACGACGTGAACTCCCTTTTCTTCCAGAGCGTTCAGATAAACCGCCATTGATGCCACGAGGGTCTTTCCCTCTCCGGTTTTCATTTCAGCAACCATTCCATTATGAAGCACCAACGCTCCCACCATCTGCACATCGAATGGACGAAGACCAAGCGCTCTCTTGGAGGCCTCTCTGACGACGGCAAATGCCTCTGGAAGAATATCGTCGAGAGTTTCGTTCCCGGCTAGACGCGCTCTAAACTCAACGGTTTTTTCACGCAACTGCTCGTCAGACAAAGGTACAATGGACCCCTCCAGAGCATTTATCTCTTCCGTAATCTTCAAATATTTTTTTACAACTCTATCGTTGTGGGAACCAAAAACCGACTTCAAAAAACTCTCAAACATTCCAATGCTCCATAGCGACACACACCAAATTACACATGGCAAAAAACGAACAGATCAAGGTATCACAAAACGCCCAACAAACACAACTTCAAACAGTTGTAAAATGTCGAACCCTCAAATGAAAGCCTTTTGGCGACTTCTACCATCACAGTATATCCTGCCAAGAATTTACTATATCATATGCTATAATGCACCAAGATTGTAAATTTTCTGTTAACTGCTATGCCTTTAGTTAATCATAATCTAAATATTTATGGAACAAGCCATACTATAGTAAAATCGCGATTAGAATGTTTTATGGCAATTTCATAGCATTACGGAAAAGGTTGATGCGCTTTTTAAGCGGCTCTGCTCTACATTGAAGGTGGACGCAATGGTCTTGTGGAAAATGCAAAAAAGTGTGAAGAAACAAATCAGCGGTCTCTTTCATGGCCTCTGTATGAGTGATTACATCACAGGCATTTTTAAAGTAATGCCAGTGCGGCACTTACCAACGCAGAAATCCGTGTGCATTTTTCATAGTTGAGTGAGTTAACGACAACAAGAAAGACGAAATGGCGTATTGCATTACGCTTCCTCTTGTTGTATACATAGGCGAAGTCCGCGTTATGGTTTGTTGTCTTGGCACAGGTGTGTCTGGAGCCTTGGTGGACTAATGGTTATACGGAGAAAAAACGTGAGTAAAATTAAAATTGTTGCCGCTCTTGTTTTGTGCGGAGTTGTGTTGTCGCCGTCGTTGGAAGCTATGGAAGATGGGAACCCTATTCCGAAATATACAGTTCTCAAGCTATGTGATTTGATTGGGCGTGATTGCCACGGCTCTAAAGAGAATGACAACATCAGAAACCTGATCGGAATGTGCAATGAGCATTTTCAGCATATAACCCATGGCGCTTTCTTGATAGGCCGCAAACGGATGGCTGCAAATGTTCACAGGTGCCGTCCGATTTTGGCGGCCCGTATGCTATCGGCGCAGCCAGCTCCTGTGGTGGCCCCATATGCTGGCGGCGCTGCCGGACCTGAGTACGCCAACCATTGGAATGCTGTGCTGGCCGCCCGCTTTGACGAAATCGGCCGGATGTGTTTTTGTAACCAGCATGCGCTTAATAATGTATTTTCTGCCGCAGTGTCTGACATTGCTGTGCCTCTTATTAAAGATTTGTTCATACTTGACAAACTTGGCAACGACTGTGCCTGTGAAATTTTGCAGGCAGCCGCTGGCGCTTTGGTTGATAGAATGCGCCCCGTAGCGGAGAGACGTGCAGGTCTAGATGTGGTCAGATTTCTAATTGAAAGGAGAGTGGCGGATTATGACGCATTGCATTATTTTTGGGACCCGTACTTTGCTACAGACCAGATTTTCACAAACGAAACGCGTTGGGAATTAACGCGTCTAATGCGCGAACGTGGTGGTCTTGATGTCAATCATGTCTGGCCATGTTGGCCGGATGGTTACGAAACGATTCGTGATATGAATCCAGATGATGCGAATGAGCCGTTTCTAGACAGTATCGGCGCAAGAAAGTTCAAAGATTTACCTAAGTGGAAGAAAGATGAAGCCATTGCGCGGATTGCTCTTGAAAGGGGCCCGCACTAAGCGTGCTTCGCTTTTGCGCGTGAGATCTTTGTCGCAAATCTCTCCTTAGGGCACCAGTGGTGCCCTTTGTTTATAAGTGTGCCTAAAATTATCTCATTGCCTCGGACGGGAAACGCCAGCACTTCCGACTGGGAGCAACACTACTTTTCCAACTGCTGCGTGCGTAATTTTGCACGACGTATTTTTCATAGTTGCGTGAGTTAACAATCGCAAAAAAGACGAAATGGCGTATTGCATTTTGCCTTTTTTTGTTGTACGCTCCGGACGGAGTTCATGTTTAGTTTGTTGTCTTGGCACAGGTGTGTTAGGAGCTTTAGTGGACTAATGGTTATACGGAGAAAAAACGTGAGTAAAATTAAAATTGTTGCCGCTCTTGTTATGTGCGGAGTTGTGTTGTCACCGTCATTGAAAGCGATGGGAGATTATAATGTTGTAAATGGACTCAGCGGGATGAATCGAGACATAATTCTCAGGGGGTGTCATTTGATTAGTGTTCGGAATGGATCTGCCGGCAATGTCAAACTAAGAAACATAATGGGAATGAGTGCCGAGCATTTATCTTGGAAAAACCATCGTTATTTCGCGAAAAGTCGTGAAAGCTCTCTCATCAGTGATGGCCAGTTTTTTGCGAAAGGTATGCTGGGTCTTTGTGAAAGGTATAGAAAAGATTGCACGAAAAGAATAAAACGTCTCACTATCGCTGACGAAAGATGCCAATCTTTCTACGACGATGAAAAAGAAGCTTGTAGAAGAGTGCTACATTGGCGCAGAGTACGTGTCGAAGGTATAGGCGATGTTGTGCTAGTGCTTGAACAAAGTCGTACGGATTATAAAAAGTGGGAACACCTATATTCTACGACGCTATGCAACATCGCTACACCAATGATTACAGGTCTGTTTATCCTTGGCAAACTTTCGGAGTCGATTGTCGATTCTATTTTAGATGAGACAGTTTTTTTGAGTGAATATGATGCTGAAGAAGAGCGACGTGCCGCATGTGGTTTGGCGGGATCTTTAATTGCCGCGAGAGCAGCGTCCCAATGTGCAGTTGAAACAATGTGGAGCGACCGTTGGAAAAGTGACAATATTTACACAGAGGAACTTCGAGAACGATGGACGTCTACAATGATAAAATCTGAAAAAATAAACATTAACTTTGTCACAGTGATTGCGTTTCACGGATGCTTTACGATTCGTGAGCTGGCGCACAATGCAAAGTATAAAACATATCTAAAAAGTAGTATCGGTGTAAAACGTTTTAAAGATTTGTCACCAGATGTTCAAAAGGAACCGTTGCAAAGGCTTAGAGCGCTCGAGACACCAGATTCGTGACCATACAATAGACCTGTTGCAAAAGCCTCTTGGAGCTCCTGATTATCAGGCCCACAAAATGGCCTACGCAACAGGTCTAATAGAATCTGTTATGCGGATATTTTGTCTTGCGTGTTGGAGCATCGCTTTTGTCGGGAGCAATGCTAATTTTTTGTGCTCCTGAATTTGTTGGTTTTATTAATGATCTTCTTAAAAAATGCTAGTATGATGATATCGTTTGATATGGGTTATACTGCATGAAGATTGTTTTTATGGGAACATCGGGCTTTTCGCTAAAGGCTCTGGAGGCCATGCATCGGGAAGGGGGCAATGTTGTGGCGGTGTATACGCAGCCTCCAAAACCAGAGAGTTTTCACATAAATATAGCAGCCCAAAGAAGCTCATTTATCAGCCTAAAGACGAGTTTTTAGCTTCATTAATTCGCATTTTTGTAATAGACTGATTTATCAGCAAAAACGTGAAAAACGCGCCTCAATTTTGTCTTCTGCAGTAAGAATGCTTACGTTTTTCTTGAAGTCAACCGAGCCTATTTTGTTGAAATTCCAAAAGTTTTCCGCCAGCTTGCTCGACTATATTTGTCTGAAAACTCTCTTGGAGCGGAAATGATTCTGGAAACACTCGATAATCTCGAAGAAAACCTGGCAAATGCGTACAAACAGCCGGAATCCGGAGCCACATATGCAGCAAAAATCGCGAAGGAGTCGTGTCGAATTAATTGGGGCGATTCGGCGGAAAATATTCTGCGACAAATCAAGGCGTTTTCTCCAATTCCGTCTGCTTGGAGCGAAATCAACGGTATGCGCATCAAGATTCTCGATGCAGAACTCTCTTCCAAGGATTTCTCAGAAACTCCTGGCACCATACATGAAAAGATGATTGTTTCTTGTGGAATCGGCTGCGTTCGGCTTCTGGAAGTTCAGCCGGAAGGGAAAAACAAAATGAAGGCTGAAGATTTCATGCGCGGTTATAAGAATCTTCTGGAAAAATCTTTTGTATAGTACTTGTACCATAGGCGTCTGCTATAGTGGAGCCAGTAAAGAATCGCTTCAATGGTGGTTGCGCGCTCATTAGAAGCATGTCCAGCTTTGACGCGATCCAAAAACGAGTCCACTATAATGTCTGCCTGGATACTCCTGACACCCGACTGACAAGACTTACGCCGCCGTAACCTATCGCCTTCGCTTCTATTGAGAGATACCTCCTGCGTTGGTACTCATTAAGTGTGGGTAACATCCCTTCTATTCGTGTCGTTAACGCTAATATATCTATATCTTTCATAGATACAAATATAACTCATGTGATGTCACTTGTCCATGTTATTTGATAATAATTCCTTACTTGCTAATATACAGTTCTAACAAGTTCCGGCTCTTTACACAAAATTATTTACGGTCTCTGGTTCGCAAAATGATGCACTTCATTTCTGAATGGGCGATTTACTATTCAGCCGGATTACCATCTTTCCATTGCCCACTATAGCATCTGTGTGAAAATAACTTGAACTTTTGTCTTGCGGAAATGCTGTAATTCCATGCAACACACCTCGTTGAAAGTTCATTTTATTTTCGCAGGAGGCCACAGAGCACTGTTCCGTTCTTGTCTTTTAGAGTTCCTACTTCTTCTGCTTTCCATTGCCCCTCGTATACACGTCCATCTGCAAAGGTATATACGCCTTGTCCTTCCACTAAGGAATTGTTACCAAATAAACTGGACACACCGCTTGCGTACAGATGGAGTGCCGTAGTTTCATCCACGACATCATCTGTCCACGTTATTCAGTAACAATTTCTTAGCACCTTGTTGTTCTTGCCGTGTAGGACTCGCAGCGACGCTAGCAGCGGTCAGATACGCGTGCCACGCATGAGCAGAAGAGAGTGGAGGAGGCGGCGCGTCGCAACTTTGAGACAAGGGCGGCGCGAACACGGCTTCACCATGAGGATAGAGAATTTGCGTACAACAAGTCGAGGATAAAGAACCCCAATCGCCAGGAGGGGGTCCACTCGCAGTAGAGGAGCGTCCAGTAGGCCCAGGCTCATCCGGCGAGCGATCCCGCGTTCCAGCAGCAAGCGAGGTCTGAGCAGACCCGGTTCCTCCATTAGGCGTGGCGAAAGAATTCTCAGAAGCTCCAGCTTCTTGAACAACACTTATCACACAAAGAGAGGCAACTGACGTAAATAGAACTTTTTTCATAATCTTCTCCTAAAAAATAAAAACACGGACAAATCCTTTATGTCGTATTCAATAACATATAAATAATTGCTTGATAAGCAAATCAAGACAAATGCGTTTTACTCTATATGATCTTGAATAAGTTGTCAATCTGAACATGTGTTTTTTTCTGGCACGTTCAACAGGCAATACGTGTTTTCTATCCGATCCACGTTCCTGATCTTTATTTTCGCAATTGATGGATAGAAAATGCAGATACTGCAAGTGTTTATAGTCGATGCGGCACGCACTTTTTCATATGGCTTCCTTCGGCAACAATGATTATTGTGTCTCCGGCTGCGACGATGGGATTTTTTTCTGCGAGTATTATGGTTTCGTTTCTCACGAGAAAAATAGGAGCTATTTTATCCTCCAATTCAATGGATAAAACTTCATTGCCGACTAGTGAACTGGATTCTGTTACAACTGCTTCCACAACAAAAAATGTGGCACTGCAGTCCTTCAAAGTTGTTGCGGATTTGATATTTCCGCCTCTTACGGTCATGTGCAGCACAGTTTCGATTGTGATCACATTTGGATTAATGACGGAGCATCCGGCACGGATCGGCAGTAGTACATCGTATCTGTGATTTTTGGCCAATGTCAGGACTCTTTTGACTCCGATTTCCTTCAAAAACAATGATGATAGAATGTTGGTCTTTTCCTTGCCAGTCAGGACGATCGCCATGTCTATTTCCGTACCGATTTCCCGAAGAAAATCGTAGTTCTGATAATTGCCGTAACTCGTTGTTATGTCTGGAAAATTTTGCGCAATTTCCTCGGCGCGTTCCATAGATTCTTCCAGCAGAGTGACATCAAGATCCGGATTTTTCGCTAGCATTGTTTTTATCACGGATATGCTGATTTTATTGCCGCCAACTACCAGTATGCGCTCTTTGTTTTTCTGGTCATAGCCAAACAACCTCAAAACCTCGTGCATGTGCGCTTTGGTCGTGGCCACATAAATTTCATCCCCATCCATCAGCATGTCGTCTATTTTTGGGAAAAATGTCTTGCCGTTTCGGGTGATGGTCAGAACAGATGCATCAAGATTTACTATTCCCCGGAAATGCCGAAATGGTGTATTGAGAACTTCCGCGCCGGTCCGACATTGCAAGCCGACAATCACCAAACTTTCCAGATCCACAACGTCAAATGCTCCGTTCACACCAGCTATATCACAGACAGCGTTTGCTATGTCTGATTCCGGCTGAATGATGATATCCACATCGAAATTTTCTTTCAGAAATAGCTCGAAAATGTCTCCGTGCAAAAACGTATCGGATTTAATGCGGGCAATTTTGGTCTTAGCCTCAAACAATGATCCCACAAGTTTACAGGCTAGGATATTTTGCTCGTCCGTAGTCATTGTTGCTATTACGTAGCTGGCGTTTTCGGCATTGGCTTCCTTTAGAACGTCGATATTTATGGCATCGCCAACGACAACATTAACGCCTGAAGATTCTCTTATCCTTGCAGCGACTTCCGGAGACTTTTCGATTATGGTTACGTCTTCATCCTGACTAAACAGATGATTTGCAATTCCACGTCCAACTTCTCCTGCTCCCAAGATTAATATCTTCATTATATCTACTTTGGTTTTATTTTCTTTTTACACTGAAGATTTAGTGCTTTCATTTTTCTGTGAAGTGCAGAGCGTTCCATTCCTATGAAAGTGGCCGTCTGCGATATATTGCCAGAAAAACGCTCGACCTGCGCTCGCAAATAATCCGTTTCAAAATGCTCCTTTGCCTCTTTCAGAGGTAATGTTATGAATTTCGCCGCATTAAGAGAATCGAATTTCTCCTTGGTGCTGGAAGTGAGTTCCGGAGGCAAAACATTCTCATCCAGGTAGACGCCTGCAGAGTCGCTGGCGTTTATCAGACTGCTCTCTACAATATTCTTTACCTGATGGACATTTCCTGGCCAATCGTACGATTGCAGGACCGCAAAAGCGTTTTCCGTAAATCTTTTCTGGGGTAATCCGAAGAAACGCTCAGATTTCGATAGATAATAGTTGATTATCGGAATGATATCTTCTCTTCTGTTTTTTAGTGGAGGAATTATCACCTCGGAAATCTTTAGGCGATAGAATAACTCGCTGCTGAAGCTGCCATTATCAATGACTTTCTGCATATTTTCGCTATTCGAACTGCAGATCACTCGTGTATCCAAGTATACGGTCCTATTGCCGCAGGTATACTTTCCATCCTTCAGAAATGATAGAAATCTACGTTGCAGATCTTTTGGTAACTTATCAATTTCTTCGAGAAATAATGTTCCGTCGCCTGATTTTTCCAGTTTTCCATAGGTTTTGTCTGTCCCAAAAAATTCATTCTCAAAAACTTCGGAATTTTCCGAAATGCAGTTCACATAAACAAATGGATGCTCGCTTCTGCTGGATTTTCTATGAATATTATAGGCAATGACGTCCGCTTCAGTGCCAACTGGACTGTCTATGAATACTCGACTGTTGGATGTCGCTATTTTTTCCACAATAGATTTGATGGACGTCGCAAATTGAGAAGTTCCCACACTGAAAATTTCAGAATCGAGTCTGCTATTTTTCAGATACATATTTTCTCTTTTTAGCCTACATGTTTCCACGGCTCTTTGGCATGTTATCAGAAGTCTATCGATCACAAATGGCTTTTCTATAAAATCAAAAGCCCCGTTTTGTATCGCCTGCACGGCTACATCTATTGTTCCGTGTCCAGATATAATTACCACAGGTACTTCGTCGTTTAGTCTTTTGATCTTTTCCAGAATTTTGATGCCGGCAGACTCTTCTTCTCCTATCCATAAATCCAGGAACACCACGTCTGGCATGCACTTTTTGAAATGGGCAAACGCCTCATGTTCATTGGAAGCAACGCGAGCGGCATATCCTTCGTCCGCCAGAACATCCGCAACCAATTTTCTGACTTCGGGATCATCATCTACGATCAATACGTTACTGTTTTCATTGGCCATATACTGCTTTCCAATAACTACTTATAGGGAACCGACATAGTAACTTTTGCGCCACCGTACTTACTTTCTTCAAATAACAACTCTCCTCCATGATCTTGTACTATCTTCTTCACGATCGTCAATCCCAATCCAGTTCCCTTGGGCGTTAGGGTGAAATACGGAGTAGCCAGTGACTCCATCCTCTCTTTTGGCAACCCAGGACCGTTATCTTCCACAGATACCGTAACATATCCCACAGTCTCATCGATAGTAACAAAGATTTTTTTACTCTCTTTATTTATCGTGTTCAAGGCATTTATGGAATTTTGAATTAAATTTACGATAGATTGATGCAAAAGTCTTTCATCTGCTTTTGTTTCGTATTTTTCTTTTGCATGAATGAATGTGAGCTCAATGCCGTTCGTAGCGTTTTCCATGAGAAAGACAGCCTGCTTGCCGATCTCGTAGACATTACATACCCGAAGTATCGGCTCTGGCAATCGAGCAAAGAAATTAAAGTCATCGATGAGCCTTTTTATGTCGCCCACCTGTCGGATTATGGTGTTCACCAGCTCGGAAAATATGTGCGAGTCGGTGGATATTTGCGAGATATATTTGCGCCTCAGACGTTCCGCCGAAAGCTGAATTGGAGTCAGAGGATTTTTTATTTCATGTGCAACGCGACGCGCCACTTCCGTCCAGGCGACTTTTCTCTGAGCCATAACCACGTTCGTCATGTCATCGAATGTTATCACGAATCTGTTGCAGTAATTGTTTGAAAACTCGATGTTTTCTATTTTTATCGAAAACAACAAATATTCGTTATCCTTCTTGTATTGTATTTCGCGCTCCACAAATTGCTTGTTACAAGCCTCTAAGATTAGATCTTCGATTTCCGGAATGAGATTGCTTATATGCTCTCCAAAAACAATTTTCTTATTGAGTAGCTTTTCGGCAGCGTTGTTCCATATGTAAATCGCATTATTATCTATGCCGATTACTCCGGACGAAACTCCGGCCAATACGCTGCTTGTGAATTTTATTCTTTCATCCAATTGGGTGTTTATTTTTACCAAGTCCTCTTTTTTCTCATGAACTTGCTTGACCATTTCATTGAATGTTTTTATCAGAAGCGAGATTTCCTCATAGGAGCTTCCTTCTTTTGCACGGGCGGTTGCATCTCCACCAATGATGCTTTCCGAAACATCGATCAGATTGCTTATGGGTCTCACAATCCTCCAGGAATATCGTATAGCCACGACTATGGACACAATCAGGAGTAACACGCCAACTATCAGAAACATGAATATAAACGCAATCTCAAGTGAACCGCGATTTTCCAGTAGTTTGTAGTATTCGTTGTAGGCGTTTCTTGCGTTTTGCGCGTTGGACACAATGTTCGAATTTACGTTCTTCTCTATTATCAGGTACATTGGATCGCCGTTGCGAGTTTTGAAGGATGAAATCGCAATTATGTTCTTATCGTCGTTACCTTCTATGTCGAGAATCATTGAGTTTTTTTCATTGACATTTCTGATGAGCTCTCCGTTTCCGATATTTATAAAATGCAATGCCACACTGTATTTGGAATGGGCAATTATTTCCAGCGACGAATCCAGTAGGATCGCTGAATTGATTCCCTTTAGAACGCAAAGATCCTCTAATTGGAATCCGATATTTTGTGAAAATTGATCTGATTCGATTTCCCTAAGGTAAAACATGCTTTCCACGTGATAATCTATTATTTTGGAAATGGTAATGCAATCGTTTAGCGTATTTCTCTTGTGTTCACCGAGATATGACTCGGCCACATTTAAGGATTCCCGCAAAACAGTTCTATTTCGCTCGTTGAACCAGGATTCAATGCCACTGTGAAAGAAAAACGCAGAAAAAAGACTCATGCATACGGAAGGAATCACGGACAACAGCGAAAAGACGACCATAAATCTGAAGGATAATCTTGAGCCTTTGGTGCGACGCCCTGACCAAAGTTCGTATATTTTATGGCTACTTAGTAGGAGTAAAATCAATATGAAAGCAACATCACAGTACAAAATGGATATTACTTCCTGGGAGCTCTTACTGTATATCTCTGACTTTGATAATAACGCATACGTAAAAATGCAAGAAATCATCGACAGCGCGAAAAACAGGTACGTCAGGAAGTTTCGCACTCCGGTCTTCTTGAAAAAAAGCATAATATTTTTTATCGTCCTGCCTATTTATTGTCTCCCAAATTCATTTGCTGCATTTTTTTGCGAAGCGTATTGCGATTGATTCCCAGTATTTTCGATGCTTGCAGCTGATTGCCATTGACACGCTTCAGTGTAACTTCGAACATTACGCGTTCAACTTCGTTTATGACGAGATTATATAGGCCCGACGGAACCGCACCTTCATTATGGGAATCGAAATATTTTTCGAGATTCTTCCGGATGATATGCGACAAGCCATCCTCCAGTAATTCAGGATTTTTTTCAGTCAACATGCGTCACACCCCCCCCCAAACGGTTCCCCCCAAAATTGCTCTCGTAGAATTCTTTTACGTAATCTTCTATAAACGAGATATCGTCGCTTCTATTGATTGTTTCTCTAAATCTAGATGCACCACATAGGCCACTACTATACCAGCAAAAGTGCTTTCTGAACATTCGTATACCGTGAAGTTCTCCATAAAAATCTAGTGTATCGAAAAAATGTCTCATTACAATTCTCAATTGCTCCTCAAGTGATGGAGCTGGAGTTATCTTCTTTTGATGAATAAAATCCATGATTTGGCGAAGTAGCCATGGCCTCCCTAACGCAGCTCGGCCGATCATGACTCCACTTGCTCCGGACAATTTCATGGCCTCCATTGCACTTTCGGGAGTTTTTATATCGCCGTTGCATAGATACGGTATTTTGATGATTTCCTTCAATTGCGCAATTGCTGACCAGTTCGCTGTTCCACTGTACATTTGATTTCTTGTTCTACAATGAATTGCCAGCATTTTTATCCCAACGTCCTCGAACTTTTTTGCTAAGCTAAAGCAATTGATATGCTCAGCGTCCCATCCGAGCCTCATTTTGAGCGTGACCGGAATTTTCACGGCATTTACGACAGCTTCGGCAATTCTCACGGCTAAATCCTCGTTTTTCATAAGAGCAGATCCAGATTCGTTCGACACAATCTTCCTTGCTGGACATCCCATGTTAATGTCTATCACATCACATCCTAACGATTCGTTTATTTTGGCCGATTCTGCCATTGTTTTGGGATCAGCTCCCATAATCTGCACCAAGGTGACGGTGCGTGCCGCACTGGCGCTAATGGCTTCGCCTCTGGTTTCATTGTATGCGAGATGTCCTTGCAATGTTGAAGCTGAGTTAACATCAAAGTAAACGGATCCAACGGCACGTTGGTGGGTTTTTTGGTTATTTCGAACGAGTGCTTCGCAGGAAATCATTTCAGACACCACGGCAGATGCTCCAAAAGAACAGACCAGACGCCGAAATGGAGCATCTGTAATTCCTGCCATTGGAGCTAAAAATACTGGAGGATTATGCGGCAGTCTCTCGTCTAATTTCATCTATGCACTAAAATTCTATTTTTATATCATATACCGGATGTTCCATAAGATTAACAGACTGATGCGAGGCGAATTTCCAGTTAGAAAAAATCTGTCTTTTATTTTCGTAAACTTCAATATACGCGTAGATTTCTTTATTGTCTTCAGGACTGTTTTTAAAGCATCTTTTCAATTTGAGAGATATATTGCCGAATTTAATAGATTCATTTGTTTTTATGTTTCTTCGAAATGTTTTCCCACTGATTTTATCAAGTATTTGTATATTGACATCATATATCTCTATGGGATACGAGTCCCAGATGGAATCATTGTTGCAGGCATCGTCATTAGATGGCGTTTCCTCCGGAAAAACAGGTGACGCACACAACAAAAAGCAAATAATGAAAAAAGACCTATATTTCAACATAAAAGCAAACGCATATTAACTATCTTTAGAATCATCAAGTGCGATATCTCCATCACCCAAATCATCGATATCATCTGTTTCGGCAGCCAAAACGTCGTCATCTGGTATATCGACCGCAATGCTTTCGGCATCATCACTTTTTTCCTGTGAGTTCTTTGTCTTTCTTTTATAGAGATGCTCCGGATCAAATTGCGCTCCACAGGCGGGACAAATTATAGGAGATTTGTTAAAATCATAGAAACGAACGCCACATCCCTGACATATTCTTTTTATTCCCCATTCATCTTTAGTCATTTATCATTCCTCAATCACACATATCTAAGTCGTGATCCTATACATAAGGCTATTCCAAAGTCAAACAAATATTCTCATGTTCTTGCGGTTTTTGTTCCCACAGGCTTACGACATATCCTCCAAGTCCTGATCCTATTGGTTTTGCAGCAAGGGCTCCATCACGCATCAATGTACTAATGTGATTGGACACATTTTCGTCACACAATCCCCATCGATTGAAAACATCATTCCCCAAAATAATCCCCCTTCTTAATTTGTCAAGATCTGCGCATTTTATCCCTTGCTCGCAAAGATCAGAAGCCTGATTCATGATTGAATCCAACTCAATGGCTAGGGGGCTATTTTTATGGAAAACATTCCATACAACATCCATACACTTCGATGTTGTGGCTTTTTTTCCGGAATACGTAAGCATTAAATGTGATAAAAATGGATTTTCTATGATATCAACTACTTTGTTATACTGAAATATGACGGGTTTGTTGAGCATAGCTACTGCGATATCCAAACCGCTGCTTTTTCCGTGAAGCACATCTTCCAGTTGACGTGCAAGCAATGAAACATCATCGCAAAATCCCAAATATTTGAAAATATTTGCTATGTTTCGACATATGGCGGCAGAACTGCCCAATCCGGATTTTATGGGAATATCGTTTTTTACGATAAATTTCCCGCGAATTTCTTCAAAGTCTCTGTTGGTTAAAAAAGCGGCTCTCTTTAGTAGAGTAATAAACGTATTCCTATGAAGATCGTCATCTACCTCTAACTTATTACTATCTTCATAGATTACAGTGCACTTATAACGACACAATGGGAAAGCTATTGCCTTTCCTCCTCTAACTGCAGTATGTTCACCGGATAATATCCATTTTGCGTAACTAACCGACTCCATCTCATATCCATGAAAATACAATACACAAAATATGGTCCTCTACGTCGGCGCGCACCTTCACACACAATGCAACCTGCAGCAAAGCAGAAAACGCCATGGTCGTAGACATCGTCAAGACGACTTCGACAATACCATTTTTAAAGTTTCAAGCTCTTCTAGGGTCTTTCCGGTGCCTAGCACAACGCAGGAGAGTGGATCTTCGGCAATGGAAACCGGCAGTCCTGTTTTCACTCTTATGAGCTCATCTAATCGATGTAGCATTGCTCCTCCTCCAGTCATTACAATTCCCTTATCGACGATGTCAGCTGATAATTCCGGAGGCGTATTCTCAAGTGCGAATTTTACTGCTTCCACAATGGCAGACACGGTTTCCATAAGACTATCTGCTATATTACTTTCCGATATAGATATTTCCTTCGGAACACCGTTTACGAGGTCTCGTCCTCTTATGGACATCATTCGTCCACTACTACTTTCCGGATGAATTGCCGTCCCTATTTCTTTCTTTACCTTTTCCGCCGTTGTGTCTCCTATGAGCAGATTATGATGTTTCCTTATATAATTCACGATGGCTTCGTCCATTTTATCGCCGCCGACTCTAACAGAATTTCCGTAGACTATTCCCCCAAGCGATAGTATTGCGACTTCGGTCGTTCCACCTCCGATGTCAACCACCATGGATCCAGTAGGCTCAGTAACAGGCAATCCAGCTCCTATAGCTGCCGCCATGGGCTCTTCGATCAGAAAGACCCTGCGGGCGCCAGCTCCTTCTGCGGATTCCTGTATTGCCCTTCTTTCGACAGCAGTTGCTCCTCTTGGTATGCATATCACGATCTGCGGACTTACGAAACTCCTTCTGTTATGAACTTTTCTTATGAAGTGTTTGATCATTTCTTCGGCGACGTCGAAATCGGCAATGACTCCGTCTTTCATGGGCCTTATGGCCGTTATATTGCCCGGAGTTCGTCCAACCATCATTTTGGCTTCTTCTCCAACAGCAAGCACATGCTTTTTGCCGCCAGATTCTACTAGAGCCACCACCGACGGCTCGTTTAGCAAAATACCCTTCCCTCTCACATACACCAGAGTATTAGCCGTTCCAAGATCTATCCCAATATCAGACGAGAGCAATCCACGCAAAGCTGAAAACATTCCTATTACTCCATTTATTTTCGAAAGACTTGTTATACCTTCTATAAAAGATATATACTCTTCCCGTTATATTCTCAAGGGTTTATGTTTGAGAAACTTCAACTAGCTTTCGTATGGTAACCGAATGAAAAGAATATTATTTGCTTTTGTCTGCTTCACGTTCTGTGGATGCACAAAAGATGGCAGTATTGTAGAAAAAAGCAATAAGAGCGTCGAGACAATTACTTATGTTTATGAGGAGAAAAGCAAGCCGACTAATGTGGATCCGAGCCCAGTTGCTGATGTACCTCCGGCCATTAATAAGAAGGTTGAAGCATCGAAGATAGTTCCGGCCAGAGTGACGGTTGTTGCTCCAGCCAGCGTGACGCCATCCCCTCTTACAGCTTCAACTTTGCAAGCGCAATCGGCACACGATGAAACAGATAACGAAGCCGTTGGCGAAGCCATTAGCAAAGCCATTAGCGAGACAGTTGGCGCTACCCCAACTCTGGCGGAAGATTCTACGGTTTCCGGCAATCCAATGGCTATATACGACTCTGTTGCAAGAAAATTAGCGGGGATGGATACAGAAAATAGCAGTGAATACGGACAATTCATCGAAACGAAATGGAAGAATTTAAATGAAAATAGTCTTGGCGCTATTGAAGATTGGTCTAAAAAGCACATAATTCCGCATATAGGAGACCATCGAACCGTATTTTATCCGTTTGGTGGTCCAGATGTCTCGTGTCCATTTAAATTTTTTCCGGATGCGCACACCTATATCTTGGTTGGACTAGAACCCATTGGCAAATTTGGCGAAGTAAGCAAAAATATCCGAAAAGCGGAAACTTTAAAATCCCTAGAAAAAGCGTTTTCTAGTTATCTACAGAGGGGCTTTTTTATAACGTCGGAAATGTCCAAGGATTTATCTACCAACTTTCTAAATGGGACATTGTATCTGATTCTTCCGCAGTTGGCTCGACTTGGCTTTTCCATCAGCAATGTGGAGGAGCTGTCCATCAATTCAAATGGACAGGAAGTAGCTCGATCTTCTGGTATGGTGGATTGCGTTAGAATTACTTGCCAAAAAGACGAAGAGAGTGCTCCACGATTTGTGTATTATGTGAGAATAAATCTGGCAGATTCTAATTCACGACTGGCTAGCTTTATGAGTTTTGCAAAGAAAAGAACATTTATAACATATCTAAAAAGCGCTTCTTACGCTCTACATAGTCGGACGCTTTCTAAATTCAAAAAATTTCTGCTAGATAATTCGAAGGTCATTCTGCAGGACGATACTGGCGTTCCATTTAATGATCTTGGTGAAAAATGGCAAAAATACGTTTTTGGTAACTACGAAGCGCCGGCTGTGCGGGTGTTCAAGGATTATAAGCAACCTTCAATGGCGGCTTTCTATAGAGCAAACAGCATAGTGAGTATACCGTTCAAAATAGGATATGGATTCAATCGATGCAAACCAAGTTTACTATTGGCAGTAATGAAAAATGATGCAACCCCGGCAATACCACTCCAATCTGATGAAGCGCCAGATCCTGCAACACAGGCATCCAACCCACATTTTTGATGAAATTTGCGGAAATGTTGTCGAATAGATGAGAGGTGTATTACTGATAACTTTCAGAACTTCCAATACATCATGTTGGAGATGTATATAGCCTTGCAGCAATATTGTCTTATTTTGTACACTGAAGTCCGTTGTGGCGTGATCATAGTGAAGTAATAGACCTGTTGCAAAAGCCTCTTGGAGTCACTGATTATCAGGACCAAAAATAGGCCTACGCAACAGGTCTAATGAAGAATAGGAAATAAAATATGCAGACTCTGGATTTAACATCATTTGAAAAAGCAATAAAAAGTCTTGAAGAGGCACTCAATGAGGTTACCATCGACAACAGGTCTTTCATAAAAGATTCAGTGATTCAGCGTTTTGAGTACACGTATGAGCTGTGCATTAAAATGCTCAAAAGATATTTGGAAGTTTCGGAGCATAGTTCGGAAAATATCGATGGCATGACATTCCAAACCTTGATAAGATCGGCCAATGAAAAAGGACTGCTAAAGGGCGATTTAACAAAATGGCTTGATTATAGGGGGAGAAGAAACATTACATCCCATACCTACGATGGAGATAAAGCTGACGCGATAATTTCAATCGTGCCAGATTTTTATGATGAAGCGGTTTATTTTTTATCTGAACTGAAGAAAAAAGCAAAAGATTTATGTTAATGGACACAATAGACATCCCAAAAGAGCATCTGCAACTAATCATGCAAATACTACAGAGCTGTTTGAAAGATGTAGATTGCGCAGTGTATGCTTTCGGTTCCCGTGTAAAGCAGTCTGCTAAGAAGTTTTCTGATTTGGATCTGGCTATTGATTGCTGTGGGAAAAAGGCTTCGGATTCTGTGCTGTTAAAGATACAATACGAATTCGAGGAAAGTTGTCTTCCGTTTAAAGTTGATATTATCGACTTAAATGCTATTTCTCCCGCTTTTTACGACACCATAAAGAATGATCTCGCGCCACTCACGATTGATTTCACGTCAAATTAAGCTAGGATTATGGTGTTTATTCAACTTTTTCATTTCTTTGGAACGACAATTGACATGTCAGCGTTGCAAGCACCGTCACGTTGAAAACAGCCGTTGCAGGATTCCATTTGCCGGAATTCCTATAAAAAGATGGAAAAGACTTACGTCGTATCCGATAATGCCGGACACATATCTAGAAGTCATTTCAACTGCAATCAGAATAAAAAATCCAAACGATTCTAGTGCATAGTACTTCTCTAGCCATGCGGTAGGAATTATCGCCGCTACGATTCTACTGCCATCAAGTGGAGGAATCGGTACGAGATTGAAAAAAAACAAAGACAGGTTTGTCATTATAAAGCACCCACTGAACTTTTGAAATGCTCCAGGCATAACGTCAAAATTGTGCTTCAGCAGCCAAGCGGATATTACGGCAAGCAACAGGTTACATAGGGGACCTGCAATGGCGACTATGGCCATATCCGCGACTGGATCCTTGAATTTTCTGATATCTACTGGAACCGGCTTTGCGTATCCTATTATAAAAGGACTGTGGCCCAAAATCAAAAGCACTGGAATTATAAGCGATCCCCAGAGATCAAAATGCGTGTATAGCTTAAAGCGTCCTTCTCTTTTGGCCGTGTCATCTCCAAGACAATAGGCGGCAACTCCATGAGATATCTCATGCAGTACGATTGCAAAGAAAAAAGGAACTACCTGTATAAAAAGAGTATCTAAAATTAATGAAATTGACATGTTTTATTTTTTGCGAAAACTCTCAAAGCTTATGATTTTCCCCTCACCATTTCCTGGATCCGAATCGTGCTTTTCAGCTTTTGCCTTCTTAGGACCACCTTCTAGAAAATCTGAACCATTAAATGATGGAGTGAATTGCAGAGCGAACTTGACCGAAGGATCCACAAATGCCGTAAGTGCAGAAAATGGTATGATCAACGTTTCCTGTATTCCACCAAAGCTCAGATCCACCGAAAAATAATCGCGAAAAACTTTCAAGTTCCAAAACTGATGCTGTATGATGATCATCACCTCTTCCGGATGACGCTCCTTCAGATAATTGGGAACTTTTGCTTTTGGATGATCCGTACGGAAACGCACATAGAAGTGGTGGTCCCCCGCCAATCCATTGGCCGAGACATCTTCAAGTACCTCTCGTACGACAGCAATGAGCGCTTTCTGAACCAACTCATCGTACCTAAAATGACCCATAATCATCTCCAAACGAACTACGTGGGGCGAGTGATCGGAATCGAACCGACGACCTCCAGAGCCACAATCTGGCGCTCTAACCAACTGAGCTACACCCGCCATAAAATCAAAGACCACAAATGCCGAAACCACCTGTATGTATCGACACGGATCTTTTTACTCCATTTCGTGGTAAAACGTCAAGATACATACGCACCAATCAACGCGCATCTACTATTACTATAAGATACATCCGTATAGAAACATAAAAAAGTTAATAATTCAATAGATTTTTTGTCCGGGTTCAGATACAGCCAGGGCTTTTTCCTAGAAATATGGGGTGATTTTTGAGATAAAATCTCCGAATATTAATTAAGTTTTAATATTTGGAGTAGAGATGAAAATTATAGATGCGTTAAAAGAGATAAAAGATGATCGCAAACCTAACGGGAAAGAATATCAGTTGTGGGAGATCATATTGTTTTCAATTTTTGCGATAGCGAGCAACGCGAAGACATATAGCGATATACAACGCTTCATGGAGTGTAATTTTAATAACTTAGTGAGTGTTTTTGAGCTCAAATGGGGAAGATCTCCCACGATATCATGCGTATGGAAGATCCTTACACGCATTGATTTTTCCGATATGGAACAAGTTTTCATGAAATATTTTTCTGATACATCAGAATATCAGAAGGAGATCGAGCACATTTGCTTTGACGGTAAAGTTTTGCGCGGAAGCGGCTCAAAAACGCAAGACAAAAGTGAGTCAAAGATTCTCAGTGCTTTTTCAGCGGTGAGCAAAAAAGTTCTAGGCCATCTGCAACTGGAAAGCGAAAAAGATAGTGAAATTCCAGCGCTTCAGGAATTTCTGCAGAAGTTCAATTTGAAGGGAGTTGTGGTTTCTGCAGATGCTCTTCATTGCCAAAAAAAACTTTTGAATCAGCTGAAGATGCAAAAGCAATTCTGATAACACAGGTGAAAAATAACCAACCAAGTCTGCTGAAGCAAATAGAGTTCGGTTGCTCAATATGCAAATCTGCAGCTGTAATTGAGAATGATTTCGATAAGGAACACGGGCGTGTCGAGCAGCGGACATACGAGATTTTCGAACCATTGCCAATGTTAAACAAGTGGCAAGATGAATGGCCTTTTCTGAGAAAAATCATAAGAGTCACAAAAGTTAGAGAAGAAGTTGGTGTCGACGAAAAACCTTCTATAACAACGAGTTACTACGTTTCCAATGGAGAACTCGAGCCGGAAAAATACGTGAAATGTATTCGCGAGCATTGGTTTATCGAAAATAAATTGTATCATGTGAAAGATGCAACGTTCCGGGAAGATTTTACTGTAAAACGAGTTAATCCGTGCATATTTTTCATATGCATCGACTTTGCGCTCCTAAATATGAGAGTTTTCAGACAAATATAGTCGAGCAAGTTGGCGGAAAACTTTGAAATTTCAGAAAAATAGACGCAGCTGATATCAAGACAAATGCAGATACCTTCATCACAGAAGACAAAATTGAGCTGCGTTTTTCACGTTTTTGCTGATAAATCAGTCTATTACAAAAAAGCGAATTAATGAAGCTAAAAACGAGTTTTTAGGCTGATAAATGAGCTTCTTTGCGTGCTATATTTATGTGAAAACTCTCCGCTTGCGTTGCAACCACAATGACAATGTCTCATCCACTATTACTTTTCTCAATCCAATGAGGCCAATTAGATTTGGAATGGTCATTAATCCGGTTACGATATCTGCTACCGTAAATATGATATCTATTTGGAAAAACGGACCAATAAGCACAAAGAAAAGAAACAAAACCCTGTACGGAGCTATCGCTTTAGTTCCCCAAAGATATTGGATGCATTTTTCTCCATAATAATTCCAGCCGATGATAGTTGTGAAGGCGAAAAATAAAATACCGATGCTAACGATATATTTTCCCAGCTCTGCAGCTCCCAATCCCAGTCCAAAAGCGTGAGATGTTAGCAGAGTTCCGTCTATGGTGCATTGAGAAGTGAAGATGCCTGTTTCTTTACTGGTGATGATCAGTACCAATCCGGTCATGGTGCATACGATTATCGAAAAGAAAGCGCCGACCATCGAAATGAGTCCCTGCTTTGTCGGAGAATCTACTTTCGCTGCCGCAGACGCGATTGCTGCACTTCCCAGTCCGGATTCGTGAGAGAATACGCCTCTGCATATTCCCAGCTGGATGGCAGTCATGAAGGTGACACCAACGCTTCCACCGAAAATAGCCTCCGGAGAAAATGCTCCGATAAATATTAGAGATATCGCGTTAGGAATGAAATTTGCTTTCATAATCAATACTAGGATTGCCGCGCCAACGTAAAATACACACATTAGCGGAACTATTTTTTCTGAAATATACGCAATCCGATGAATTCCGCCGATGGTGATTACTGCGACAGCAATTCCCACTAGCGCAGCTGTCAATATGTTTGGAATGCCAAATGAATTGGCGGCGGAGGCTATGGTGTTTGTTTGAGTCATGGTTCCGATTCCAACCAAAGCAACAGCGACTCCACCCCACGCAAACCATCGCGCAAAAAATTTATTTCCGAGTCCCTTTTCGATGTAATACATGGGACCGCCGGACATTTTTCCATCGCTTCCAACTGTGCGATATTTTATGGCCAGAACGCCTTCTGCATATTTGAGGATCATGCAGAAAAACGAAGATATCCAAATCCAGAACAGGGCTCCCGGGCCTCCGGTGGTAATTGCCAGCGCGACCCCAACAATGTTTCCGGTTCCTATTGTGGCGGACAAAGCTGTACAAAGCGATGCGAAATTCGAGATATCTCCAATGTGATGCTCATCCGATTGCTTGTCACCGCCAATGACGTATTTTAGGGCTAATTTCAGATGCGTAACCTGCAAAAATTTCAATTTAAAGGAAAAGTAGATTCCTATTCCCAAAAGAGCCGCAATCAATGGGACTCCCCAAATCATGCGGCTAATGGAAACGATTATGCTTTCTAATTCACTCACAGAAATACTCACTTACTGTCGGAAGTGATATGAAGAAACTTCTTGTTCAGTCCAGAGACTGCAAAAAACCACAGTGCGAGTATTAGAACGAATATACCTGCTATAATTGGGGCCAATTCCACAAGTGCAGATCCGGCAAATATGATATTGAGAAGCACATACTGAATCAACGCACCGCCGGATTTACCTGCTCGCCCGCCTATGACATCAACTGCAGCCTTACCTTTGGATTTCAGCTCGTCATCCAAAGGGATGTAGCTCTGTTCTTTTGTTGGATCAAAAAGCGAATATTTTACGCCTTTGCTCAGCACATTTTGAATTAATCCGACCGCGGTTACAACTCCCAAAACCGTAAGTCCACCAAACGACGAAATTACGGGATCAAGCTCCTTTCTAAATATGATGAATGCGAAAAAGATCAATCCAGTTCCAAGAATCGTGATTGGTGTCATCATGGCTGCGGTGAACCAGGTGCACCTGCGGAGTATGTTTGTACCAATCAACATAAACAGCACAGTGGCGATTCCCGTCCAGATCTGAAGTCCCCCCATGAACGAGTTAAATGCATCTTTTGTCGGATACAGCAATCTCGCCTGATCTTTCCACATAACTTCAACGAGATTTATGCTCACACCATAGCATATTATAAGAAGGGCGATGAATCCCAGATATCTAGATTGTGCAATGTACTTTAGGCTTTCCCCCAAAGACAATTTTTCTTTTTTCTTTGGCTTTTTGATCTCATCAGGATTGTAGTAGCGCGGATCCTTCAGAACGCTGTTGTTGAGCCAGTAATACAGCGACAATATTATAAGGCATGATATCACAAATGTCGCAATGAGCCATGGAAGAGCGTTCCACTGATCTGCTCCGGATCCACCGCTTCCCTTTACTTCCTTCAGAAAAGTACCGGAAACTATGAGAGCGCCGTTGGCAACGAATCCAAACATCGAATAAAAGCGCTTTGATTCTTTCAGTGACGTGACGTCGTTGGCAAAACGCCAGAACATCAAGCTCACCATTGCGCTTCCCCAAAGCTCAGCCATTACATAGAACGAAGAAAACGTCCAGCAACCTATTGGTTTGAGCAATCCCCGAAGGAATTTGCTGGATACGTCAGAAAAATCAGCATGCAAATATTGATGGCACGGATACAGAACAGCCGCAAACAATGCGAAAAACGCAATAAAAAATGAGACTATTGCATAGAAGACTTGATCTTTTGAAAATGCGTTCGATAATTTTGAATAGATTATCATGAACAGCACTGCCGATGGCAATACAAACCACAATTTCAGTGTAGGTATTGTCTCTGCTCCCATCGACGTCACCACCAACGAGTCCTTCATTCCACGCAGGACGCTATAGTTAAATAATATGCACATCATCATGACGGCCATCGGAAGGAATTTCTTCAATTCGAAATCGTGTATCGGCCAAAGTATCGACCTCCAGCTCACAAACTCTTGATCCTTAGCTTTTTTAGCATCACTCATAGTGTTATTCTCCGTAGTATTGCAAACACGAGAACCAATTATAAACAGGAGACCGTTAAAATACAATTAAGAACTCGTGGGTTTCCAATATTTATAGTCACAGCAGCATTATTCGCACTATGCAATCTTAACACCCCAGGAGTTCTGCGATGCTCTGATTTTTGAGTTGATCTATAGAAAAAATGCGCCGCAAGTCTCTCTCCACCAGGTACCATAATATCAGAAAATGATAAAATTTCCGTTAATGGTTGAAGATTTTTGTGATTTTGGCGATTTTTAACGTTTTTGTGGGAAAATGGCATCTGGTGGAAGAGGTCCTGCGTGCATCGGGAAATCCCAAAACTCGAAAATTTCAGGGTTTCTACAAACTGCTGGGGTGGCAAGCTATGCAATGGGTTTTTGTTGCCTTTTCCTTGTAAAACAACACTCGCCGATGGAACCATCTACGAAGGAAAGTTCGTAGACGGTAACCCCTCTTGCTCCACCCCATCATAATAATCTATGGTTTTTTTTAACAATTAGTCGAATTGCTTGTTTAAAAAACAACTTGCATGCGAACCATCCGAGCTTGAAAATGCTGATAACACGTCCGCAAGAATATGAAATTTTTTTTAAGTGGATGATTGTTGTTTTGCACATATTCTCCAACCAGCACAGCAAACAATTGCGCTAAACACATTTAAAAATATAGCTTTTTGAATCTGTCGTATTTTCTAATTTTTGTTTTCTCAATATCAAATCCGGAGCTTTTTTGCTCTTGGAAACATTTTTCTATCCCGAATCTTTTTTCATAAATTTCTGAAAAGCTTTTATCGTCAGATAGTGACGAAAACAAAAACCACGCGCTGTCGTTTTTGGTCTTAACTTCGAAAATCGCTTCTTTTTTTCATGCCGGAACATATGCTTTGAATGTTCGAGTTTTGCCAGAAAAATCTTTCAAATTCAACTTGTTGCCGTTAACCTCTATGTTTAAATTGTCACATTTTCTTAGTACATAATCGAAGCCATTCTCCAGACACAAATCGGCAAACCTATTGTTTCCAAATCCGCGATCTGCTACTATTGTATATGTGTATTTCTTGGATAAAAGATGCCTTAGTTGTTTCAAAAATGCTTTTTCCATTTTTTTCTGATCGCTTTGTCCTTTTCTTTTTGGATAGGAGCGCATCGAAAAATATAATGGCACAGATCTTCCGCCAAAATCTACGCTGGCCATCAGTATCAAAAACGCATCTGTGTCTGTTGTAAAATCTACTTTTATCAATATGTTATCGCCAACTTTCAGCAATCCTCTTTCATGAAGCGAGTCAAATAAAAGATTTATGTATTTTCTATGTAAACTATCATTAATTTGAAAATCGTCGTCCTGCAGCAGGCGATTGACACGCTTTTCATTGGTTTTGAATTGTTGGCCATTTTGTTGGCTCATCGCCCTTGCAATCGACGCTACACTGCTGCTGCCTGAGTGCAGCATGCCGCTTATAACTTGATGAAAATTGTTCAATGTTACGCTATTCAAATTACCAAAATATTCAGATATTATACTTCGCATTCCATGCTTCCACATTAACCACTTGAATATTATAGTATAATTTCAGGGGGGGGGAGCAAGGGTAACCCCCGCAAACCATAGCACTCACCTCTCATTCAACTTCCCATTTTTGATGACAAGGCGTCGGCAGCCCCGTTGATCCATGAGATCCTTACATATTAGACCTGTTGCGTAGGCCTATTTTTGGTCCTGATAATCAGTGACTCCAAGAGGCTTTTGCAACAGGTCTATTTTTCGAGTAAAAAACGTAGCACGCGCAATACATAAAGATACCACTGCCGCAAAAGCAGCGGTGGTATCAAGCAAATGTGCTCGTTTTTATGGCTATTTTTTCTTGAGTATGAAGAAACCATCCCTGAGTGCAGGTGATTTATGCTCAATCATATACAGCAACATATCTTTCTTTATTTGCATTGCGCTCCCAAGTATATTGTTCACTGTCCACCGAAAATGATCTGGTATTATTTCTGTCTCAATCATTTTGTCCAACTGTATAGCCCTTCTCCCTATTTCCTCTTCATATTTCGGAGTCCGCCTGAAATTAACGAAATATGGCGGTTTAAGCTGCACAATATTATTGCCGCCTGTTTTGACAATGATATTATAAGCCCACCAGATTTCATTCTGCAGATCAACATCCAACTTACAGTATAATCCCCAAACAAGAAATTCTATCACATTACCGTATCTAAAAATTGATCCCGCGGATGGAAGTCCTCCACCATATGGTGAGCATTCCAATATATTGGATGATCGATATACCTTGAATTTTCGAAACAGTTCATCTGCATCTTGTTTTGATCCGAACGGATTATTCGCAATAAGCATCCCTCCATCTCCCAGGAGCTTATGAATCTCATCAACGGTTTCTTTTCTTTTCGCGCAATTGCCTTGTAACAAAGCCCAATCATCCAAAATAATGCTAAAAGCACCTGGCAATTTAGCTGATAGTTGTTTAAACATTTCTAAATCAGCTATATCACCTTTGATGCCTATTCTTTTTGTGTTCGTTTCATTCCAATCGTAATCCATGAATGTCCAGTTATCGGCCCCAAACCTTCTTTCATTACGCGATCCTTTTTCTCCATAAGGCTTCGGATTAGCTTCGATTTCAGCTTCGCTTCTTTTGCAGTTTTTTTCACCTATCACCAGATAGACCTCTCCTACTTTTTCACGTAAACCTAGAACCTCCTTTGCAAATTTTTCGATTCGCTGAGTGAGCGCAGCATCTTTTTCAGTTGCTACATTTTCTGACGCACTAATAATATCAATTCCCCCGAAGCAAAACACAACAATTAAATATAAAAGACAACTAATTGTTTTCATTTTTTATCTCCCTTGTCAAAGCAATCTATCTTTAGGATATTGCTAAAACATTAAGAAAAAGTTAAAAAAAGAAAAATATTTTTGGTTTTTGAAGAAGTACATTTACCGTTCGTTCAACTTCCCGTTTTTGATGACGAGTCGTCGGCAGCCCCGTTGATCCATGTGGTTGACATTGTGGGTGATCATGAGGCAAGTCTTTTGTTCTGTTGCCACGACTTCGCGCGCAATTCGCATAATATTGTCGGACGTTTTGGGATCCAACGCAGCGGTTATTTCGTCGAACAGCAGTATTTTGGAATCGACGATGATCGACATGATGATGCTCAGCGCCTGTCTTTGACCTCCGGACAGATCCTCGACGTAGTCATCCAGTCTATTTTCGAGATCCATCTTTAAAATGCTTAATTTTTCTAGATACAGGTCATCGCGAGTGGAAGAATTACTTAGAATCAATTTCCTGCGTTTTCCCCTCATGTAAGCGATGTTTAGGTTCTCTCGGATCGTCATGCTTCCAACAGTGCCAGCTCTCGGATCCTGCAGGACATTGGAAACGACCGCCGCCCTTGCATACTGTGGAAGCTTGGTCACGTCTTGGCCGTCTATGACGATGGTCCCGCCTTTGGGAAAGACATGCCCGGATATGGTATTGAACAGCGTGGTCTTTCCCGCTCCGTTGTCGCCGGTTACGAGCACAAAATCCCCTTTATTGATGGTCAGATTTAAATCAACCAATGTATTTCTGACCGTGATGTTATTTAGACGCAGCATTTTTCCTCCGAGAGCACATAATGGCGATTATCAAAATTCCGGTTATCAGATTGAGATCCTGTGTTCTTAGTCCCAGAGCATCGCTGTGTATGGCAAATGCTATGAAGATTCTGTAGATTACAGATCCCAAAACGCATACGAAAACCTCTAGCAGCATATTCTTGATTTTCAAGAGTTTTTCACCAATGATTACGGACGCAAGTCCTATGACCAGAGTTCCAACTCCCTGGCTGATATCACAAAATCCCTGATACTGCGTAAAAAGCCCGCCGCACATTCCTATCAGACCGTTGCTGACCACGAGTCCAACAATCGTCATGGCCTTGACATTTATGCCGCAAATGGAGGCAAATCGCTTGTTTTGGCCTATGGATCTCAGTCCCAATCCGAAATCCGTTATCAGCAGATATCCGAACAGTGCAACTAAAGCTGTGACAATGACGGCAATTTTAATAGTAGAGTAGCCACCACTAAATATTGTCACATCATCCATGAAGGCGATATTTGGATTCGTTCCCATGATTCTCAAATTCACCGAGTACATCATAAAAGCGACAATGATGCCCGATAATAAATCTTCTATTTTTAAATACACATTTAATATTCCGGTGAGAAGTCCGGCCATTCCCCCGGCAATCAGCGCTAACGCCATTGCCAAATATGGATCCTGGCCGGATTTCAGCATAACCGACGACACCGCAGCTCCGAGCACGAAGCTCCCGTCGCAGGTTAAGTCCGGGAAGTTTATAGTTCTGAAAGTCAGATATATGCCAATTGCGGCAATTCCGTATATAAGTCCGACTTCCAGACACGTCATTAATTCTTGAACACTTAACATCTTCCATTCCTTACTTGAATGTCTGTTTTGCTTCTGCCTTCAGATCATCCGAAAGAGTTATTCCAAGTAAATTTGCAGACTTTTCGTTTAAAAATAGTTCACTAACGCGCGGATATTCTACTTTTATGTCAGTTATGTTTTCTCCGTCGACTATACGCTGAACCATTTTTCCAGTTTGTACCCCGATGTCGTATTGGTTTGGGCCAAGAGCGGCCATGCATCCTTTTTCCACCTGATCCGTATCGCTGACATACACCGGAATTTTCTTCTTATTGCAGATCTTTATTATGTTGGACATTGCACTTAGTGCCAAATTATCATTGCTTATAAATATAGCATCTGCCGAAATTTTAGCCAACGCCTGAGAAATATCCGTAATAGTCGATACTCCCTGTTCTATCAGATTTATTCCCGCTTTCTTACAAACTCTCCGAAGTCTTTTTACAATGGAAACCGAATTCGCTTCTCCGAAATTGTATATGATTCCCAAATTCTTCAGAGACGGCTGAATTTTCTTAAACAATTCGACCTGCGGCTCCAGCGGAACGAAATTCGAGACTCCAGTCGTGTTATTGCCCTCGAGATTCGGAGATATGTCGTCTGGATTAGTTACCGAAGCGAAAACCAGCTTTATCTTTCCGGCCTTTGCGAGTTTAAATCCACATTGGGTGGGAGAAGTACCAACGGTAACAACGATATCAATGCCAGAATTGGCGAATTTCGCCATTATCTGAGATCCTAACGCCATATTTCCCTGGGACGTCTCCACTAATATCTTATATTTCTTATTCTGCTTCTTCAGATAGTCTTCCATTCCTGAAACCACAGAATTTAGTGCTTCGTGTTCAACGCTTTTGCATACACCTATGGTTATAACATTTTCTTTTTTGTTTGAAATAAACGCATATAAAAAAGATGCGCTAACCAAAACTATTAACAGTATAAATAACTTTTTCATATCTCTCTTCCTTTTTTATTTTATCTAGTAAACTTTTATAGCCATTGTATGGCTCATCATTCAGGAAACGAGCCACTCTTCCTATCGTTGTCAGGCTCGCTCCCGTCTCTTCCCTTATTTCCCTGTATGAAAAGCCGTCATTCAAAAGCTGGCAGACTTTCCATCTCTCTGCCAAAGCTCGGACTTCAGAAGGAGTGCACAGATCTGTCATGAATCTGTGGGCCTCATCAGAAGTTTCAACCAGAACTAAAGCATCAAATAAATCGATTCTATGGTGTGTATCCATTATTTTCTCCGTGTTCTACCTTATTACCGTACCACTGTATTAATGTAGTGGTACACGCTCGAAATGTCAAGTGCAAAATTGCATTTTTTTATAGATTTTGTTTTAGCATCGCAAAGGTAGTCTGCATACATCTCGACAATAGGCAAAGATTGGCGCTCGTATGGAACACACTATTGCAAACACAGCACACGCTCGTGTAAAAATTTACTAAAAATACAGAAAACGCTTGACAAATATTTCGAGTTGTGGCACCATTGTTAATGGATTTTTAATGGGGGGGATATAATGAAGAAAACGATATGCATACTGTTAATATTGCTTGTCCAGTTATTAGTGGCCATGCAACAAGATAATTACAATTGGCAATTGCCAAACGATCAAACCGCTCTGTTTGTAGATGATCCTGAGGGAGTGCATGTTGCAGCTAAGAGTGGAAACATTGAAACCATACAGAAGTTACTTGACAACGGAGTCTCTATAAATGAGAGAAACCAAGAATACGAAACACCATTGCATGTGGCGTCTAGAACAGGGAACGATGACATTGTCCAATAGACCTGTTGCATAAGATTGTATATGGATTAAAGATCTGTTAAAGATCTATTGTATGCAGTATGGAGCAGATTTTCATGATGAAAAATGAGATTTTAAAGAAGAAGCCAGCGATATTTTTGAGTCT
>BNWJ01000003.1 GCA_025998735.1 Alphaproteobacteria bacterium | reverse complement strand
GAGAAAAAACAATTCCGATCAAAAAAATCACACTTCAAACACGGTCTTCGATATATAACTAACACTTTGTTTTATCTGTCTTTTTCTCATACTTTGTGGATGTTCCTAAAACTCACGGGGTGATAAGGATTGTGTGTTCATTTTTTATCAACTCGTAAACGAGTCTATGTTTTATGCTTATTCGCCTGCTATATATGCTGTCACATCCTCGCAACTTTTCAAAAGGTGGTGGATTTTGATATGGATCTTTAGAAATAATACTTACCAAGTCTTCTGCTTTTTTCTTCAGTCCACAACTCTTTAGTTTCAACGAATCTGCTGCGACTCGTTGAAATATTTTACTTTCCAGACTACCATGGCAATTCATCTATGCAATCTTCTATGCAATCTTCTATATTTACTTTTTCTGTGATTGCCTTCCAATCTTCCGGACATCTCATTAAATACAGCGTTTCTTGAATTGCGTTCCAATCCTTCTCCGAAATCACAACAGTATTCCCGCCGTTTCTCCTTTCGATTAGAATGGTGTTAGCTAAGAAAAGAGTTGATTTTTGTGAAAACACTGAATTTTCAACAATCTTAACCCGCTGAAATTTCAGCAATCTGATCTAAATCAACTCTCCTCTTAGCTAACACCTTTAGAATGGGCTCGTTTTCTGAACAGACCTGATTCAAGATGGCACTCAAGTCATTTCGCGCTTCCGTATATGACACATGTTTTCTCATGGCGTCTCCCCAAATACCATATGTACATATAGCATGTTATATGTACAGTGTCAACAAAAACCATCGACTTAGGAGTAAATATCTCCACAAATTCCGATTTTGATAATCAGTAGAGTTATTTCTTCTTTTTCTATTTTATCAAGCGCGCCGCAAAACCACCTCGTTCACGTGGCGGATATAAGGCGCGGGGGATAAACTTAACAATCGACCACGTAAAGTGCTAAACTTCAAAACACCTCGAGAGGTCTTTGTGGCAAATCAGATTGTTTCGCTACTTGATGCACTTCAGTGTTGAATAGGCGAACCATAGCCATAGTTCCTAAACGCACCAAAATAGCTTGCTAAAATAGCTTGCTAAAATAGCTTGCTAAAATAGCTTGCTAAAATAGCTTGAAAGTGCCCTTCTGGAAAACGCTTGCGATATATACATTCAAGATGGGAACTTGGATTGTGTATGGTTGAATATGGCTATATTTAGTTGGCCATGTATAATCACAACTTGACTTTATCATTATTAACATGATATGTTACAAGCGTAATGGCCAAAGGAAAATAATAATGGAAATAACCATTCAAGCAAGCGAATTTAAAAATAGATGCCTCCAATTGCTCAACGATGTGCAGCGCGGCGATTCTTATTTGGTTACAAAACGCGGGGTTCCACTTGCAAAACTCAGCGCATTGAAAAATACAGAACCAAAAACATTATTTGGAGCCATGAGAAATTCTTTCGTTGAGAATGACGACATTCGCAAACCAATTGATGTTATATGGACGATGGACAATGACTGATATTCTACTGGATACACACATTTTTCTCTGGCTGATGAATGGTGATTCAAAGTTAGCTCAGGAAAATCTTTCTAAAATCGATTCTGTTATTAATTCAGAGGGAAGAATATGTCTCAGCGCCATTTCCATTTGGGAAATCGCTATGCTGGAGGCAAAAAGAAGGATTGCGTTAACTCAGCCCATACGCAAATGGGTAGAACAAGCGATTGAAATAGCCTTCGTCAAGGTCATGGAGCTTTCCACTGAAATCCTACTGGATAGTTGCCATCTGCCAGGGGAATTTCATTCTGACCCAGCAGACAGAATGATAGTCGCCACATCACGTGTAAAAAACATTCCTTTGATAACTCAGGACGAGAAAATCTTGAACTACAGTCATTGCATGACGGGCGCCAACGTGACGTTGGATTCGCTTACTTTTTGCAAGTAGTGCTCGCGTACGATAATTCAAAATCACCAGTGCACTAGATGGCATCTGAAACCACAGCAAAAATCACTCTTTATCAAGCGCGCCGTAAAACCACCTCGTTCATGGCTTTTTCCTGATCACCTATTTTTTCGGATTTTTCAAGGAAAAGGTTAATCTTCGATATTTAGAGAATAACGCTGATTTTTGAGCAACATCCTCCTCTCCAGGAAAACGCCCTGCCAGCTCGTTCATGTGGTGGATATAAGGTGCAGGTGATAACTTACAATACTTGACACAATCAAAATTGTAAGTTATATTATACACAACAATTACGAGAAGATATGTTTTTTAGCAAGAGTTGGAAAGTAGAAGTTTACAGTACTTTGGATGGTCGAGAGCCGTTTATAGAGTGGAAGGATCAGCTTGATCTGAGACTAAAAATGAAGGTGCTAGCTAGGTTGAGCAATCTTCAAAACGGTAGCTTAGGCGAGCATCGTTTTCTTGGGGATGGAATAAGCGAATTGAAGTTTAGAGATGGTGTTCGTGTTTATTAGACCTGTTGCGTAAGCCTATTTTTGGTCCTGATAATCAGTGACTCCAGGAGGCTTTTGCAACAGGTCTATTATTCTGAAGTAAAACGCGTGATTATTCTTTTGCTGTGTGGCGGAGGAAAGAACACAAAACGTGACCAAAGCAAAGATATTGAAAAAGCAAAAGAGTATTTGCAGGATTATAAAAGGAGGATGAAATGACAGAATTACGACACGAGTGTCTTAGGTCGTTGGATGAAATCATTGTTGAGGATTTAAAAAAGGATCCAGAGGCAGCTGATTTATATCTGGAAGCTGCGATAGAGGAGTACAACGAAAACTTTAATAAAGACGCGTTGCTGTCATCATTAAGGCACCTTGCAGAAGCGAAAGGAATATCGAAAATTGCGAGAGAAACGGGATTAACTCGTGATACGTTTTATAAGAGCCTGTCTCCTCATGGAAATCCACGTCTTGATACATTGATGGCGATAATGAAGGCATTGAAGTATAAGCTTACGCTTAATGCAGAAAGGATAGTTTAGTTATTGTTTTTTTTCATATTGTTCATGCCAAATCGATACCCGTATTATTAACGCCAATGCGCTTGCACCCACTAAAATGCCTGGATTTTGCGAGGCTTTTTATGTATTATTTCGACAATTACCTGGATATAAGCTGTGGTTTTATGGCGATAATTTCTAGATTCTCTTCGAAGTATTTCATACTACTGGCTCTGATTTTATCTATTAGCGCGAGATTGTATTGGATTCCACAAAAAGCTGGACTTTATTTAGATGAGTCGTTATCTGTTGTTTTGTCAGAAAGCAAGGGAATGTTGACTTTTACAAAGTTATTTGATGAAGACAAGATATATACTGGAGAAGAGATAAGGAATATAGCCTGGGGAACGAGCTCCTCGTTTTCAGACGCATTATCCGATATAAAACAATTGCATATAGACACTACCGATCCTTCGCATACAAATTTATATTACTCAATTTTGCGCCTCTGCCTGACGGGAACAAATGGCGATTTGAGAGATGTCATTAATCGTGGCTGCTATCTTAATATGTTTTTCTGGCTCTTCTCCTTTTTCTTTTTATACAAATTATTGAAACGCCTCTTTGATGACGATCTTGTTATCGCTGTAACATTGCTCGTGGCTTTTATTAGCACATCTTCTCTTTCGAATGCTATGTTTATTAGGCCATATGGATTACAGGAAACGTTGTTCATTATTCTGACATATGCTTTTGTGTGTCATTATCAATCAATAGAAGAACAATCGCAGAAATACAATTGGAGAGACGTGTTACCGTTATCTATTTTGTGTAGTTTTGTTTTGTTATCAGGATACTTGGCTATTGCCTATGTTTTTATGCTTATTGGAGTTTTAATCATAGTTTCTTGGATGAAAAATCAAAGAAGAAACTCTGTATTTTTAGTGGTGGCACTCGTTCTAACATTGATATGGGCAAATGTATTTTATCTAAACTATATGTACGGCTTTTCCTGCAAAAACACCATTACTATGAGCCGCTACTCCATATTATTGGATTATAAGAATCTTCCTTTGATTTTTCTGAAAAGTACAGCAAAGGCATTGGAATATATTTTTACGTATCTATTGTCACCTTTTGCTGTTACCTTTGTCGCCATATGCCTGTTCTCATTTCGGAAAATTCATTGGAAAAGCTTTACAAGAAACGATCGAATGACTGTCATCGTATTTACATGTGGTTTATTGTGGTCGTTTGCATCCTTCGCTATAGTTCCTGACAAAGATTATCGATATATAATGTCTGCGTCTCCTATGCTTGCTCTGATAGTTCCTCTTATTATTAATAGAATGCGCGCTTTAAACGTTAAAAAAATAATCATTGCAATTACAGCATTAGTATATACAGCTGTAGCTTTCAATCCTCTAGAACCAAATGGGTATCTGATTAAGCAACGCATAAGACATCTGCGCATAGGAGAGAAGTATCCATTTAATAACAATCTGCATATTCCAGTTTTGATCTACTGCAATTTTGAAGGATTTAGACTCGCTGAGGCCATAGTATTTTTCGAAGATATTCCAAAATATCAATTCGTCAAGAGCCATGATTCATTTCTTAGGAGCTTGTTAAAATATAATCACGTTTTTGTTGTTATGGAGTATCTCAAGTCAGTCAATTTATTAGTTCCTAGCAAATATACAGCAACCATGCGATCTCCAGTCGATGATGCATGTTTGTATGATTCGTTTGTTATGTATCCCGAAAATAGCGATGTGTTTGTTGCCTCATACGAGTTAGAATTGAGAAACGAGGCTTCTGAAGGACAAAAATGACATATTTTAACATTTTTTCTGGTATATTTCTGAAAAGTAGCTTGGTATCGCAAGTTGCAACCACACATCACTCAGGTTAATATCTCGATATTTAATTGAGCTTAATAATATGAATAACGATTTACCGGAACAAAAGCATCAAGCTGTCTTGTTCGAAAACGTCAAGGTGCGCAGGATATGGCATGATGAACAGTGGTTCTACTCTGTTGTAGATGTTGTTGGAATACTGACTGACAGTGAGAATCCAAGGCGATATTGGTCAGATTTAAAAATAAAGATTGCTAATGAAACTGAAGATGAGCAGTTGTACGAAAAAATCGTACAACTGAAATTACCGTCAGCTGACGGGAAAAAATACCTCACCGACTGTGCTAATACGGAGGGATTGCTGCGCATTATTCAATCGATTCCAAGCAAAAAGGCCGAACCAATAAAGTTATGGCTTGCTCAAGTCGGCCGCGAAAGATTAGAAGAAATCGCAAATCCTAAGCTTTCAATGCATCGCATGCAAGAAGAATACAAGAAACGCGGCTATGATGAGCATTGGATAGATGTTCGAATTCGAGGAATTGTTGCCAGAAAAGAGTTGACAGATCAGTGGAAAGATCGTGGAGCAAGCGAAGGTAAGGAATACTCGATACTCACAAACAACATCGCCAAGGAAACCTTCGACATCGACATAAAGACTCACAAAATAAAGACTCACAAAAACCTAAAAAATCTGAATGAAAAAGACAATTTACGCGATCACATGACCCCAATGGAATTAATTCTCACAATGCTTGGAGAAGAAACGGCCAAAGAAATTCACAAATCCAGAGATTCACAAGGTTTTCAAGAGTTAAGCGAAGATACAAAAGAAGCCGGAAAAATCGCAAAAAACACAAGACTGGATATTGAGAAAAAAACTGAAAAACCAATAATTGAGCTAGCTAGTTATCAGGAAATATTGCAACAAAAGAAAATCAAGTGATTTCTAGATTTTCTTCGAAATATTTCGTACTGCTGGCTCTGATTTTATCCATAGGCGCGCGACTGTATTGGATTCCACAAAAAGCTGGACTTTATTTAGATGAGTCGTTGTCCATTATTTTGTCAGAGTGCAAGAATCCATGGGCATTCACAAAGTTATTTGATGAAAACAAGATGTATACGGGAGAAGAGATAAGGAATATAGCCTGGGGAACGAGTTCGTCGTTTTCAGATGCGCTATCTGATGTAAAACAATTGCATATAGATGTTAACGATTCTCCGCACACAAATTTATATTACTCAATTTTGCGCCTCTGCCTGACGGGAACAGACTGCAGTTTGAGAGATGTCATTAATCGTGGCTGCTATCTTAATATGTTTTTCTGGCTCTTCTCCTTTTTCTTTTTATATAAACTATTGAAACGTCTATTTGATGACGATCTTGTTATCGCCGTAACATTGCTCGTGACCTTTATTAGCACAGCATCTCTTTCAAATGCCATGTTTATGAGAACTTATTGCTTGCAGGAAACGTTATTCATCATACTAACGTACGTTTTTGTGTGTAATTATCAATCAATTGATGAACAATCTAAAAAATACAATTGGAAAGATGTACTGCCATTGTCTCTTCTGTGTAGTTTTGTTTTATTGTCTGGATATTTGGCTATTGCCTATGTTCTCATGCTTATTGGAGTTTTAGCTATAATTTCTTGGATGAAAGATCAAAAAAGAAACACCGTATTTTTAATGGCATCGTTCGTTCTATCTTTGTTATTGGCAAATGTATTTTATCTAAAGTATCTGGAGGGCTTTTCTGCTGGAAGCTATATGGCCGTTAAATGCTACAATATTCTACTGAATTATAAAGACTTTCTTTTGGATTCGCTAAAATCTACGGCAAAAGTGCTGGAATATGTCTTTATGTATCTATTGTCGCCTTTTGCTATTACTTTTATTGCTGTATATCTACTTTCATTTCAAAAGATTCGTTGGGAAAACTTCATAAGAAACGATAGAATAGCAACGATAGTATTTGCTTGTTGTTTACTGTGGTCCGTTTCGTCATTTTTTGAAATTCCCTACGGCAATTGTCGATATATAATGTCTGTATCTCCTATGCTTGCTCTGATAGTCGCGATCATTATCGATGGAGTGCGCGATTCAAAACTTAGAATAGCAGCAATAGTATTTGCATGTGGTTTATTGTGGTCATTTGCGTCATTTATCGTGATTCCCTACAAAGAGTATCGATATATAATGTCTGCATCTCCTATGCTTGCTCTGATAGTTCCAATTGTTATCAATAGAGTGCACAACTCGAAGATTAGAACAATAATTATTGCAATTACAGCATCAGCATATACAGCGGTAGCTTTTAATCCGCTCGAGCCAAATGGACACCTGATTAAACAAAAAATAGAATATATGTATGCCGGAGAGAAATATCCATTTCATGACAAGCCGAGGATTCCAGTTTTGATTTATTGCAACGCCAATGAATGGAATATCACTCAGGCCATAGCGTTTTTCGATGACAGTCCAAAATATCAATTCGTCAAGAGCTACGATTCTTTAATTGAGAACTTATCGAAGTATAATCATGTTTTTATCATGATGGAATTTTTCGAAGAGTTGGCTGTTCCAGGAAACTATAAAACAACTTTTTTCCAAAACTTCAACAATGATTGGTTTATTTATTCATACGAATTAGAGCTAAAAAACGAGACTTCTCCAACATCATGAAGTAGCGGTGCTTGCAACACGTTGGCCTTAAAAGCGCAGAACTGAATGAGAAGCTGATCACATTGTGCCGAATATGTTGCAAACACAGCGCTTCAATGATATATTCCCAAAAATGAGCTTTGTTAAAAATGGGAATACTAAGATGTTTGTGGGGCGCAAAAAAGAACAAAAGTTAATTGCAGAAATAAAAACCAGCAAAAAATCGAATTCTTTTACAAAATCATAGATTTGTCTGATTTGCTGGAGTGATATACCCATTCAACAGCAAAGTGCATCATTTTGCAGCCTAAAAAACGAGGTTTTTTTGCAAACTATGTAAAAGTAGTCTTGAAAAAAGTCACATGAAGAAGTTAATCTCGAATTTAGTTTATCATTTACCCAATTTTTCATACCAATTGTCTCTAATAATTACGGTAAATTCCGATGGATATGTTTCCAGAAATAATTTTGGAGGTTTCACTTTCGCTTTGGCGCTGTATTTGAATTCATAGGCGTGAAGGACGCCATCGTATTCTTCGATGAAATCCACCTCCTGCTGGTCGTAGGTTCTCCAGAAATAGTTGTTGGAAAACTGGCGATTGTTTTGAGCTTTTTTCATTAGCTCTACGATGCAGAAATTCTCCCAGAGAGCGCCGACATCTGCTCTCATATCTAATGGAGCGAAAGCATTGATAATGGCGTTCCTTACTCCTAAATCATAGAAATAAATTTTCTTGGATTTTCTGCCGACTTCGTTTCTAAGGTTTCTACTGAAAGCCGGCAAAGTAAATACGATGAAACACCGCTCCAGTAGATCAATGTATTTTATTACAGTGCTAATACCGATTCCCAAATTATTGGATAGCTCGTTATAGGAAACCTCACTTCCCAACTGCAGAGCCAATAGTTTTAGGAGGTCAATTAGCAGCTTTGAGCTTTTCATGCCTTCAATGGCTAGAATATCCTTGTAGAGATATCCCCCAACAATGTCGCGTAATTCTTCCGCCGGATCAATTGCGGATATAACAGTCGGATACAATCCAAATCGAAGGAATTTCTCAAGATTGGAGCTTAGTGTTATGACCTCATTGCTAAATTCTTTTAAAGAGAACGGATACAGCGTGTAGTGTCTGGCTCTTCCCACCAGCGGCTCTCCAGTTTTATTGGCGATATCAAAGCTGGATGATCCTGTGGCTATGATCTGAACTTCCGGATGCGTATCTACCATAATTTTTAGCGATCGTCCTATGGTTTCGATGTACTGCGCTTCGTCTAGTGCTATGAGATCGTACGGTTTCAAGAAGGCTTCAATTTTTTGAAAGTTTGTGGTTTCTATCTTCTCTCTTACATCGAACGACTCACAATTGAAGTAAGCGCACCTTTTTCCAAGTGTCTGATATCTATTTAGAATCTGCCTAACAAGGGTGGTCTTTCCCACTCGTCTGGTGCCGAATATAACCATTACCTTTCCCCGAAACAAATTCTCTTCGATGTGTTTCTGTATGGTCCTTTCTATCATTTTTTAGTATCCCTAAATTCGTTCATTTATTCTAACAAATTTAGCCAAATGCGTCCACAAGAATTGAGCGGTTTGTACTTTTGGTGATTTTTCTCTAATTTTTTAGTGTTTTCTAAGCCAACGTGACGCTGGACTCGTTTTCTGGAGCTTCTGAAACGTATGCGTCCAGCGTGACGCTGGTTCGCCATTGTAATATTCCCTATGACGGGAATATTACAGCGAAAACCAAGCTTTTCCCTTGGGTGGTCTCAGTGAAGCAGAAACCTTCCGGGCTCTTGGAGCTTAGGAATCCTCGTCCTTTAGGGCGGGGAGGATGTCAAAACAAAAGACGTATCTACAACAATCATTTGCGGCCATCATTTTTAAAGGCGAGTACCTGCTCGTCTGTTATATTCAATTTTGGACATTTAGCTAGTGCGCTATTGAATTCTGTGCTGCGATTGAGGGCTGTTCTTCGGATAACGTAGGAGTCTGTGCAATTGTGAGTCACAATGATTTCCTCATGTGGTTTCAGATTCGGCATTATTTGAAACATTTTGTTTCGGAATTCGGTCATGGATATGTGCATAATTTCCTCCAATTGTTTTTGTAGACTTACGCTGACATTTACAGGGACATACGTCAACCAGAGATGATCTCTGGACTCGTTTTCTTTTTTACTGGTGGCAAGATGTGCGAGCGCTATCTTCAACGCCGAAGCTGTTTCAGCCTGAGCGAGTGCCCGTCATGCAATGACTGTAGTAGACACTGAGAGTTTTCAGACAAATAGACCTGTTGCAAAAACCTCTTGGAGTCACTGATTATCAGGACCAAAAATAGGCCTACGCAACAGGTCTAATATAGTCGAGCAAGTTGGCGGAAAACTCTCAGCGTTGTTCTCTAAATATCGAAAATCAACCTTTTCGTTAAAAAATCCACAAAAAATAGGCGCTCAGGAAAAAGCCTTGTGCTTTCGCAAAGATTGAGCGGAAATTACCGCAATTTTTATTGTTTTTAAATAAATTACAAATAACATTTGATTAATAAAGATGGAGCGTTTTGTGAGCAACATACTAGTATCCGGAGGCACTGGTTTCTTGGGAGCACATTTGTGCGCCAGACTTGTTGCTGACGGGAATCTAGTTGTTTGTGTTGATAACAATTATACAGGAAGCATCGAAAATATAGAAGAATTATTCAATCGTCCTAATTTTTTCTTTATAAAACATGATGTAACCAATCCGTTGGGGAAATTAACCAGACATATAGATCAGATATACAACCTCGCCTGTCCAGCTTCTCCGCCCGCCTACCAGGGGAAGCACGCCATAATGACAACGAAGACAAATGTACTCGGAGCCATAAACATGCTGGAGTTAGCCAAGAGCAACAATGCGACGATACTCCAAACTTCAACTTCGGAAGTGTACGGCGATCCACTTGAGCATCCGCAAAAGGAAACGTATCGCGGCAACGTAAATCCCATCAGTATGCGCGCATGCTACGACGAGGGAAAACGCTGCGCAGAAAGTCTATTTTTTGATTATTACAGGAACGAAGGCGTCGACATAAAAGTCGTGCGCATATTCAATGCCTATGGGCCCAAAATGAATCCAGACGATGGGCGCGTCATCAGCAATTTCATCTGCCAGGCACTGAGAGGCGAGGCCATAACAATTTATGGGGACGGCTCTCAAACCCGCTCATTCTGCTATGTCGACGACCTGATAGAAGTTATCGTGCGCATGATGGGCAGCAAGCGTGGTTTCACAGGACCAGTCAATATTGGTAACCCAGGCGAATTTACGATAAGGGAATTGGCTGAAAAGGTTATTGCAAAAGTCGGTGGAAAATCAAAAATTGTTTACCACTCTCTGCCATCCGACGATCCCACCAGGCGTCGTCCGGATATAACGCTGGCAAAATCCAAGCTTGATTGGGAACCAAAGATTGCTCTTGATGAAGGACTCGACAGAACGATTGCTTATTTTGAACAAAAGCTGGGAATCGGCCTTGGCGTCCTTGCCATTTAGAGCGCTGAGTATATCAAATCGTCGGTGACAGCAGCACTGTAATGCGCACAAACCAAGAAAATTTTCTCTGAAGCTTTTAAAAACGGCAGCAATGAGAACTCTTGCTTTTGCGAATTTTAGCGTAAAAATGCGAATCAAATCGCAACATTTTATAAGCGTAGCCTCATCATCTGATTTTTCAGCATAAAAAACATCAAACAAAAGATCGTTTCCGTTAGCATATCTTGCTAATTCTATGCTGTTGTGATAATACAAAGAATGCATTCAATAATTTTGGCGTAAAAACGCGAATACATTCCTGGTTTTAGAAAAGGTAGCTAAAATGTACGATAGAAAGTTATATCAGAGAATTCTTAGGCAATTATACAACGGAAAAGTCATCGTACTTTACGGTGCGAGACGTACTGGTAAAACTACTTTATCCAAAGAAATACTCGCAGACCAAGCTCGAAACGGCAAAAGAACAACCTTCTTTAACGCAGAACTTCTTCCAAATTCTCAGCGGTTTGCAACGACAGACCCACTAAAATTAAGGGAAGCCATTGGGAATGTGGATGTTGCCGTCATTGATGAAGCCCAGCACATCGAAAATATCGGCTTGTCGCTGAAAATATTGGCGGATACATATCCGGAAATTCAAATTATAGCCACAGGCTCTTCTAGTTTTGATCTCGTAAATAAGATTGGAGAACCATTGGTCGGACGCGCAAGACATTTTCTGCTGCAGCCGCTATCACTCACGGAAGTTGCTAATAATTCCATAGATATGGATTCATTGGTTGATTCAATGATGATTTATGGCGGATATCCAGCTGTTTTCGGTAAATATCCAGAAGATGCTAAAATAGAGCTGGACGAAACTGTCAGCGGATATTTGTATAAGGATATCCTCACCTTGGAGCACATAAAACATTCGGACAAGCTTGTGAAATTGCTGCAATTATTGGCGCTTCAGGTTGGAAACGAAGTATCCTACAGCGAACTCGCAAAACATTTGGGAATTGACAGAGCAACCATCGAAAAATACATAGATCTTCTGGAGAAATGTTTCGTTATATTCCGTTTGAGGGCGTTTTCCAGAAATTCTCGCAAAGAAATTTCCAAGAATAATAAGATTTATTTTTGTGATCTTGGAATTCGGAATAGCCTGATACAAAATTTCAATCCACCACATATGCGTAATGACATTGGAGCTCTCTGGGAAAATTTTTGCATAGTTGAGCGCCTGAAGAGAAATGCCTTTGTTGGCCATCTCGCTAACAAATACTTCTGGAGAACCTACGATCAGCAGGAAATCGACTACATCGAAGAATACGACGGTGTGTTGCACGCCTATGAATTCAAATACAGTCCCAAAGCTAAAGTAAAAACTCCAAAGCTGTTTCTGGAAACATATCAATCTGAGTTTAACGTAATCCACAGAGAATGCTTGCCCCAGTGGTTGTCAATGTGACGCTGGATTCATTAATGCCAACGTGACATTGAATCCAGTTGATGCTATCGCTTTGCTGAGCGTCCGCACGATTTCAACCACCTCAGGTGGGAAAGCGATATCGCAATATTTGGAGATTGCAAGCCTTGGATTATCGCATAGTGCATAGAATTGAGAAGATGAGAGCGCCGCTTGTCAAGCGCGCCTTATATCCACCACGTGAACGAGGTGGTTTTACGGCGCGAGGGATAAAGGACAAAGTGTTGAGGAGCAATCTCACAATCTTTTGCAATAGGCAGCTAATGTAATTTTGTAAAAACGCATATTGTTGCATACAATGCGATTGACAAATGTATTCTTTGTACTACAATGTATTATGTAAATGGTTTGAATAAATGTTAAGTGTTGAAAGGGAAATAATCATCTATTCTACGAGAGAAGGGAGAGAGCCTTTTTCAGATTGGATTGATGATCTTAGCAGAGATTATGCAGATAAGATTTCCAAGCGGCTATTGCGTGTTTTGTTGGGGAATTTTGGTGATTTCAAATCCCTGGGAAATGGATTATATGAGTTGCGTTTCAATGAGGGATTGAGAGTTTACTATTCGCAAATTGATAATGTCGTTGTTTTACTTTTGGCTGGCGGTGATAAGAATACAAAGCGTGATCAATCCAGAGATATAGACAAAGCCAAGGAATACTTGAGTGATTATTGGGAGAGAAGAAATGGACAAGAAATATAGAACCTTCAGCGAGTTATTGGTGGAAAAACTGAAAAATGATTCAGAATTAGCGGATATATTCTTGAGGTCTGCGATAGATGATTATTCAAAAGATATGAACAAAGAGGCGCTATTGCTTTCTTTGAGGCACCTTGCGGAGGCAAGGGGCTTTTCCAAAACAGCAAGGGAATCGGGATTAACAAGAGACGTTTTTTACAAGAGCTTATTGCCGAATGGAAATCCCAAACTTGATACAGTTATGGCAATTTTAAGAGCATTAAAATACACGATTACCATTCGCCCATTGGAAACTGCTCGTTGACATCCTCCCCGCCCTAAAGGGCAAGGATTCCAATTCTCGAAGGAACGGATGGTTTCTGCTTCACTGAGACTACCCAAGGGAAAAGCTTAGTTTTCGCTGTAAAATTCCCGTCATAGGGAATTTTACGGTGACGAACCAGCGTCATGCTGGTTGGGAATCCTCGTCCTTTAGGGCGAGGCGGATGTCAACTTCAAAGGTGATAGCCGGAACAAATCATGATATAGATAAAAACACTGAAATTTCACTCTCTCTAAGAGGCTGTGATTTCAGGAATCTAATCAATATCATGACTTGTTCCGGCTATCACCACTCCAAAACACCGAAAGAATACGGAGTTGATGACATATTAAGAGGTCATGCTTCTTTCACCAAAATCATGATACAATAAACCTCGTTTAAAGATAGAATAAAGAATATAATGTCGTTTGATCCGAAATATACTATAACCCGGGATATCTTAAGTAATCTGGCTAAAATAGAGAACGTGCGAGATTTTTTTGAGCATAATGCATTTTCTCCTAGCCTAATGGCCTCTCTGAAAAGCACCGCCAAAATAGCGTCGGTTCATTATTCAACTAAAATTGAAGGAAACAAACTTACTCATCAACAAGTTGAGGACGCAATTCTGAAGAGAAAAAAGATTCCGTATCGAGAACGAGATTCATCGGAGGTAAAAGCGTACTACAAAGCCATGGATTACATAGAAAAATGCCTGGATAAGAATTTGCCTTTTTCCGAAGAATTGATCAAAAAGGCACATGACATCGTTGAGGGTTGCGCATATCCATATAGAGATGGCCAGAACGCAATTTACGATAATGCCTCGGGCAATATCGTCTACGTGCCTCCAGAAGCGAAAGATGTACCATTTTTGATGAAAGATCTTGTGAATTGGGTGAATGCCAATACGCAAATTCCACACGTAATAGTTTCTGGGCTGGTTCATTACCAATTCGTGACCATACATCCCTACTACGACGGCAATGGCAGGACAGCAAGACTAATAACCAGTTTTCTCATGCGAAAATATGGATATGGACTCAACGGGATTTATTCGCTGGAGGAGTACTATGCCAACGATTTAGTCGAATACTACGACGCATTAGCTACTCATGAACACCATAATTACTACGAAGGACGAGAGCGGGCAGACTTAACGCACTGGATCGATTATTTTGTACGTGGGGTTGCTGATGCCTTCAAAAAGATTCAAGCTCACAAAAAAACTAAATCAGATGTTCCATCGGCAATTCGCAAACTAGATGTAAGGCAAAGAAAAACATTGGAATTATTCGCTGAATTTGAAGAAGTATCCTCTATGCAAATCGCGGAACATTTGAGTATATCGCAACAAAGCGGAAGACTTCTGGCCAATCAATGGATAGAAACTGGCTTCCTAAAATTGTCAAATTCATCTAAAAAAGCGAGAAAATACCGTTTGTGCGAAGAATACGAAAAAACATTTTTCGACAACTCGTCTGGCTGCTCACTAAAATAGTTTCACTGAGAGCGCAATGAATATCAAAATTCAGTTTATCCGATCATCTAATTTTTCATATACTTTTCCGCGAACCTCTATACAGAGAATATAAACAACACTCTCATCTTCTTCAATTCTATACACCATGCGATAATCCCCGACTCGCAATCTCCAAATATTACGATATCGCTTTCCCCTAAGGGGTTTGAAATCGTACGGACGCTCAGCAATGCGATTTTCAAGGGCGGCACAAAAAGTATCCTTCAATTTTTGATTGAGCTTTTTGAAGTCTTCTTTTACAACTAACGGATGAATTTTAATTTTGTATGTCATTCAGGAAGCTCATCAAAAGCTCTTTTGAAGTCGTCCATTGACAGCCATTGATCCGAACTTGCTTTTTTCCAACGTTGTATAGCCTTCTCTCCCAATAAAATATCCTCGCATTCCTCTAGAGCTTTTAGGGCTAGTCCCGCCACTGCTTGAGACAAAGATTTATCTGTTGCGGTAGCATAAACCTTTATGGCCTCTAGTTCGCTATTATTAAATGTAACATTCACTCTTTGATTTATTGTGCTCATAAACTCCTCAAATCCACGTTTACACAAAAAAATGTATCACAAATGATGCGCAAAATCAATCACTTTTGATTAGCTCGTCTGTAATTATCAAGTGCGCCTTATATCCACCACGTGAACGAGGTGGTTTTACGACGCGCTTGATAAGCTCCACTTACAGAAGTTGTGGAATTCTTGCAGAGAAATGTCATGACGTCCCGGCAGAGCCGGGAGCTTGTCGGATGTGAGCAGCCTCAAAGGCTGCCAATAATTAAGGTGATAGCCGGAACAAGTCATGATATAGATAAAAACACTGAAATTTCACTCTCTCTAAGAGACTGTGATTTAAGAGACTGTGATTTCAGGAATCTAATCAATATCATGACTTGTTCCGGCTATCACCATAATTAAACTAAAAATCGCCAATTTCATTTGAACCAATTCTCCATTGAAATTCTTCTTTTTGTCTCCAAATTGTCTTGCAACGGCTATGGCTGATTTTCCTTTGATATATCCAATCACTTCCGCTACAGAATATTTTGGAGGAATCGATATCAACATATGTACATGATCCTGAAGCAGGAACCTTCGGGGCTCTCGGAGCTTAGGAATCCTCGTCCTTTAGGGCAAGGCGGATGTCAAATGCCGTTCCGATGGATTCCCTCTGGCCAGCGTGACGGTCCAAGCCGGACTGGCGTTTTCTGCTTCGCTACCAACTGCCAGGCATGAATATTGCAATTGAATTTTTAACCTTTTCTTAAATATTGGTATGTTACAACACCCCCCAGGAATGTATTTTATGGGGTTTTGGTATGGCGAATATTTTTAGTTCTGAATGTGAAGCAACAGCTGTGCCGCATGCGCTGAGTGTCGTAATTCCTGCCTACAACGCGGAGAAAACCATTCGGCGATGTTTGGAGTCTATAAATGCCGCCTTAAGTCAAACGGCCCATGAAATCATTGTGGTGGACGATGCATCCAGCGATAATACTGCGTCTATTGTCACGGAATTAACGAAAGTCTTCAATAATCTGCGATTAATCCGTCAGAAAAAGAACGAAGGGCCTGGACCGGCTCGTAATCGAGGCTTGGCAGAGGCCACCGGCGAGTATGTATGGTTTGTGGACGCCGACGATGCTGCCATGGTCGATAATTTCAGAAATTTCGATCTACTTCAGGCTTGTGACGGCCGAGATGTTGTGATGTTCCGCTATAATCAGGTAGTTCCCGGGGTGGATGGCCTTCAGCCGTGGGTGGATTACGACGAGAGAGTAATGGCGGCGCGTCCAAGCGATACCTTTACTGTCGAAGAATTTCCATCTGTTTTAACAACAACCAATGCCACCTGGAACAAATTTTTCCGCCGCGAAAATATCATATCTGCCGGCATGGATTTTCCATCTACAATGGTTGGAGAGGATTTGGCATTTGTTACGGCCAATCTTTGCACGGCGTGGAGTATTGGCTTTATCGATAGGGAACTCTACACCTACCACTACGAAGACTCATACATATCCCGCCTAACGGACAAGCGGCGTCTGCAAACGCTTTCGGCCATGGAAATCTGCGAAAAATGGCTGCAATATAGACAAGTGACTCCGGAAGTGATGACGTCCTACTACGTTTGTAAGGCGCACCATCTGCTCCTGAGCTATAAATCCACCACAAAACACGCTCAAGAAACGCTAAAAGATTATCTAGAAATGTATTTACAGTCGTTTGACGCCGAGACGTTTCACAATTTGCTGAGGCATCCGTTTTTCCGCGACGATATGAAGCAGTGTCTCTGGGAACTGCATGATCGGAAAAACAGGGCGCTGAAGGTACATGGCGGACGAACGTTTGCTTCTGAGAATCCAGCGTTGCAAATACAATCGACATGCACCGAAGCTAGCGGCAATATCACTAGTGTGCGTGCGGCACGTGCAGCAAACCGCACTTTTAGAGGATGCGGGGCCGGCGTCACGCTGGCGGCACTTTTAGCTATTTCCACATTTTTTCCAACTCAGGTGTTTGCTGATTATCCTTATTACGTAATTGGCGGCGGCGGCGGCGGCGGCGGCGGTAGTAGCTGCAGCAACTCAAATTGTGGTGCTGGCGGCGCAAACGGTGGCAGTGGCGGCGTTACAGCGTGTTCTATTGATGTAAATGGCACCGTAAAGTATGACCAGTGTGGCGCGAATAAAGGCGGTAGTGCCGGTGATAATTATGGCGGCGGCAGCGGCGGCGGTGGTGGCGGCGGACATGTTCAACGTAACAGCAGTTTGTGGGTGAATAGCAATGAGGCGGGCCGAGACGGCAAAGATGGAGGAGGTTGTGGTTGGGGAGGTGGCGAAGGTTCGGATGGCGGCAATAAAGGATGTGATGGTAGTAGGGGTGCTCCTCCTGGCAATGGTTGCGGTGGTGGTGACGGCGGACTGGCTTACGTAAATCGAACAGGAGGTGTGGGTAGTACGATACCTTTGTATTCTACAGGGTCTCTGCACGTAGGCGGTGGCTTTGGCGGTGACGGCGGCCATGTCCGTTCTAACGGAGGCAATGGCGGCAACGCAATTATGGAAATGAATGACATTAACATAAATGGCGCTAATGATTCGGACAATCTTACTGTAATTGGTGGTGGTGGCGGCTTGAGCAAGCATACCGTTAGCGGTCATGATGGCAATGGAGGAGCTGGTGGTAATGCAATCCTGAAGGCTAAGAATATTTCCTCTGTTCGCCCCATCTATACAATTGGTGGTAACGGTGCTGGAGCAAGCGCCGTTGATTCTGGTGGTTCCGCTGGCGGTGGCAGTGGTGGTAATGGTGGCTTTGCGAATCTGATAGCTAATGCTATTAATAGTTTCACTGATTTCCGTGTGATCGGTGGTCAAGGTGGCGGTAGCTTTGGTGGCGGAAATGGTGGCAACGCAACTGCGAAGGTTAACACTATCTCCAACTCTGCCTCTGCTGTTAACAGTAGGATCTATGTAATTGGTGGCAACGGCAGCCACGCAGGTAAGGAAAGCAATATAAGCAGCGTCAGTGCTGGCGGTGGCGGTGGCGGCTATGGTGGCTCCGCAATGCTGGAGGCCTATAGAATCGATGCTGCTCCTAGCAGTCTCCATGTAAAATCCGGCAAAGCTGGCAGAGGTGACATAGGTGGCAGCAATAGCGGCACGGTCATTAACAGTCGCCATGAGGGAGCAAATGGCGGTAGTACCGGTGAAGCAAACGCTATTTTGAAGGCTCATGATATCAATGTAAGCGCCATATTCATAGATGGTGGCATTGGCGGTGAAGGCGGCATTGGCGGCGGCGGCAGCCATGCTGGTGGTGGCGGCCGTGCGGAAGGAAACGCAACTTTGGAGGCTACCAATATCAATGCAAGTACCAGCATATCTTTAACAGGTGGCACTGGTGGCAACGGTGGTGCTGTGGTACTAAGTGGTGGCGCCGCGGGCACCGGCGGCAGCGCGTCGGGAACAACAGCGTTAAAGGCCACTAATATCAGCGCAATCGACGCAGCGGTATCTATAAAAGGTGGCTCTGGTGGCGGTGGTGGTGGCGGCGGTAGTGCAGGTGGTGGCAGCAGCCATGCTGGCGGTGGCGGCCACTCCATAGGAATAGCAATTTTGGAGGCTGCTGATAGTATCAATGCAGCAACTATAACGCTAGAAGGTGGCACCGGCGGCGCTGGTGGTGACTCAATTCGCGCGGACGGCGGCGCTGGCGGCGACGCTGACGGAATGACAATTTTGACAGCGCGCAATATCAAGACAACCTCCATCTCCGACGGTGTTCCTTCCATACTTATAAGGGGTGGCACTGGTGGCAATGCTGGAAGCACGGCCGGTTCTAGTAGAGGAGGCGGTGGCGGCAACGCTTTCGAAATAACAACTTTAGCGTCCAATATTATCGATACGCACGACATGTATATATGTGGTGGTGCCGGTGGTGATGGTGGCAACGGTACTAATCGGTCGCCTGGAAGTTCTGATGCTCCTGGCCGCGCTGGTGGTGACGGCGGAGATGTAAAAGTGGACGTCCGCGAAAGAATTATCGCCGATAATGTATCTGTCATCGATGGCCTCGATGGCCTCGATGGCTCCGTTGGCACATTGGGCTCTGCTGGTGGCTCTGGCGGTGGAGGCGGAACAATTGATTTCTTTGCGAATGAGGTTAGAGCCAAGACAATCTATCTTGAACAAGAGCATGAAGGTTGGAAATTTAACACCAATACGTTGAATGTCACAGATGGAGACACAACAATCACGATGAATGGTACGGAAGTTTGGGACGCCTCATTAAATACGGGAACCCTCTTTAAAAACATCAATGTCGCCAACAACGGAACATTGATGTTTGTAGATGGAGCATACTGTACACCCGAAAGCGGAAGATCGGGATTTGGAAGCAGTGGCTTCAACAGAATTATCCTGAATGGTACTCTTGTATTTGGACGGGATGCATTGCTTACACAAGTGGGGCATGATGCAGCAACGCCTGCTGACTTTTCTAATGTCGGACAAAAACATGTCATTTCCATTGATCACAACCTTGTCTTTGATAAGGATGCGCATGTGTGCGTTCATGAAGACGATGCGCGTTTGCCGGATGTCATGCCTGAAGATATCACCAAGGAAGCAAAGGGCGGTGGTCTAGTTGAGCTTATCAGCAAATGCAAGGCAAAGTTGATCAATTTCCTCTTGCAACCAAAAGGTAGCTCTACGCAACCAGAAGATGGCGATGGCGATGGCGATGACGATGGCGTTTCTAGAAAATCTACGACAGATAGCTCTGATTCTGCGGAAGATGGCGATCCTATAGAAGAGCTCTCTAGTCAATCAAAAGATGGCAATGACAAATTTATAGAAGGAAGCTCTCCAATTCTTGAAGAAGTCGTACAATCGTTAAGTCCCGATTCAGGAATGAGAAATCTTGAGGTAGGAGTCTATTATAAGGATACTAACACACAGATTAGGATGCCTATTAATCTGTGTGTAACAGATCCTAGTTCGAGAGGTACCCTGGAAACATCGCTATCAACGCCACTGGCAAACTCTGAAGACGATAATAAGGATGTGTACATCATACAAAGTGACTCGGCATATCCTGATATCGGCAGTGGGGTAGCAGCGATGGACTACACTGGAAATAATACTGGATTCAGAGGAACATTTAGAGTCGGTGGTCCAACAACCGCAAGCTTTTCCAAGACTGCACACGTATTCGGAGGACCCATTGAGATTAGAAATGGCGGTATAGTAAAATTTGAGGGAGAATTTAAAGACTTAAGCCAAAAGTCGGACATAACTTTGTTTGGAGCCGACTCCACCCTAGATCTTAAGCTGAGCGTAAATGAAAATGAAGATACATCTACAATTCATAGATCCATAAAAAGCGAAATGGGTAATGACGGCGAGTATGTTCCAGAAGGCAATGTTATTATAAGAGAAAACTCCAGAACCAATTTCGAAGGCGATAACTCTGGATTTAAGGGAGTAGCAACCTTCGAGAAGGATACCATCTCAGACTTTTCTGAAAATGCCAAAATGTTCGGTGGAACGGTTTTAATTAAAGGTGACAACGTAATATGTTCAGATTCGGATCTGATGGATCGCGCTAAACTAACTCGAGCCATCTGGCGTGGAGGCGAGCAGGATCGTGCAAATAAGCCAGACATACGCCTGTCTGGAAAAAGCTCCGTCCTAGATGTCGACTTAAGTGAAAATAGAGAGGAAAACCGGACATTCTCTATCTACGGAAATATATCAAGCGAAAATGGCAATGCCAGCGAGGGCGGGGATGGCAATGTCATCATAAGGGAAAACTCCAAGATCTTTCTAAAAGGCGATTGCTCTAAATTTTATGGCACAACGTACGTCCTGGATAATGCAACAGTCGATGTAAAAAGAGAGGAGGGAAGGTACGAAGGAAAAATGTTCTGCGGAGCTGTTAAATTTGTAAAATTCGAAGGTGGCTCGTTGAAAGATAATCCACAAGGACGAGCAACAATACATACTGGTGAGGGCGGAATCAGTGAAGGTTACGAATTCAAAAATGGCATAACAGTCATCACAACAGACGCCAATAGCGACGGCAGCAGAAAATTCAAAAAACTGCGCACTAGAAAAGGAGCGACCAGCACTATAGAATGTGTTAATGCAGAGCTGGAAGATGCGGATGTTGAAGGTACAATGATAATCAATAATAATACCCGCTTTACAGGAAAACTACGTATCATGGGAGGTACACTTCGCTCCCAAAAGGAACTTCCGTCAGGAACCGACTACAGCACTGTTACGACAATGTGGTTCCAAGATGCAGAGTTCGGCTCCTGGCTCGATACGCAGGATAAAACCATAACAGATATTCATTTTAATCACTTGAGTTCCATCACAGATGGAATGAACTGGTTTCTGGATCTAGCTCCTGAATATAAATTTGCTGACAATATGCTGAGCATCGACAGAACTGAATCACCAAATGATATACGTGCGTCCGATCGCATAACTCTCGACAATTTTGATCCTGGTAGCAAAATAAACATCGTTGGCCTTAAGTTCGTTGATCCACTAAGAGTTCAACTCCAGGTAAAACCACTCGATGCAGTGGACCCTTCTGGTCTAGACGAGTACAAAGCTGAAGTGCTTAAACCAGACAATTATAAAGGAGTACATGAAACATCGTTCTTTATCGCTAATGCTCCACAAGATGAATATAAATTCGAGGTGCTGAATTATCTAAGCGCAAGCGATAGAGGAGACGTGAACTTTTCCTTAGATCCGGGCATAAAAGTGGAACTGGCAAACGCCGATCCAGATTTGGTATATGATGTCTATAGCGGTAGAAGTGAGGAAGGTGGTATGGTACACCACTATGTGATTCTAAAAAAACGCTCGGGATCTTCAGGTGGTGGATCTTCAGGTGGCAGTGAATCTTCCGAAGAGAATTTAATGCAGCTATTCCATTCCACGGATAATATAAGCAGCTTCTACGATGTCGTTTGCGAAACAGAGGATTCAGCCGATTCCTGGGATTCAGCCGATCACTTGGGTTCAATCGATTATCGTAAACCTACTGGGAAACGCTCCGTGTGGAACAGAACGTTTATGTCGTCCACCGATACAAAAATAGGAGATTCTTCCAAGCTCAAAGCAAAAAACTATGGAACAGTATTCGGTTATGATTGGGATGCAATCAAGTGCAGTGGAGGATTTTCCTTTGTTCCAACCGTATTTGCAGGACTCCAAAGGACAAAGCTTGATTTTTCTAGTGCGCAAGCTAAATCCAATGGAGTGATAGTCGGTGTAAAAGGCTCCTGGATACATAACGCTTTCTCAGTTAATGTGTTGGCCTCCTACGAGTTCCTGAAAACTGACTATAATGAACCAGATATCAGCATAAGAAATCATGTGCTCTCCGTCGGAACAAAGTTAATGGCCAATATTAAATTGAGCGACGAGATTTCGCTGGTCCCTACCCTTCAGGCGGACGCATCTGTTATAGCTTCTGATGATATAAAGTTTAAGGACGCAAAAACTCAAACTACAACAAATATCCGGACTAAAAACATATGCGAAACAAACGCTGCGCCGGGACTGAATCTACATTTTGAAAATAAAGATCTCAGCGCAAATGTCGGCGTTAAATTAAATCATAGATTCCTCGAAGGACGCGATAGCGGCGATTCACAAGTGTCCTACGCAAAACGTGCCAAGACTCGTGCGGAATACAGTGCGTCCGTTCGCAAAACAACAGATTTTGGTGAGCTCAACCTCAAAGTCTCGAAATTTAGCGGTGGAACTGAAGGATTCTCCATTAAACTCGGCGCTTCCATTAATTTGTAGGTCGAGCAGAAACCATCCGTTCCTTCGGGAATTGGAATCCTTGCCCTTTAGGCTTCGTGCGAAAATAAAATGAACTTTCAGCGAGGTGTGTTGCATGGAATTACAGCATTTCCGCAAGACAAAAGTTCAAGTTATTTTCACACAGATCCTTACCACAAAGGTGTCCTCTTCCCGAACAAAATCAAGCGCCGCCTTTAATTGCTCTCGATCTGCTACTGAAGATACATGCTCGCTGTAAATTTTTTCGCACCCGCTCCTCTTCAGTTCCTCGATCTGACGCTCCATGCCAGCGACTTGATCGGCCGTAGATGTTCTTGCATATCCAACATTCATGCGTCTGCCACACCTGCCAACGTGACGTTGGATTCGCTTTCTGCTTCGGTGTCTGCGACACGAGCGTTTACTCTTGCTGAAGCACCTTCAACATCGGAGATAGTGCTCGCACACAATGAAGAAGGAGGCGAAGCCATTAGCGCCTGTGTCGCAGACATCGGATCCAATGACGCGCTGTATTGTTGAAACTCGTAACGTTTGCTGCGCTTATCGATATCATATGATTTTACAATTCCGAGATCAGCCAAAGTATTGAGTGCTGCTCTTGCGCTTGGAACTGACATCTTTAGCTTATCAGCGGCAATTGTTGCGGTGGTAACCGGCATTTTTTTCAGATATTCCAGCATAATTTGCATTGAAAATCTTCGTCTTCCCGTTTTTTCGATTTTTTTCTGGCATTCATCAAATAAAGCATTTATTTTTGAAATTATAGAAACTCCCTGCTCGGAAACCGCAATTATGCCTTCTAGGAAGAAGCGTATCCAATCTTCCCAATTTCCCTTTATTCTCACTTCATTCAGCAATGAATAGTACGTATTTCTGTTTTCCTTAAAATACAGGCTCAGATACAAAATCGGATTTTTTATTAATCCGAAATTATACAAAATCAAGATTATCAACATTCTTCCGATGCGACCATTTCCGTCCAGAAACGGATGAATTGTCTCAAATTGCAAGTGAGCTACTGCCGCCTTTATTAAAGTAGGAGTACCCTCCGAATGAATATACAATTCTAAATTTGATAGACAATTCAATACAATCGCAGGCTCCGGAGGGACAAATATAGCATTGCCTGGGCGCGTTCCACCAATCCAGTTTTGAGAAGTTCTGAACTCTCCAGGAAGACATTCCGCTCCTCTTGTCTTACTTAGCAGTATTGAATGTATTTCCCTGATTAATCTTAAACACAATGGAAACCCTTCATTTAATTGTTTTACGCCATAATCAAGAGCTGCAACATAGCGAGAAACTTCCGTGACATCCGATATTGCTACATTTGGCTTTTGATTATGTTCGAATAGAATCAGATCATTCAAAGAACTCTGAGTTCCCTCTATTTGTGATGATAGAACTGCTTCCTTGCGAACGTACATATATAAAAACAGATTGGTATTTGGAAGACTTCCAGCCAAATTATCAAGTTTCGACAAAACGAGGGTAGCTTGCTCCATAAGGCTGCAAAATGAATCGAGCTTAACCTCAATTGGAAGATCAAAAGGAACATATGAGCGATACTCCTCTCCTGCAACGTTATGTTTTTTGTAATTTGCCGCCATATCTTTTTTATTACGCCCCAAACAAGAAAGGTTAGCGCATTATCTTTTCCATTTCAAGCAGAATTAGAAAACTTAGAATCAGCAAGGCATCATCTCCACAAACACATCAAGATTATAGTTGCTATTTTCAAAAACCATACACCGTTAACTGCGCAACTATCCTCTAAACCCGTTTCACGTTTCGTGCATTTATTTCAAATATGATTCTATTTACACATCATGCAAAATCAAATAAAACATGTAAATAGCCCAGGATCTAAAGTAACACGTGTAATGCAACCGCTTTTCTTGTCATTCTGGAGCCAATTGTGTTATAATGAATGTGTATATTTTTTGGGAGATGTGAATGTGGTCAGCAACCGGAGATTTGATATTTAAGTTGGTTTTTGGAAATGAGCGCAGTAAGCGAATGCTGATTCATCTGCTGAATAGCATTATCGATTCCAAAGGTAGTCCTATAATTGATGTAACCGTACGAAAAACAGAGCTGACACCGGAATATCTTTGCGGAAAAGAAGTACGCCTGGATGTGCTAGCCAAAGCTTCCGACGGTCGTCTGATAAATGTGGAAATGCAGAGGCAAAGCGATGAGAATTTCATCAAACGTTCTTTGTTTTATTGGGCTGAGCTGCATTCACAACAACTCCCAAAAGGTGGAGAGTACTATGATCTACGTCAAACGATCTGCATTAATATTCTTGAGGAAAATCTGTTCAAAGATGATCGCTTTTGGCGAACGCACCACATGTCAGACGATGAAACGCACGAAATTTTGACGAATATGGCGGAGATTCACTTTATAGAATTGAGAAAAATGCGTGGATTCAAGGAAGACAGTCCAATCACGTGGTGGGTCGAGTATCTCAAAGATCCACATTCGGAAACAGTTAAGAAGATAGGAGAGTTCGAACCTACAATAAAGGAGGCAGTACAAATGTTTGATCACGTAAATTCAGATCCTGAAGCTCAGGAGTTCATAAGAATGCGGGAAAAAGGAATTCGCGATTACAATTCCGCCGTTAAAAGCGCCGAAAGAAAAGGCAGAAAGGAAGGCGAAGCAAGAGGTAGAAAGGAAGGCGAAGCAAGAGGTAGAAAGGAAGGCGAAGCAAGAGGCAAAATGGAAGGCAAAATGGAAGGCAAAATGGAAGGAGCAAAAGATATGGCTCTTAAAGCTCTGTCTATGGGGCTGTCGTTGGAGCAAATATCCAGATTGACTGGATTTTCTATCAAGGAACTTCAATCGCTAGATGCTAAATAGTAGGCAGTACAAATGTTTGATCACGTAAATTCAGATCCTGAGGCTCAGGAGTTCATAAGAATGCGGGAAAAAGGAATTCGCGATTACAATTCCGCCGTTAAAAGCGCCGAAAGAAAAGGCGAAATGGAAGGCGCCAAAAACGTAGCCAAGAATCTTTTGAATCTCGGAGTGGATATTGGAATTATATCTACTTCAACAGGACTATCGACTGATGAGATTAAGTTGCTTATCAGGCAGTTGTTTTTAGAACTTGTAGAAGAAAAGAATGTTAGACCTCGTCCAACGTTTCAGTGACGCAGCAACAGGCATGAGTGATCATTTTCGTTTGGCGTTTGTTTAGAGCAACGTTTCGACATGTTTCCCAATTTACTTTTGAATAGCATTCTATATCTGTAAGCTACATATATGTCGCAAACACTTGTATGATGCATATTTTTGCAACAAACTGTTCGATAAAGTGAATGGATTATATATATTATGTGCAAAATCAAAAATAGAGATTTACTAAGGCTTATCAACGATGAGCTCTGCGACACAAGTGTCAACGGCACGAGTGTCAACGGCACGAGTGTCTTTGCTCATAAAACGGTGGTTATATATGGAACCAGGAGAGTAGGAAAAACAACTCTCGTTCAACAACTTTTAGCTCAGAACAGCAACAAAACAGTGAAATATTTCAGTTGTGAAGATGTTGAAACGCGCATGAGCATAGAAACAACCAATACTGAAGCTCTAAAGAGCATATTTCAGGGATACGATATTGTTGTAATTGATGAGGCTCAAGCAGCAGATAAAATCGGACTAACTCTGAAGATCATTCATGATTTCATTCCGGAAGTACAATTGATCGTTACCGGATCGTCCAGCTTTGATCTATCAAATAAAATAGGCGAACCTTTAGTTGGGAGGGCTTTTTATTACAAGCTATATCCTTTTTCCTTGCGAGAGCTGAACTACGACTACATCAAAATGCGTTCCATCATAGATCATATTTTGAGATTTGGACTTTATCCGACAGTTGTCGAAAAAACAGAAGAGAAAGCCAAAAAGGAATTACTGGATCTGACCAACGGATATCTCTACAAGGATATTTTGGCGATAGAAGGCATAAGACACTCAAAAGTTCTGTTGAATTTATTGATTGCGCTTGCCCTCCAAATTGGAAACGAAGTGTCATACAATGAATTAGCTAACAAGCTTGGAATCAGCGCTAATACCGTAATAAAGTACGTCGATTTGCTGGAAAAATGCTTTATTATTTTCGAGTTAACGGCATTTAGCAGAAACCTGCGCAATGAGGTCGGTAGAAAGTCCAAAAAGATCTATTTTTACGATCTCGGAGTAAGAAACGCTATTATCAATGCTTTCGCTCCACTGGAGATGAGAGCAGATGTCGGCGCTCTATGGGAGAATTTCTGCATTGTGGAACTAATAAAAAAAGCCAACAATAATCAACAATTTTCCAACAACTACTTCTGGAGAACCTACGAACAGCAGGAGGTGGATTTCATCGAAGAATACGACGGCGTTCTTCATGCGTATGAATTCAAATACAGCCCGAAAGCAAAGGTGAAACCTCCAAAGCTGTTTCTGGAGACATATCAGTCGGAATTCACGGTAATCCACAAAGACAATTGGTATGAGAAGCTGGTTAAATGATAACAATGAGCAAGAGTATGATAAACGATAAGAAACACACGCAAGAAGGATTGGAAACAAAATCGATATCCGAATTAATAGATCTTCTAGAGCTGGCTCCATACGATGAACACATGGAAATTATGCCAACTATAGAAAATGAGATAGAGAAAGTGTTATTAGAACGCATAATCGCGATCCCTAATCTTGCAGATGAATTCGTAAAATACCGTTTTGTGAAATGGAAAAGAAGTTACATAATCACCAAAAGTCACTATCCTGAATTGATTTCAATTGATCCTCTTACTGAATGCATCGGAGGAAAAATCAATACGGTAAGAGACATTACAAACAACATAAACCAAGAGTTCCACAAAAAACTGCTGTGCACAAAAGATGGTGATAAATACATAGATCTTTTTCATTATAATAGCAGCATTTATTGCGATCCTAATGACTCCCAATTTCAGCCCGGAAATGCCATTTGCTATCTCGAAGTTCAATGTATCAAAGACAATAATAATGTCACTTGTGGCTACAAACGTACCAAAAATGGGGAAAAAGAAACCAAACTACTATCTACGCTAAAAGAATATGAAAATGCAAAAAGCAGAAATGCTCACATAGAAAAACGGCAATTCAAAACCAAATTACATTCCTTCGCCGCAGAAATCATCACATCCTATGAGCGTGACGGAAAAGATGTTTTCGATAATTTTGAAGAACTAAAAGCGTTCATTGAAGAAAGAATAGCTAAAAGAGCCGAAAGCAAAAGAAAAAGATTCCCTATATCTACAGTATTAGCGATTCCATCTACTTCCGGGTACGAACGTGCACTTGCAGCAATCCCACAAGTTATTGAAACTCCAGACGACAAAGCTTATCTAAGAGTACTTACCGATGAAGACAAAGCGCTATTAAAAAACGAAGGAGGAAGAGTTACTATTAAATCTCTCAGACTCGGCAACAACATCACTGGTAGAAATTATCCATTACTAAACGCAATATACACGATAGTAAAAGAAACAGCAGAAATCATCTCAGAAGGTAACATCACATTCTATGAGCAAGATTTAGCCGAACGCATAGGAAAAGACGTTAGGGGAGATAGAGCCGGCTCACTTGCCAGCGAACTCCTGGCTCAATTCGACGATTTAATTGGCGTGTTCGATGATGGTAGCTTTTACAAATTACTTGCAATCAACTCTTTTGAGCAAAAAACTGGAAAAATACAAATGTACGTAGGGTATTTCGATATGCTAAGAAAGGCAATGGAGCCCCCCAAAGAAATAAAACAAAGAAAGACAAAACAGCTCCATGCTTCCTCTCATACACATTTAGTCCATGCGGACATAATAACGAAGGTAAAGAATCACAATGCTGTTTCGGTTGTAGAATTTCTAACAATCAAAATCCAGCAAGCTGGAGGGCAACTGCCTAAAAGTAGGGAAAGGAAAGAGATTTCAATAAACCCAAGCACCATCATAGAGGCAATACCGCAATTGAAAGCTACACTAGATGAAGCGGAACTAACATGTACTCCAACACAAAGAATAAACGTAATCCTGAAAAGAGTTTTCTCTTCAGTCTACGATGGATTAAAGAATCATACAGAGCTATTAAGATACTATATCGATTTCCAAATTCCAGATCGAATTCCGACCACAACAACATTGGAGACACCACTAACATTCAGTCACAGAGGTCTAAATAAAGATTTTAAGCTACCGCCCAAAAAATAATAAGCGGAAAGCGCTCTATATGAGACGCACTCCCCTTTTGTCAATGTCGCGAAGTGATTTAAAAATGGTCGCAAAGTGTCTTAAGCTACTTTCTGGAAGACATCAACTAGAGCTGTTCCAAGAAACAGCGTTTTACCACTAACGTTCAGTCACATGGGTCTAAATAGAGATTTTAATCCATCGCCAAACAAATGAGGCTGATGGGCGCTCATAAGCAGCGTTCTTGCCATTTTATCAATGTCGCGAAGTGATTTAAAAGAGGTCGCGAAGTGATTTAAAAGAGGTCGCGAAGTGATTTAAAAGAGGTCGCGAAGTGATTTAAGCTGTTTCCTGAAACGCCTCTGGCTGAGGCGATTCCGGGGACGCTTTTTTTACTAATATTAGTAATAATAATCATATTAGTAGCGATCGTGCCTCCACCTTGGCAGGAGGCACGATCTACTAGAACATTATTATAGTTAGTAGCAGCTGCTTTTAAAAATTTTAGGAGCAGTTGCTTGATTAAAATTTAGGAGCAGTTGCTTGATTAAAATTTAGGAGCAGTTGCTTGATTAAAATTTAGGAGCAGTTGCTTGATTAAAATTTAGGAGCAGTTGCTTGATTAAAATTTAGGAACAGTTGCTTGATTAAAATGTTGGAGGTTTCGAATGGTTGAAGATAACGAACGGCTGCGTCTAAGAAGCTTACTAGCACAAGTGCCATCAAAAATGGGCTTGAGGAAGGACAGAACGAAAAAGCAATGGATATGCCCCATATGCGGCTCAGGCTCGCACAAGAACGGCACATCAGCATTCTCGATCGAAGGCGAGGTGTTCCATTGCTTTGCTTGTGGAAACAGCGGAGACATCTTCAACCTGGTGGCAGCGATGGATGGAATAAATGCAAATGCTGATTTTCTAGAGGTTGTTGCAAAAACATACGAGCTTCTGGGAGAAGTAGCGCCGACAAGTGATTGTGAGGCACATCGCAAAAGCTACCAGGATGGCCGCAGAACAGCGTCAGATGCTTTTTGTGAGTTAGAACACCAAAAATCTTCCAATGTTGCTGTAGCCTCCATTAAAACGCAAAATACGGCCATGCAAAATACGGACTTAGTTGAGGGCAATGCTGAGGAGTTTAGTGATTGTGAGACACATCGCAAAAGCTACCAGGATGGCCGCAGAACAGCGTCAGATGCTTTTTGTGAGTTAGAACACCAAAAATCTTCCAACGTTGCTGTAGCCTCCATTAAAACGCAAAATACGGCTATGCAAAATACGGACTTAGTTGAGGGCAATGCTGAAGAGTCTATCGTAAGGCATGACTACAGCAACGACATTGCTAAGTGGCAGCGGAATCTAAAGAACGCCAAGAAAGCTATGAAATATTTACTGAGTAGAGGACTAACAGAAGAAACTATTTTGCGATTCCAAATTGGCTATGATGAAAGACATTGGCAACCAAGATTGCAAAAAGAAGAACCATCTATAGTTATCCCCTATGGAAATGATTGTGCGTACTACATTGCCAGAACCATTGATGGGAAAGAATTTCATAAGCCATCACAAAGAGAAGCTGGGCTCGAACCTGTGTTCAATTGCGATTCTCTGTACAGCGATGGTAATAAAACCGTGTTTATCGTAGAAGGTTCGCTTGATGCAATCAGCATAGAGCAACTCGGATTCAAGGCGGTAGCATTAAGTGGTACGTCACACAATCCATTGATGGAACAATTGCAGTCTAAGCCTACCAAATCGACTTTGATAATAGCTTTGGACAATGATGAGGCAGGAAAAGCAAGATCAACAAAATTAAGAGATGAACTTCTGAACATGGGGATTCGATGTGTTGTGAAGAATCTAACTGAAGGGCTTGGATACAAGGATGCAAATGAAGCGTTGGTTAAAAATCCTGAAGGGCTATCCATTGTCTTAAATAGAGTTGTCGATGAGCAATCCATCGCAAATGAGTTTATTAGTGATACTTTGTACCTAGAGAAAATCTTTCTCAAAGACCAAACTCAATTCAAGGAGTGTAAGAATATCAAGACTGGCTTTGGTTTACTGGATACTCGTCTTGGTGGAGGAGTGTTTCCTGGATTGCACCTAATAGGAGCGTCAACAAGTCTTGGGAAAACAACGTTCTGTCATCAAGTGGCATGTCATATGGCCTCTCTCGGAGTTAAAGTCCTGTTTTTCAGTCTAGAGATGAGTCGATTCCAAATGGTAAGTCGAGGAATAGCTAGGGAAATCGCAAGGGGAAATTCCAGTAATGCAATATCTGCACTTGAAGTAAGGAAAGGTGAGAAGAAAGATCGGATCGATGGCGGTACGGAAAGATACAAAAATCTCACTAAAGGTAATTTACATACCATGGATCCTAAGTTTGGATATACTGTCGAAGAACTGATCAAATGCACCGGACGATTCATTGAGCAAAATTCGGGAGAACCCGTTGTGGTATTTGTCGATTATCTTCAAATATTGAAGGTTGATGCAAACGGAAGGAAGGAACCTCAGAGAAGAGAGGAAATAGATAGCATTGTAACAAAATTGAAGCAGTTTTCTGATGACTATCAAATTCCAGTGTTTGTTGTGTCGTCCTTAAGCAGAGGAAATTACATGCTTCCGGTGTCTCTCGAATCGTTCAAGGAGAGCGGAGGCATCGAATATACCGCTGATGTGGTTATTGGTCTCCAACTAAAATGCTTTGGAGATAATGCAGTTTTTGATAGTGGAGAAAACAAGATTAACAAAAAAAGAGATGCAATTCGGGAAGCGATGTGTAAAAGTCCACGAGAAATAGAGCTACTTATTCTGAAGAATAGAAACGGAGCAATTGGGGAAAGCTTATTCTACAAATACCACAGCAGATACGATTTATTTGACAATGAAGATAGCGGAAGCGGAAGTAAGATGCCGGGAACTAACAGTAATGGTTTTTAATGACATCCTCCCCGCCCTAAAGGACGAGGATTCCTAAGCTCCAAGAGCCCGGATGGTTTCTGCTTCACTGAGACTGCCCCAAGGGAAAAGCTTGGTTTTCGCTGTAATATTCCCGTCATAGGGAATATTACGGTGACGAACCAGCGTGACGCTGGACCCGTTTGCTAGTGCCAGCGCGGCACGTGCTCGCTGCCTTGCCGCCAATGCAATATATAGCAGAAATGTCGGAAAAAGAAAAGAGCCGAGGGCGCCTTATATCCACCACGTGAACGAGGTGATTTTACGGCGCGGGGGATAAAAAACGAGCTAGAAAAAGATGGAGCGCCAATTGGAAATATGGACATGCTTATTGCGTCCTGCGCCATCTCGGTTGATGCAGTTCTGGTAACCAATAACCTGAAGCACTTCCCAAGAATATCTAATCTAAAAATTTAAAACTGGTGTGTGCCACATGCGCGTTAATGGCACCGCCACCAACGGAAAGGTATGCCCGCACTATCCCTAATGGGGACACATTCGACCTATTGCGTAACCTTCCTCTATCAGTTTTTTTGTCGTCAGCGCTTTGGAAGCAAACTTCAAAAAAACTTGATATTCTGTTGTTTTTAGATATACTCTTCTAAACAGGAAAGCTGCAATGATGATAGAAAGAGCGGAATATCTTCAAAAGCTTAAAGATTTCGCGGATAAAAAGCTAATAAAAGTGATTACAGGCATTCGCAGATGCGGAAAATCCACCTTATTTGAAATGTTTAAAGATCATTTATTGAAAAACAACGTTTTCGAAGAACAGATCCAGTTTATAAACTTCGAAGATGCGGATTGGGAATATCTCATGGATTACAAAGCTCTGCACAAACACATCAAAGAGCATCTGCAAAAGGATAAAATGAATTATATCTTTCTGGATGAAGTTCAAAATGTACCTAATTTCCAGAAGGCGATAGATAGTCTGTACATAAAAAATAATGTTGATTTGTATATCACTGGTTCGAACGCCTATCTTCTTTCTGGAGAAATCGCGACTCTTCTTTCTGGGCGATACATCGAAATAAAAATGCTGCCGCTGTCTTTCAAGGAGTATGTATCATCATTTCCAGATAAAACAGATCTATCACGCAAATATCGCGACTATTTAACCAATAGTTCGTTTCCATATACCTTGGAACTAAATGCCGACAAAGCACTCATTCGCAATTATTTGGAGGGGATTTATAACTCTGTGATTCTGAAAGATATCGTATCAAGAAAAAAGATAGCGGACGTTTTAATGCTGGAAAGCGTTATACGTTTTATGTTTGATAACATAGGCGGGCTAGTATCCATAAAAAAGATAAGCGACACAATGACGTCGGCTGGCCGAAAAATATCGACACACACCGTTGAAAATTATCTGACGGCTCTGGTTGATAGCTATATTTTGCATAGAGTCGGTCGATATGATGTAAAGGGAAAGCAGTATCTTAAAACGGGGGAAAAGTATTATTTAACAGACCTTGGATTGCGCTATTTTTTGCTTGGGACAAAAGCCGCCGACGATGGACGTGTTCTGGAGAATATCATCTATTTGGAGCTAATAAGACGAGATTATGAAGTTTATGTGGGAAAGGTAGCCGAAAACGAAGTTGATTTTGTGGCCATCAAGGACGGCTATACGGAATATTATCAGGTTGCTCATACCGTAAGGTCTCCAGAAACTTTAAAGAGGGAACTGCGATCTCTTGAAAATATTTCGGATCATAATTCTAAGTATTTGATTACTTTGGATGACGATCCTGCCGTATCGCATAACGGCATACGCCAAATAAACGCCATTGACTGGTTATCCCCCGCGCCGTAAAACCACCTCGTTCACGTGGTGGATATAAGGCGCCCTCGGCTCTTTTCTTTTTCCGACATTTCTGCTATATATTTCCTTGACGGCAAGGCAGCGAGCACGTGCCGCGCTGGCACTAGCAAACGGGTCCAGCGTCACGCTGGTTCGTCACCGTAAAATTCCCTATGACGGGAATATTACAGCGAAAACCAAGCTTTTCCCTTGGGCGGTCTCAGTGAAGCAGGAACCTTCCGGGCTCTTGGAGCTTAGGAATCCTCGTCCTTTAGGGCGGGGAGGATGTCAACGTGATCTGTATTGTGTTGGCTGTCGTAAGAATTAAGTTCCTAAATCCTTGTGTTAATATCCAATATATGATACACTACTTAACATAAATGGGGTTAAGGCATCATATAATGGCTATTATACTAAAAACAGAAGACGAGATTTTAAAAGATATTGCCGCAAGAAGTCGAGAGGTTCGACTAACAAAAAATCTCTCGCAATTGGGATTGGCGAATAGGGCAGGGGTTAGTCTTGGCTCTTTGAAACGTTTTGAATCGACAGGAGAAATTTCTCTGAAATCGCTTGTGAAGATTATGTTTGTTTTGGAATGTGTGCATCAATCGGAATGTCTGTTTGAGCAAATGAAAGAAATCTCTTCGTTGAATGATCTTAAAAAATTAAAATGCGTTCGCAGGAGGGGACATGAAAATCATTGATCAAATGCATGTTTTCCTGAATATAGAGGGTATCAGGCATTTTGTGGGAACGTTGGCTTTTTACAATCGTAGGTATTATTTTGAGTATGATAATGCATTTCTAAAAACGGGATTAGAAATTTCTCCGTTCGCATTGCCTTTGAAATCGGGTGTTTTGCAGGAGGAAGACAGAGTTTTCGATGGATTGTTCGGAGTTTTCAACGATTCTCTACCGGATGGCTGGGGATTGCTGTTACTTCACAGGAAACTAAAGCAGTTGGGAGTGGATCTGCGTACTCTTTCGTCTTTGGATATACTTAGTTTGGTTGGATGCAATGGTATGGGAGCGTTGGAATACGAGCCAATTAATCATATCTACAGTGAAATGTGCGGGGATTATTCGCTTGATGCAGTATGTTTGGAATCAGAAAAAATTCTGGAAGGAGAATCTTCTGACATGCTAGACTTCATACTACAAAAGAACGGCTCATCCTGTGGTGCTCGTCCAAAGGTACTTGCATCACTCGCGTTTACTCATGCAGAATTAGCTGCAACATCGAAGATAGCGCCGGCATACAATGAAGTTGGTAGCGATAGCATTAACGCCAGTACTGCAAGTACTTGGATTATCAAGTTTCAGTCGTCGATGGATTCCAAGAATGCAGGCGCAATAGAGTATGTTTATTCATTAGCGGCAAAAAAATGCGGAATAGACATGCCAGAAACACATCTTTTTGAGTCGAAAGAATGTTCGGGGTATTTCGGTGCAAAGCGATTTGATCGTGTCGGAGATAAAAAACTACATGTACATTCGGCCTGTGGATTGCTTAATGCAGATTTTCGACTGTCGTCTTTGGATTACGAAAATCTTATGGCAGCTACGAAATATCTAACGAAAGATGCAGCAGAAGTTGAGAAAATGTTTAGGATTATGGCTTTCAACGTCAAAACGCATAATTTAGATGATCACGCCAAGAACTTTTCGTTTTTAATGAATGGAAAAGGCGAATGGAAAGTAGCTCAAGCGTATGATCTGACATATTCGGCTGGAATACATGGAGAGCGCATGACGAGTGTCGCTGGAAAAACAAAAGATATAAATGACGATGATCTACTGAAAATTGCTCAAAAATGCGGGCTTTCTAAGCAGGTTGCAATGACGATTGTTGAACAGGCATCTGATGCTATGCCTTTTATTTCCAAAACACTGAAAGAATATGGTATTGATGACATGTCCTAAATTAAGTCAGAGAAGAGCCGATATATGCAAAATCTCGTTGCTTCTGTAGGCGATTAGTTGATTTCTTGTGCGCAATAGACAACACTCCGAAAAGCGGGCATTTGGGGAGAGCGGTCTATCTTGTTCCGGCTATCACCTAATATTATGAGGATCAACAAAGAAAAAAATATCAGAAAAGCCTTATATTGCAATTCCATGAATTTCATGAGGTGCTTTGAAAGCTATCGGGAATCTTTAGGTCTCTAGGAAAAAGCCCTGGCCCTACTAAAGCCCATAAACTCGCAAATAACACTTAGTAAATCTCAAAAACTCGGATATAATGCCTGGAAAGGAGATTTTGATGTCCAAAAAATCGCAACCTGACTTGCTGGAAGTTTTTACATCGGAAGGCATAGATAAAGACAGGGTATATTATCTCTCAAAGCAGGGTAAAATCAGAAAAATCGCACCTATGCTCTACACAACCGATATGGTCGACGACATAGATGGCATAGTCCGCCGCAACCTTTGGCGTGTGGTTGGCTTACTTTATCCGAGGGCTGTGGTTTCCGAGCGAACGGGAGTTGAAATGAAAATAGCCGGAGATGGCTCGCTATTTGTCATATCCGACAAGAAACGACCGACATCAATCGGCGGTATAACTATTCGACCAAAGAAAGGAGGGGCTCCGCAATCGACCGACATGCCGTTTATGGAAAATCTGTTTATGGCCTCACCTGCGCGCTTGGTATTGGAAAACGTCGTGCAAAGCCGAGTAGTGAACGGGGTATCGCGTGGGCTAACGCGGACGGAACTTGAGGAATATTTGGACAAGATTATCAAAGAGAAAGGTGAAGACGCCATAAATAAAATTCGCAATGCTGCGCGCGAACTTGCACCGAAGCTAGGATTGCAGAAAGAATTCGAGATCTTGAATAAAGTGATTTCAATGCTATTGCAGACGCACGAAGGCAAAATGGAGAGCAAGGTTGGGTTGGCACGAAGCCAAGGATTTCCGTTTGATTCGTACCGCGTGGAATTGTTTGCAAAACTTTATGCAGAATTGGAAAGGACTGCGCCGACATTTCGGCATGGTAGCACATCAAAAACACTGGCTTTCTTTGAGGCATATTTTTCAAACTTCATAGAAGGCACAAAGTTTGCTATCGACGAAGCGCAGGACATCATATTCAAAGACATAGTGCCGCACAATCGCCCAGAAGATGCGCGTGATATTAAGGGAACATTTGATATCGTTTCCAATGATAGGGAAATGAACCGAAAGCCGAAAACTTTTGATGACTTTATGGAGATTTTGCAATCGCGCCATAAAATTCTGATGGGCGGTCGGCCAGACAAAAAGCCGGGGATTATCAAGGAGCATGCAAATCAAGCCGGTTCGACCTTGTTTGTTGCGCCGGAGTTGGTAATTGGAACGTTCAAACAGGGATTCGAGATCTACAAAAAACTAACGACGCCGTTTTCAAAGGCGGTGTTTATGATGTTCCTTATCGCCGAAGTTCATCCGTTTAACGATGGCAACGGACGCATAGGACGTATTATGATGAACGCGGAATTGGTATCTTCAGGCGAGCAAAGGATAATCATTCCGACGATTTACAGAAACAATTACATATCCGCATTGAAAGGCATAAGCCAGAACGCGATAACGGAGCCGATAATTCGCACGCTTGATTTCGCTCAAAAATACACGGGGGCGATTGATTGGAACAGCTTTGATTATGCGTTGGACTCTTTGTCCAAGACGCGCGCATTCGTTGACCAGAATGAAGCGGACGAAGGAGGAGTCCGATTGATTCTGCCAAGCAAGATTATTGATTGACATTGACCGTGTTCTAGCGTCACGCTGGAGCATATGATGCAAAATCACATACCGCATATGGGAACGATGTTTATATCGCGGGTTAGCGGCATTTTCTCCTTTGCTAAGCATAGTATCGCCCCCTTTCCGACGTTAGAATCATCAATTGCGGAGAAATTGCCTGCGTCTCTAAGCGTAGGAGTGGCCGTCTTTTTTATTTCGATGGGATGTAGCTGACCATTTGTTTCTATTATTACATCTATTTCTTTTTTCCCTTTATCTCTGTAGAAGAAAATTGGAGCTCGACGTCCATTGTGCCAAAAACTCTTTATTATTTCGGATATTGCGTATGTTTCCAGCATAGCTCCACTCATAGCGCTTTTTTCCAGTGTCTCGGCCGAATTCCATCCAGAGATATGACAGCATAGGCCTGTGTCTAAAAAATACATTTTGGGAGTTTTTGTGGCGCGAGACGTAAGGTTGTTAAAATACGGACGCAAAAAGTATATGATCCCCGAAGCTTCTAATATCGACAGCCAAGATTTAGCTGTATTTAGGCTTATGCCAGTGTCTTTTGCAATATCTGAGTAATTCAGTAGCTGCCCTGTTCTAGCGGCTACCACTTCCATAAATTTCACGAAATCCCGCAGATTAGATACGTTTATGAGTTCTCGCACATCTCTCTCCAGATATGTTTGCAAATACGATGAATAAAACGCTTCTGTATTCGTTTCTTTCTGAGAAAACAACGCTGGGAAGGATCCTCTTATGATCATTTCGTATATTTGCATACTATCTAACATACTTTTTGGTTGAGACATATCATCCGGAGAAAAAGGAATCGATTGCTGCCGTAGCTTTTCTGCCTGTGAAAGTCCCTGCAAATTAAATATCGCAACTCTTCCAGCCAACGACTCCGTCACGTTTTTCATCAGATGAAATTGCTGTGATCCTGTCATCCAGAAAAGACCATTTCGCCCAGAGATGATTCCTGGGCTTGTTTCCTTATCGAAGATGGTGCTCGCATATATTTTTGCGTCGGCGATCATTTTTATGTAGGGAAATAGTTCCGGAGCATACTGGATTTCATCGATTAACATAGGAGGATGAAATGTCTGAAAAAACAAATCTGGATCGCTTTGGGCAAGCCTGCGGATTTTAGGATTATCGAGTGAAACAAAAATCCGATTTGGTTCTGAACATTTTTTTAGAATTGTTGTTTTCCCAACTTGCCGCGGACCTGTTACTAAAATAGCTGGAAAAGTTTCCGTTGCTTGCTGAATAAAATGCGTCAGCGTTCTATCATAGTACGGTGCCAACGTGGCGCTGGATCCGCTTTGTTTTTGCAAAGACATCTCGTATACCCTTCAATGCTCATGCTGTAGGTAGCATATCACATCTACGACCAATCTGCAATTTGAATGCAGATTGGCCGGAGTAATTCCGCTTTTTGCGCCCTTTGCGCGGCGCGTTTGATACAAAAATCAACAGGAGAAATGTTAAGGGAGAAATGTTAAAGTGGCACTTTAAATTGGCGCCGCTTTGTTGTAGTATGCGCATCATAGAGTAAAGAGATATTCGTGGAAGATAAAATAGAGCGCCAGCTGCAGCCAAAATTAAGAGTATTATTCACGAAATTTCCTGTGATTTTTCTAACGGGACCGCGGCAGTCGGGGAAAACGACCCTATCGCGAACTACGTTTCCCAATCTTCCGTACTTTAATCTTGAGGATCCGTCGTTGCGAGCAATCATAATGGAAGATCCTCACGGGTTTTTAAAGCAACATAAAAACGGCATAATTATAGATGAAGCTCAAAATTTTCCAGATATTTTTTCATATATTCAGATTTATGCGGACGAGAGAAATAAAACTGGGCAATATTTGCTTACAGGCTCCCAGAATTTTCTTCTGAACGAAAAAATATCACAGACATTATCTGGAAGAGTTGGCATACTAGAACTGCTGCCGCTAGCCTATAGCGAAATGCGTCAGCACTATTCGTGTAATTTGCATGATGTTATTTTCAAGGGGTGTTATCCGCGACTATATAATGAAGATATCTCACCAGCGGATTTTTTCTCCGGATATATTCGCACATATCTGGAAAGAGATGTGCGACAGATTAAGAACATATCTTCTCTTAACCAATTCCAGAAATTTTTAACGCTGTGCGCCGGAAGAGTCGGACAGATTGTTAATCTCTCGGCACTCAGCGATGATTGCGGCTTATCGGTTCCTACCATGAAAGAGTGGCTGTCTATTCTAGAGGCAAGCTATGTGATTTATTTACTGCATCCGTATTCGCTAAATATAAACAAGCGAATGATAAAAATGCCAAAAATATATTTTTGCGACACAGGAATCTTGTGCAATCTTTTGGGAATAAAATCAACGAATGATCTCAGAACGCACTTTTCATATGGAAGTATCTTTGAGAATTTTGTTATAAACGAGTTTCTCAAAGCGCAGTACAACAGAGGAGAACGGAAAAACCTTTATTTTTTGAGGGATTCAAAAGGGCATGAGATAGATTGTGTGATACCTTCCAGTGGTGAAAATCTTTTGTATGAAATAAAATCGAGCTCTACTTTTGATAAGAGTTTCGTGAAAAATATCTTATACTACAAAGAGATGGATCCTGGGGCGAAAGGATTTGTGATTTACGATGGCGATCGTAGTTTTGAGCATTTATCCGCAAGAATTCTCCCACTTCTGTCGGTGGAAAGATGAATTGCGCTTGTCAAACATGCCGCCTTGTAGTAGCTGCAACGACGGAGATAGCGCTAACAATACTAATTGCGGAAAGTAAGCCGCCTGAAATGGACGTGGTGAAAAATATCGTAATTACGGTATTGAATCGCAAAAATGGTTGTATCCTATGAACGTACGTGCCGTACAGGCGTGTGCCAAATTCTCTTCGATTTTGAAGATAGCGCTGGCATACCTTGCAGTTAGCGGCGAAGCCATCAATGCCAGTCCGGCTCGGACTTATTTGGATCAGGCTGCGTCGTTTTCGGTGATCGAAAAGGCGTTAGAGGAGTTTTTGAAAATCGCTCGATTGGACGGCAATTCTTCCGGCATAAATTCTCATGCGAAACATCTCAAAAAAATCGAGGAAAGCGCAGTAAAAGTTATTGCGAAAAAAATAAATGCAAAACATGATCAGATTCATTTTACCTGCAGCGCGACGGTGGCGAACAACATTGCGATTCTAGGAGTTGCGTACAAACATCCAGGATGTCATTTGATTACCTCAAAAATCGAGCACAAAAGTGTGCTGAATGTGTTCAAGCATCTGGAGAAAAACGGATACAAGGTTACTTATTTAAATGTTGATCGCTATGGAAATGTCGATCTGAATCAGCTGCAAAAGTGCCTTCAAAATGATAGCAAAGACACTCGTGTCAAGTTGATATCAATCCAGATGTTCAATGGCGAGATCGGAACGCTGCAAAATGTGAAGGAAATAGGACGAATCGCAAAGCAGCATGGCGTGCTATTTCATACAGATGCGGCGCAATCATTTTGCAAATATGATATTGATGTGAATGCCATGAATATCGATCTGTTGGCCGTCGCTGGCCATAAAATCGGAGCTCCAAAAGGCATTGCCGCTCTGTACATTCGAAATCCAGAAAAACTCTCACCTATTTTGTTTGGCTCCGGAGATGACTTTTTTCCTGGCTCCAAGCCGACGGAATTAATAGTAGCCTTTGCTACTGCCATTGAAAATTTCAGGTTCGACAGAAAAAAAATAGAGAGGAATTTCAACAAGTTAAAAGAAATCCTTCTAACCATCAGAAAAATACACATAAATTCTAGCGTGCCGTCACATGTTCTTTCTGCCTCAATTGATGGAGTTCTTTTGGCTGATATTCTAGAGCGTATGAAAGATTATTCCTTTTCGGCCGGATGCTCCTGTCTCGGACAGGAAAAATCCAATGTGATGGAAGCTATTGATCCTGGAGATAAATTACCATCTTGCACCATTAGGATCAGTTTTTCAGACACAACAAATTCAGCGCAACTCGTTGATTTTGCTAAAAAATTAAAAACCATTGTAGAGCAATTGCGTCAAGAAAAAAGTATAGGGAAGCATTGTGCCTCAGGTACGGCTAGTAAACGAGTCCAGCGTCACGCTGGTATGCCAGCGGAGCTTGCAAAGCAGATTTTGACTGAAGCATTAAAGGAGAAGTAATTGCATTACACGCACTTACTCTTGCTGAGGCAGCTTCGACATTGGAAATACATCTCGCATACATTTCAGAAGACAGCGAAGCCATTTATGCAGGTGCCGCAAGCACTGATGCAATCACTCCACAAAATCTGTGGCTGACATCCTCCCCACCCTAAAGGGCAAGGATTCCAATTCCCGAAGGAACGGATGGTTTCTGCTTCACTGAGACTGCCCAAGGGAAAAGCTTGGTTTCCGCTGTAATATTCCCGTCATAGGGAATATTGCGGTGACGAACCAGCGTGACGCTGGACCCGTTTGCTAGTGTCAGCGCGGCACGTGCTCGCTGCCTTGCCGCCAATGCAATATATAGCAGAAATGTCGGAAAAAGAAAAGAGCCGAGGGCGCCTTATATCCACCACGTGAACGAGGTGGATATAAGGCGCACTTGATAAATGGCTTGATATTGAAGTTATGTTTCAATCACTCATATTTACCTACATATCCCATACGGAAATTGCGTTCGCATTTTGCAAAAGCGGCTGTATTTCTGGAGCCAAGCAAATCTCGCATCCGTATCCCAAAGATTCTAATTTCGCAAAAATTTTAAACGCCGCAACATCTTTGAAATTTGGCGTTGCATGCTTTTTGATTTCAATTGGATAATAATTTCCGTCTTTCTGAACAAGCAGATCTATTTCATTTCCTTTCTCATCTCGAAAAAAACAAAGAGATGGATTTTCACCGTTGTGATAATAGGACTTTAAAATTTCGCTTATTACAAAGGTTTCAAAGAAGGCTCCGGATGAGATCCCTATTTCAAGCGCTTCCGGAGTTGTCCAACCTGCGAGGTACGCGGCTAATCCAGTATCTAAGAAATAAAGCTTGGGCGTTTTTGTTAAGCGCTTTGTGATGTTTTTGAAATAAGGTTGCAACAAGTATATTATGCCGGATGTCCTAAGAACAGACAGCCAATTTTTTGCCGTAGATGGAGCGATTCCAACATTTCTTGCAATATCTTCAATGTTCAACTCTTGTCCCGTGCGTGCAGCAACAACTTTCAAAAACTTCAGGAAAGAGATTTCATTGCCTACATTTATCAACTGACGTACATCACGTTCAAGATATGTGCGGACGTAGGAATCATAAAAAGCCATGCGATCTTTTGTATCTTTCGAAATCGCTTCAGGAAATGCCCCCTGCCAAATAATTCGAAAAGTGTCAGATATACCTTTTTTTGCCAGTATATTTTGCGATGTTGGCGATGGCAAAAATGGCTTCTGCTTAGCGCCAAGACTTTCGCGTTCATAAAGTGAAAATCCAAGCATATCGATTATTGTGACTCGTCCTGCCAAAGACTCTGTAACATTTTTCATCATGTTATATTGCTGTGAACCTGTCATCCATATACTTCCGGTCTTATCTGAATTATCGAGTAATATTTTGATATAAGAAAATAATTCCGGAGCATATTGGATTTCATCGATGATAACCGGTGGCCTATAGATATCCAGAAATCCCTTTGGATCGTTCTTGGCCAGCAATAGATCGGACGGATTGTCAAAAGTTACATATCTTCGATCATCTTCGGTGGCATGCTTCAATAGCGTTGTTTTGCCGATTTGCCTTGGGCCATTTACAAGAATAGCCTTAAAGCTTTTAGAAATTCTCATTATTTCTTCGGTTAATGTACGTTCAAAATACGGTTTTTCAGTCATTTTAATATCTCAAATCGTTGTTTGTTGGATTATTCTAATTGATTTAACAGCAAAAAGCCACAAAAAGCGTAAATCCATTTTTCTGTCGCTGATTTACGCCTTTTCGGTATGAATTGAGAAACCGATTGTTTAACCCGCGGAGCGAAAATCTCTGGGGCTTTGCCCCCGAGATGTATAGCTTTAAGGTTTTGATGTCATTTTGACATCCTCCTCGCCCTAAAGGGCAAGGATTCCAATTCCCGAAGGAACGGATGGTTTCTGCTTCACTGAGGCTGCCCAAGGGAAAAGCTTGGTTTTCGCTGTAAAATTCCCGTCATAGGGAATTTTACGGTGACGAACCAGCGTGACGCTGGACCCGTTTGCTAGTGCCAGCGCGGCACGTGCTCGCTGCCTTGCCGCCAATGCAATATATAGCAGAAATGTCGGAAAAAGAAAAGAGCCGAGGGCGCCGTAAAACCACCACGTGAACGAGGTGGTTTTACGGCGCACTTGATAAAAGTCAACCTAAAAACACTTGCATATGTATATTTTTTGTGATATTATATGTACACATAAGGAGATGATCATGAGTATAACTCTTACTAATTTCAGAACGGAAATGTTTAAGCTGTTACCTAAGGTTAAAGCAGGCGAGCAGTTAATTATAACCTATAAAAATGAGGACTATGTCTTCGCAAAAGCCAACACGCTAAAAAAACGACTTCTCCTCAATAAACTCAAAAATCTTCCTAGACTGAACATTAGTCGGAAAGAGATAAGAGAATTCATCGATAATGGAAGAGCGTAATGAACATCGTAGTAGATGCATCCTATCTCATAGAATTCCTTGATAATCCTTTGGAAAAAAAGTTTCAATGGATTCTTGATAATAATCTAATTGCGCCAGATTTACTAAAATATGAATATAACAACGTTCTGCTGAACAAATGCAAAAACACAGCTCTAGCCGGTCAGTTTCGAGATGTGATTTATAGCTTACCCATAGAATATGTTGATATAACCGGCTACGAAGAAAAAATATATAGCCTGGCCACAGAACAAAAACTATCTTTCTATGATGCCAGTTATCTGTTCGTTGCCATTGACAGAGGATTGCCCATTGCCACCTGCGATTCTCAAATTCTACAAGCAACCAAGGCACTTAACGTTTCAACAATGTAGGAATTACTGCCAGCGCACAGTCAAAATTGTAAATGTTATACGACATCATTACTATACACATTCTCAGTTAAATTATGTATATTTTAAGCTTGAAGAGACCAATATGCGATCGAAAGCGCACAAAGATGATTGAAAGACAAGACATCTATGGATCAACTCAATCTGTGGCGGAGATCAGCCATCTCAATATGTCTTAATCCCGCACACATAAGATGAGACTGAGCCGAAATCTATCAATAAGACTCTTCAGCTTTGAGCTAAAAAGCTGGCTCAAGATTGTCTCACATGCCTTAATCTGAAACAAATCAGGGAACTCCTGCACTACAAGCGCTGTTAAGGATGTTGTATATACTTTTTATTGATATGCCCAGTTGTTTTGCCAGAGTTTTCTTGGTGATGTTTTTGTCCCTTCCAACTTCCAGAACTTTTGCTCTGATTTCGTTGGATATGGGCTTGCGTCCTTTGTATTTTCCCTCACGTTTGGCTTTTAGAATGCCTTCTCGCTGTCTTTCCAGCATGATCTCGCGTTCGAATTGAGCTACTCCGCCTAGCATCGTCAGCATGAGCTTTCCAGTCGGAGTGTTGGTATCAATGCCGAGATTAACAATCCGCAGCGAAACTGTTTTCTTGTTTAGATGCTCTGCAATGAGCAATACATCGGCAATCGTTCGCGCTAGACGATCCAATTTCGTTACCACAAAGGTGTCCCCTTCCCGAACAAAATCAAGCGCCGCCTTTAATTGCTCTCGATCTGCCACCGAAGATACATGCTCGCTGTAAATTTTTTCGCACCCGACTCGCTTCAGCTCCTCGATCTGACTCTCCATGCCAGCGACTTGATCGGCCGTAGATGTTCTTGCATATCCAACATTCATGTGTCTGCGACACAGGCGCTAATGGCTTCGGTGTCTGCGACACAGGCGCTAATGGCTTCGCCTTCTTCTTCATTGTGTGCGAGCACTATCTTCGATGTTGCAACCGCCTCGGTATGAGTAATGCCTGTGCTGCAAGCACTTTCAGCAAGAGTAGACGAGTCCAGCGTCACGCTGGCTTGTTCGCGAGAAAATAGCATGTATCCAGCGTTAGTATAGGAGTAAGGCTCCAGCTTTTTTATGCGCAAATAATATCGAATCGTTGATATCGGCACACCACAATGTTTTGCAAACTTTCCTATAGTCAGAAGTGGATGATCCGTTTCCTTATTGTTTGCGCCAAATAATTTTACATATAAATTCATTGATTTACCAAGCAATCTAAGCATGTATTTATGATATCCAAACAAAGTGGTTGCACCGCAGGCGCTAATGCTATTGCTGCCAATCGAATAGTTAACCACTCTAGAGCTGATACTCGAGATGTATCGTTTGCGTTCTATCGGGGGCACAATCAATGGCAAGAGGCCGCATCTCATTAGAATTAGATTCATCAATAGGCGTGCCGTACGACCGTTACCATCCACAAAAGGATGAATTTTCACCAATTGATAATGCGCTTCCAGCGCTTTTGATGCGTTGTCTGGCTTACTGTCCAGCCTTTCAGCAAACTCCTCCATCAGCTGCGGAACCTTTAATGGATTCGGAAGAACTGCATTTGATCCTGCGATTCTCACTCTAACTGTGCGATATCGCCCTTTGTTTTCGTCGTTCATTCCACTGAGAATCAGCGAATGAATTTTCAGAACGACATCCTCATAGGAGATTTTCTCCTGCTTCACCAGCGAAACCACATAGTCAAACGCTTCGGCGTGATTTTTTGCCTCCATATAATCCTTTATGGGTTTGGCTCCGGACGTAATGCCGTCTTCAACTGTTAATGCCGTCTCTTCGCGCGTTAAAGTATTTCCCTCAATGTTATTGGATGTGTATGTCAGCTCTGTCCTTAGCCATTTCACTATAACCTCAAAAAGATTGGCATCAAGATTTAATAGCAACAACTGATTTTGGATTTGCTGGAGTATCTTATGCATGGTTTATGCTCTCCCATTTCTTAAACTACACACCATTACTCAAAACACATCAAGATTATAGTTGCTATTTTCAAAAACCATACACCGTTAACTGTGCAACTATCCTCTAAACCCGTTTCACGTTTCGTGCATTTATTTCAAATATGATTCTATTTACACATCATGCAAAATCAAACAAAACATGTAAATAGCCGGATCTTTTTCGCTTATTCCAATTGAACTGTGTTCTTGTATTGGCTGAATTATTTTGCGAGTTAAGTTATATCATGATGTGCGATGAAGATAGATACAAATGTTTGATGTAGGATTTTTTGAAGACAAGAATGGATACTCAGCGCCCATTCAGAAACGAAGTGCATCATTTTCGATGCTGAAGCAGCTTTAATGTCGCAATTACATTTCGCGCTCCTCGGAAAGTAGCGAAGTAGAAAACGCCAGTCCGACTCGGACCGTCACGTTGGCTAAATTGCCCCTATTGGCACAGCAATCACCGTTTCAGATATGGGAATCGGCGAATTCACAAGACAAATGACTGCTCCCTGACCTACCTTTGCTCCAATTTTCTCCAGGACAGAAAAATTCTTAGTTGCTGTGCGACTTGGCATCGCCGTTTTTTTTATTTCAATCGGGTACAAAACGCCATTTTGCTCCATTAGCAGATCGATTTCTTTCATATCCCGATCCCGATAAAAACAAAATGTAGCGTCTCGCCCGCGATTCCAAAATGACTTCAGTAATTCACAAAAAACATACGTCTCGAACATAGCTCCATTTAGATAGCTCGCTTCCAGAATTTCCGGCGAGTTTATTTTGGCTAGATAACAGGCCAATCCCGTATCTAAAAAGTACAATTTTGGAGTTTTGATCAATCTCTTGGTGACATTTTTGTAATACGGATATAGCAAGTGTACCAATCCGGTGGTCTCAATAATCGATAGCCAAGATTTCGCCGTTTTGTTATCAATGCCAACCTCTCTTGCAACTTCGGCCATATTAAGCAATTGCCCTGTACGCGAAGCAAGAAACGTTAGAAAAAGTAAAAAAGTTCTTTCGTCGGAAACTCTCATCAAGTCGCGAATATCTCTCTCAAGGTACGTCGAAACATACGATCTAAAAAAAACAGACCAGTTGCTACCTACATCCCTATAGAATGCAGGAAAGGAGCCTTTCCAGATTTTGGTGTAGATTTCTCCTGCATTCTCAGAATCTTTATATGAGAAATCAATGTTTTCCGGATCGAAGATTTGACTTTTTCTTCCTAGAATTTCAGCATTTGACAGTCCAAGCATATCCAGTATTGCTACGCGCCCAGCCATAGATTCAGACACACCACGCATAAGACGAAATTTTTGTGATCCGGTCAGTAGAAACAAGCCATTTTCCCGTTTCTCGTCCACAATCATTTTTATGCCAACAAACAACTCTGGAGCATATTGCACTTCATCAATAATCAGCGGATGCCTGTGGGTCTTCAAAAACAACATTGGATCACGCTGAGCAAGATTCCGAGCTTCACTATCATCAAGAGAAACGTAATTGTAATCTGGAAAATTCTCTCTGAGCACAGTAGTTTTACCAACCTGCCGTGGTCCGGTAATCAATATAACTGGGAATTGTTTTCTAATTTCTTCAATAAGATCAGCAATTTCTCTTCTGATAAACATATCACCACCTAAATCCTCGGCTATACTGGAATCAAACTCCAATATAGCCGAAATCGTTGCAACATCGCAAGGTACGTGCCGCACGAGCGGTGGTTGCACCACGGGCATTTTCTTTTGCTGGGGCAGCATCTTTGCGGAATGTGCCTTGAGTACTTGACGAAAAGGCATGTGAAAGGCACAACGCAGGGAAGGTTTGGTAACCACTTGAAGGATAGATTGAGCAGGCGTTAATTACATCCCACCTAAAGAGGTGGGGCTTCTTAGGCAGCGCCGGCTAATGCCGATGGATTACCAAGTTATCCCCGCCGTTGCAGCGGTTGATATTGACACTACTACAAGGCGGCATGTTTGGCAAGCGCGATTCATGCCTCCCCTTACAGAAGTGGGAGAATTCTTGATTATTGCAATATGCGATATTTTGTAGATTTTCCTTTCCCGTATTTTGCTATATGGGAATCGTCCACAAGTGCTGCCAAGTGTTTTTTAACTGTATTTTTGTTTGCGTTCGCCAAGGAGGCTATTTCACTTATTCCAATTGAGCTGTATTTTTGTATTAACTGAATTATTTTGCGAGATAAATCCGGAAGCTTGAAAATCATAGCGTTTTTTTCTACTTCCAATTTTTGCTCCAGATGCGTTTTTTGTTTTTGCAGTGACCTTAAAAAGAA
>BNWJ01000002.1 GCA_025998735.1 Alphaproteobacteria bacterium | reverse complement strand
ACTTGCGAAAAAAGTTTCCAACAAAACTTTTAAAGCTATAGCTTTGGAAAAAAATATCCTTCATGAATCATGGAATTATAAAATTAGTCCACAGGCACTTGGTCAGGTTGTTTGTTAACTAATCCTATGCGCGCTTGTGTCTGTTGTACCGCCTTTTGATGCGCATGCTCATGCTGTCTGCAGTGAATTTCGCAGCAATTGCATCTTTCGCAGTGGACGCATTGTTCATCACAAACACAACCATGAAAACGACCTGGAATCACTCTAACAATAGAGCAGTCTTTGATTCTGTGTTGACTAACCATGGTTCCCGCAATCACAATCTCATCTTCCTTTGCTATATTTTTTAGCGATCGTTTCTCATCGGCAGAGAATTCACAATTAATCGCAGTAGGAAGGAAAACGTTGCCCATGGGATTCAGTTCCAAAACATACTTGTCTTCAAGAAACATTTTTCCAACTTTGGCGCATACACCACGTACCAGCAGCTCCTTGTTTAAAAATTTTTTCTTTGCATGTGCTGTGTTTTTTCTGAATTCTTCCATTATCTTATTTACTTTTATGGGATTCTCGTAGTCTGCACAAGCAAATGATGTCGTAATCAAAGCCAATGTTAATATTATGAATTTCATAATGTTTATCTCCAATGTGACGATTATAGAAAATATATGTGGTTGCCTTTTGAAAAAACAAGTGCATTGGATGAAAAACATTTGGTTTACGGAATGTTTTTTCAATGACATGCAGCTTTTTGATTGATTTTTGCGAGAAATTGTCAGACAATTGCGTTTAATTTTAGTTCCTTATTGGTGGAGAACAAAGAAATGAGAATAAACAAATCAATCGTCATATCTGCATCTGTGATGCTGGTCGCAAGTTTTGGGACGGCAGAAGGAATGCATGAAGAAAAAGAAGATTCGGCACATCGTGTGCTATCGGAACATGCAACATTAGATATTGATGGAAACAAATATGTCGGTCAGCACATTAATAGGGTTCCATGTGGAAAAGGAACAATGACATATGCCAATGGGAAAATTTATGTGGGAGACTGGGTGGATGGAAAAAGAGAGGGAAAAGGAAGATATACTTTTCCATGGGGAGCAGAATATGAAGGTGAATGGCGGGATGATAAAGGCAATGGGAAAGGAATTTATAAATCAGTCGGTGGAGACATCTACGAAGGAGATTGGGAGAATGGTGGCGCGAATGGCAAAGGAACGATGAAATACAACAATGAGGATTTTTATGATGGAAATTGGATAAATGGCAAAAGAACTGGAGAAGGAACATATGTGTGGTTCTCACCTAGACACGTCTATACTGGGCATTGGCGGGATAATAAAATGCATGGAAAGGGAAAATTGACATATGATAACGGAGATGTCTATGAGGGATTTTGGGTAGATAATGAAATAGATGAAAGAGGAAAAATTACACATCCTGATGAGTTTTCGTATGTGAAAAATTGTTGTGAGGATAAAAGCGAAAGAGAAGAAACCCTACAGTTGTTTAAGGGCATTATTTATCCAATGGTTGAAAAAGCTTGGATAGTAGACCTGTTGCATATGCCGTTTGTTGATCCTGATAATCAGAGGCTCCAAGAAGCTTATGCAACAGATCTAGTAATTATCACGCAACTACCGATAAATATGTTCTAAGAGATCGCAACATAATGGCTCTTTTCTAGCAAAAGGGGCCTTGGTGTTTGATTTTAGAAGCCAACGATCGCATTTTATTATTTATTTTAATAAAAATATCGATTGTTCTCTTGTATTTCTTATATGTTGTTTGCGATAATTATGGCGAAGAATGTGTTTTCTAGTGGCGATTCGACGTTTTTGATTCCGCTCTTGGTGGTTCTATATTAATGAAAACTTGGTATAAAGCAGATCTATTTAGTTCTATTCTAGTTGTATTTGGGATTATTTGTCTTATTTTCTCAAAGTCCTTAGCTCTCGCAATATCGTGTTTTCTACCGGCGTCGGTAATTCTTTTGCATTGTGTTTACAGATCAAGATTCAATGCTTTCAAATATATGGACCTGCTATGCCACTATCACTCTGTGCTGTCATTATCCGATAACGGATGGATCGCCTGGAGTGGAAGCAACGAATACATAGGTTCATCTAAAAAATTCAGAGCATTTTTTGATCTTAGAAATAGTCCATCCATATTCATTGGAGAAGTTCTGTCGCTCATCAATAGAGAAGATGCAAATCAATTATCAACCCTATTCGGTCAGCTGAAAAAAAACGGAGTTCCATTTAATATTGCAGTGTCAGCGCTTGCTAATGATAAAATAATAGAAATAAGAGGCTCCAAAATTGCCCTCAATGGACTGGAAACAATAATTCTATGGGGAAAAGATATAACAGAACCATTTACGGAAATACAGGATCTAAAAAATAGAACCGCTGCTGCCGAGAAAACAATGGAAGAATTTCTGGAAATGTTAAACGTCATTCCAATGCCGATATGGAAAAGAAACAGCAATCTCGAGATAACATACTGCAATAAAGCCTACGCTGATGCGCTCGATAGTCCGAGCGAGAAGATCATAGCGAAAAACACGCCTCTCATTCCTGGGAATTTATTTGGTCAGGGACATTCTCTTGCGGAAAATGCTAGAAAATGCAATAGAATGCAGGTGATTTCTCAATTTACAGTAATAAAAGGAGTGCGCAGGAAGTTATCTGTCCATGAAGTTCCAACATCAAGAGGCAATTCAGTTGGATTTGCTACAGACATTACATCCGAAGAAAATCTCTCATCAAGCCTAGACCGAATTGTGACAGCAAACTACGAAGTTCTGGAAAATCTATCAACGGCTATCGCCATATTCAGCGAAAATACAAGACTTGTGTTCTTTAACGGCGCCTATCAGAAACTTATGAAACTTGAACAGAGTTGGCTGCATTCCAAGCCAACCTATGCTGAAATACTGGACGAAAGAAGGAATAATCGTCAATTACCTGAGCACGCGGATTTTCAAGCCTTTAAGAAATCACAATTGGCATTGTTTACGTCCATAACGACTCCATCACAGGAACTGATGCATTTACCAAATGGAAATACGCTGCGGACGCTGGTAGCGCCATATCCTCTTGGCGGATTGATTTTTATATTCGAGGACGTCACCAATTCCCTGGCATTGCAACGAAAAAACAACACGCTTCTTGCAGTTCACAAAGAAACAATTGATCATTTGCAAGAAGGAATCGCGGTTTATGGCAGCGATAATCGCATGAAAATCGTCAATAACTCCACAATCAAAATATGGGACATAAAAGACAAGGAGACTTCCGATCTCAAAGGAATACATCTGTCTGAATTGCTTGATATAATCAAAGATTCACTCGATTATGGAGAAGATTGGAAATCCTTCAAGGAAAATTCCATAAGCAATCTAACGGATAGAATCGCAAAAACCGGAAAGCTCACCAAAAAAGACAACTCCGTCATTCTATTTTCCTATATCCCACTGCCGGACGGAGCTCACATGCTCAGCTACACTAACATAACTGACAGCTGCATTGTGGAAAAAGCCATTATGGAAAGAAGCCAGGCACTTAAAGCCGCTCAACAGCTCAGATATGAGTTTGTATACGGAATATCAACGGAGCTCAAAGAACCGCTAAACGCATTAATTGGTTTCGCAGAATTGCTTATGCATCAGTATTATGGCGTTTTGAACGACAAACAACTAGAATATTGCAAATACATATTGGATTCATCTAATCAACTTTATCAGATGACTAATAATCTATTGGAAATGGTTTCCGTGGATATTGAGTCCTCCAAGCTTGATATGTCAACATTTTCCATACATGAAACGATAAACGAAGTAATAGCAACTGTGGAAAAACGAACGAAGGAAAAGAATATAAATATTATCACTTGTTTTGAAGACATAAGTGCCAAATTTACAGGAGACAGAAAACGCATAAAACAAGCAATATTTAATATACTTATAAATGCCATACAATTTACTCCAATAAACGGAAAAATCGAGTTGCGTTTGGTATCAGATGACAATAATATGAAAATCATCATTAAAGATGAAGCGATAGGATTACACGTAAACGACGATGTCGAAATTTTCAAGAAATCCCACAAGAAAGCTACAATTAAGTACGTGGAATCAAATACCGCAAGCATGCCACTGGTCAGATCCCTCATAGAATTGCACGGAGGCTCACTTGGAGTCAAAGCAGATCCCAATGGAAATACGTGCGTAATATGCTCCCTTCCCATTGCCAATCAAAAAATCGCGAAAGACATACTAAATCATCGGAACGACGAATATAGCACGGACGATATGTTCATGGAAGCTGCCAATTCTTGATATTGATTGTTGACAAGCGTTTTCTATCGTGTTATTCATAGTGGAATTTTTTATTATTAGATATTTTAAACGGAGTGCGAAATGAAAACGAAAATTAGTGATAGAGTGTTTGCTCTTGTGCTTGCAAGTATGGGAATAGCAAATGCGGAAGGGACGAGAGTCGCCGATTTTGAAGCGAGTTCTCATATTCCAGAATATGCCGTGCCTCTAGATGGAACGATGGCGTTTCTTAGCGGAGTGGAAAATAATGGAGCAGCTGATAAAGAGCAGAAGAATGCTTCGCTTCCAGATGATGTGATGGAGTACCTTGGCGAAATAGATGAGTCTACTCTGACGTTGGAAGAATTTATTTTGAAATCAAAGCTAAGATGTCTAAGTTTGTGTTCTCCACTAATCGATTCCTGTATGCGGCTGTTGGACCAGTCTCCTGACCAGGAAAGCCAGCGTTACTGGTGTCGAGAGCTCAATCGCGCAGTTGAAGCTGAATTCGAGCGTCTTATAATACGAATACGAGCTACAGATCCACAAGAGTCAGATGATATGGCTCTTACGGCTCCATTATGTGTACGAGAATGGCAGGCAATGAGAGCTCAAGAAGAAGCGCGAGCTCGTGCTGAGTCGGAACATAGAAAAAGAGAACAAGAGGAGCGGACCAGAAGAGATCGCGAAGAAGCGCAAGCTCGTGCTGAGTCAGAGCGTAGAGAAAGAGAACGAGATGAGCAGGCCAGAAGAGACCGCGAAGAAGCGCGCGCTTCTGCTGCAATAGAGCGCAACAGACAAGGTTTCCTTGACTACTGCAGAAAACATTTTGCTCTCTGTGAAGATGGTACATTTAAAACTCGCGGATACAAAGCGGACAATAAAAAGAAATTTGATGCCACTGGAAAGCTGGCAAAAGAATCAAAATGCATGATGAAAGTGATCATTTTGCCAGAACATAAAGGCGGCGGAGCTTCTTTGACTCAATGGATAAAGATTCTGCCGTTGAGCAAAGAGGAAATAGCAGCAGAAAGAGCGGCAGCACAAAAGGCGGAAGAAGATAGGCGGGCGGCAGTAGCTGCTGCGGCACAAAAAGCGGAAGATGATAGACAGGCAGCAGAAGCTGCAGCTGCAGCACAAAAGGCGAAAGAAGGTAGACGGGCAGCAGCTGCAGCACAAAAAGCGGAAGATGATATGCGGGCGGCACAAGCAGCAGAAGCAGAGGAAGCGCAAAGAAAAAAAGAAGAAATGCGTATGCGTGAGGAAGAGAACGCTCAACGTAATAGAGAACGAAGAGAAAAGCAGGCTAGAATAGATAAAGAAGCACAAGAGAAAAAGGCTCAAAAAGAGGAAAAAAGGAGAACTGCAGCACTGCAGGCTCAACCAAAGCAGATAGAAAAAGAGCAGGATAAAAAAGAGCGAAAAAATTCCGATCGAGACTCATGTTTTGGGGGATTCCGGCTATCAGGGGATAGAGAAGATTCACAAAAACTCGGAAATTCCAAAGAAAAAGCCCAAAGGTGGCAAGCTAACCAAGGAAGAAAAGGAAAAAAACAGGGCCATATCAAAAGTTAGAGTGGTTGTTGAGAATATTCTCGGAGATATTAAGGTTTTCAGGATTATGTCGGACCGTTATCGCAACAAAAGGATAAAATTTAATGAAAAGTTTAGGATTATCGCCGGAATTGTTAACATGAAAAATGGATTTGGACTTGCATGAGAAATAAAATAATGTTACACTGACCTTATCAAAATTCATTACTGGATCTGCGTTTGGGTTATGCAACAGGTCTAATATGATCTCCCACAACTGATATTCTTTCCCGTTAGGTTTGCGATCATCTTTTACCTCTTTTAACGCATCTATAATTTTCATCTCTACTCCAAATATTAAAACTTAATTAATATTCGGAGATTTTATCTCAAAAATCAACCCATATTTCTAGGAAAAAGCCCTGGGATTCCACCTGCGGGGAACGCTTGCTGATGCCACTGCTCCTATTGGAGAACTTCCTGAAGATCTTGCCGTTCTTGTTGAGGCACACCACCCAATCGCTCCTGCTGGCGTAACTGGAGATGTCGAAGGGTTACGATTGCAAAATGACCCTTATGAAAATGGGCATCGCGGAACATACACCGGCCCGATCAATGCGGCTGGACTTCCACATGGATATGGGACACTTACATTTGACTGTTTGGATGCCTATGTTGGAAATTTTGTTAATGGTCGTATAAACGGAGAGGGTGGGTACATGGCTAATGATGGTTTTAACTTTTGGGGAATATTTGAAGCGGTCGGATGATTGATGGATAAAACAGAAACGGCTTTTCTTAGATAGAAGGCCATTTTATGACAAACTATCTCCGCTTTTTACGTTTACGTAGCGTTTGGCAGATAGGTCGGGGGAGATTCGCGCGACATCTTTGATGACGCGGATGGCCTCGTCGACGGGCGAGTCTTCTTTTTTGTCACGCACATCCAATAAAATATTTTCTACATTTTTTTGCGTTTTTCACTTGACTTTAAAAGAAGCACATGATATATTGAATATGGTTTTTAATTAACAAAGGAGCAAATATATGGAACTGAATAAATTGATCGTTGCTTGCGTTGCCGCGGTGGTAATGTCAAGTTTGGGTATTGCGGATGATGTGTACGGAATGAATTGGAATGGCGTTAAATACGCCGGCGAAATTAAAGGAAATATTCAACAAGGATTAGTTCCTCATGGAAACGGACGATGTGACTATGATAACGGTACCAGCTACGATGGCGGTTGGGCAAACGGAAAATGGCATGGCGTAGGTACATTGAAGCTCGATGGACTGAATATAGCAGGAGATTTTGCTAATGGACGACTTTCTTACGGGAAAGTGGTAGTTCGTACCATACTTCTGATGGGAACCTTGGGATGGGGGGAATTCGAAGGAGAATACGCTGAAGGCATTATCAGAGCGAAAAATGCAACAGGACACTGCTTTGAATATAAGACAGATAATGTGAAGGACGGAACGATAGTCATAAAAGATGCTACCGGAGAAGTACACATTAGAGCTGGTCAGGTGGATGGTGTGCTGACTATAGCCCCGGAATACCTTACTAGGTAGGGCGATTTCGCAAAGAAGCCTTTCCCTATATCGCAAGCGGACCTCTCCGCGAACTGTCGCCACCCTCTACGATTACGTTGAGCTTGACGACCAGATCGACGGGGTTTTCCATGACGTCTTTGATGACGCGGAAGGCTTCGTCGACAAAAGCGTCTTCTTTTTTTGTCACGCGCTTCTAGCAAAATATTTTTTTTGTAATTTTTGCATTTTTCGCTTGACTTTTAATAAAAAAACATGATACATTGAGCGTGGTTTTTAATTAACAAAGGAGGAAATATATGGAACCAAATAAATTGATCGTTGCTTGCGCTGTTGCGATGGTAATGTCGAGTTTGGGAATTGCGGATGATGTGTGGGGAGCCAATTGGCATTGCACTGAATATGATGGCACAACCAAGAGCGACGCTTCGCGCGGACTTATTCCTCATGGCAAAGGACGGGGAGGATATGGCCCATACCGAAGCTACGCCGGCGACTGGGTAGACGGCAAATGGCATGGGGTAGGTAGATTGAAACTCGGAGGACTGCAAATAGAAGGATATTTCGAAAATGGACGACTTTCTTATGGAGAAGTGGCAGTTCATACTATGCTTCTTATGAGAGATAAGAAGAGACAAGAGGATCTGTCGGGAGAATATTCTAAAGGCATTATAAGCGCAAAAAGTGCTGCTGGAAACTCCATTGAATATCGGACTGATGACGTGATAAACGGACAACTGGTCGTGAAGGATGCAAGCGGAAATGTTATCTGTACAATTAACATTGTGGACGGTCGGTTTGTACATCCAGCATAGCTTACTTGATCAAGCGATTTTGCACAAATGATTGTTCACAAACGCCTTTCTCAAAATAGAAAGCCGTCTCATAACAACCTATCGCCGCCCTCTACGTTTACGTAGAGCTTGACGGACAGGTCGACGGAGTTTTCCATGACGTCTTTAATGACTTGGATGGCTTCGTCGACGAAATTGTCTTCTGTTTCGAAAACCAGTTCGTCGTGTATCTGCAGTATCATCGACGAATGAATCGACTGAAGCAGGGGACTGATGTTTATCATAGCGATTTTCACGATGTCCGAAGCGCTTCCCTGTATGACAGCATTGACGGCCTGTCTTTCGTCAAAGTGCTTCAGTTGGAAAATCGAGGAGTTTATGTCTTTTACGTAGCATCTGCGTCCGAAGCTTGTGAGCACATATCCGTGTTTTCTTGCGAAGGCAAGAGTTTCTTCCTTGAATTTATTGAATTCGGGAAAGCGATCGAAGTAGTTTTTGATGTATAAATTTGCTTGAGTTTTTGATACGCCGAGCGATTTGGATAATCCAAAGGACGACATTCCATAAAGTACGGCGAAATTAATGGTTTTGGCGTGGGAGCGCATTTCGTCGGTTACATCGTCCAGCGGAACATCGAAAATTTTAGAGGCTGTCATAGCGTGTATATCTTTTTTCGCTGCAAATGCTTCCTTCAGAGCTTTTATGTCGGCGATATGAGCCAGCACTCGCAATTCGATCTGGGAATAATCAAATGACAGCAGTTTATGTCCCTTTTCGCTTATAAATGCGCTTTTTATGAGTCTACCGATTTCCGTTCGAGCCGGAATGTTCTGCAAATTGGGACGTGCCGAAGAAAGTCTTCCGGTGGAGGTGGACGTCATGCTGAATGTCGTGTGCAATCGACCGGTTTTCGGATTAACCAATTTGCACAGCGAATGTGTATAGCTGGACAGTAGCTTCGAAAGACTACGCCATTCGATTACCAACTCCGGCACTGGACTATGAGCAGACATTTCCTCAAGCGCTTCCTGATTGAGCGAAGACCTCCTGTATCCCCCTCCTATGTTGGTGGTTTTTGTCGTCGATGCTTGCAGCACATGCGTTTCACTATTATTGGATCCAACGTCACGTTGGTTTTTTGTCATCGATGCTTGCAGCATGTGCGTTTCATTATTATCGGATCCAACGTCATGTTGGTTTTTTGTCGTCGATGCTTGCAGCACGTGCGTTTCATTATTATCGGATCCAACGTCACGTTGGTTTAGCTTTCCCCACAGAGCTTCCGCTAGCTGCTTGTGGGATCCAATTTTAAATTCGTATCCAACGGCGGAAAATATCTCTTGCTCCAGCTTTTTTATCTTTTCCGAAAAAATGTCCGCCAGCTGATTGAGCTTGGCCGTCGATATGATAATCCCTTTTTCCTCTATGTTTTTTAGGATCTTGACCAATGGCGCGTCTATTTTTCGATAAACTTCCAGAAGATTCTTCTTTTTCAATTCATGGAGCATATCGTCGTAATTATCGTATATCATTTCGGCAAGTCTGCAGATCTGATCCTGCTCGCAGATGTTTTCCAATGACAATGCGCATATGGGATCGTCACTATTTGGAAAGATGTCCTTGAGGCGGTTTCCAACTGGTCCGTTGAGCAAATATGACATTACGGACATATCTTCGTAGGAGGCAAAATCTATGGATGGAAAGCGTTTCAGGCCGCCTCCGAGACTGATTTTTGTGATATTCGGATTCTCGAAGTATGGCTTTAGCGCAGCACAAACGTCCTCGTAACTCAAAAGCGAAGTCTGGCTAAAAAGATCTCCCCCATTAGTGCTTGCAGCACACGTGCAAACTGAATTTCCATCACATATGGCCAATATACTATTTCCATTAAGACCGGAACTAACAAAAAACCCCAGCGTGACGCTGGATCCGTTTTCTGCTTTGCTACCTTCCGCCAGTTGCACCAGATGTGCTTGCAACGAGGACTTATTCATAACTTTGCAAATACATCTCGCATACCTTTCAGAAGGTGGCGAAGCCATTTTTGCATGTGCGGCAACCACTCGTTTGATTAAATTGGAAAGCCCAAGTGACTCCAGAAAACGAACTGCGTCGTCATAATTATAGGAAACGGATAGACTTAGAGAATCATCGTCTAATCCTACGTTTTTTTCGAGTGTAACGAGCTTCAGAGAGAGCGCGAGACTTTCTTTGCCGGTAATTAGCTTTTCCCCCAGTTTTGGAGGCTGAATTTTTTCGATATTTTCGTAGATGCCGTCCAGTGTTTTATATTCCGCCAGTAATTTGGTGGCGGTTGCGGGACCTATGCCTTTTATTCCCGGAATATTGTCGGACGAATCCCCAACTAGCGCTTGAAAATGTACCATTTGAGACGGATAAACACCATATTTTTCAAACACATCCTCTGATTTAATGATTTTGGACTTTATCGGATCGAACATGGAAACATTTTCATCTATCAGCTGCATTAGGTCTTTGTCAGACGAAATGATTCGTACTTCCATGCCAGCATCAGCCAGCTTTCTGGAGTAGGTGGCCATTAGGTCGTCTGCCTCAAATCCGACTTTTTCTACCGTGGGAACGCCAAATGCGCGACAGGCCTCTTTCAGAAGCGGAAACTGCTCCTTCAATTCATCTGGGACTGCGGATCTATTTGCTTTGTATTCGGGAAATATTTCAGACCGAAAGGTCGTCCTGCCGGAATCGAGCGCCACACAAAAGAAATCGGACCTATGCTTTTCCAGCAGAGAAATAAGCATGGAGCAAAAACCATGAACGGCACCAATCGCTCTTCCATCGCGGGTTGTCAGCTGCGGAAGAGCGAAAAACGCACGGTAGATGAAACTGGATCCATCTACCAATACAGCCAGTTTTTTCATTCTACTGCAACGTTTTATTGAGTGCTTCCCTCTGCTCCTGATACAGCTCTGCGAAATTTACAGGGGATAGATACAACGGCGGGAATCCACCTTCGCTGACTGTGTTCGCCGCAATGCATCTCACAAACGGAAACAGTAGTCGCGGACATTCCACATATAGGATTGGTTCCATGATGTTCTCGGGGAATCCTTCTATGGCGAACTCACCGACATAATCAAGTTCCAGAATAAACATCGGCTTATCCAATTTCGCGCTTATGTTTACCACTAGAGATACCCGAAATAAGTTCTTGTGACCAGCAACCTCGACGCCCTGCTCGACATTTACCTTGAGCTGCACATCTATTTGTGGTTGCTCGTTAACGTTGTGGAACGAAGACATCGAATTGACATTCTCAAACGATAAATCCTTCATATACTGCGATACGATACCTAAAAACTGCCCATTGTTATCATCAACACTATCTTCTGCCATAAGACTCTCCTAAATATAATAATTGTTTACTGAATATATATTAGACCGAAGAACAATACCAGGTCTACAAAGAATTGTATTGAATTTAATTTTCATCGAATAATTTGAAGACGCCATACAATTGCACCAAAAGATTTCAAGAATTAAATGACCCTGAGCTTGGTGTACGATGAAAATAATTTTTATTTATCTATTGCAATGCAAATTGCGTTATGGTACACCTCTTTTGTTATGTTTATTTGTCCACTTACTTTTGATGAAGAATCTTATGAAAAAGCTACTTGCCTTGATTTTGGTTATTCTTGTGAGCGGTTATCTTTCTGCGACCGACTATGTAATCATGGCAATGTCCAATCCTCGAGTTTTAATTCTTTGATCCTCGAAAAATGCTTTAGATTATTTGTAACTAATGTGGCATTTTCTGCAATACAACAGGCCGCAATTAGCATGTTCATATCATCTAGCGAAACGCCATTTTTTCGCAGCTCGCTTCTGATTTTTGCATATTCAAACGACGCTTCTTCCGTAAAACAAACGATATCCAAACGTTTAAGAAAAATCTCAACAGTCTTTTTTAGTTTTGGAGATTCCTTCAATAAAACACCAGTAAATAATTCAGCATGATTAAAAATAGTGACAAACAACTTATCGTTCTCATGCTTAATCATGTTCTGAGATAGAACATCTATTACATCAGATTTTCCTTTAATTATGTAACTACATATACAGGTGTCGAGTACATACTTGCTCATAATTCAATCTTTCTGCTTGATTCGTGATTCCTTTCAATAATGTCGAATTCCGGTGCTGCCTCGTAGGTTTCAAAAAACTGACTCCAGCTAATGTGACGCTTTTCTCTGATAATCAACTCATCCCCTCTTTTGATGATTTCGCAAACATTGCCTTTTAGCCTGTAGTCCTTTGGTATCCTAATTGCTTGAGACTGCCCATTCATAAATATTGTTGTTTCCATAATTAAATCCTCATTCTTTACCTTGCATAAATATATATTGCAAATATATATTTGTCAAGTGATTTTCATTCAATCCACCAAAAAAAGAAAGCACGCGACCTGGAATTTTAATGGCAAGACATCGTTTCAAAAAACAATAAAAATGATTTTTTATTTATCTATTTTGGAATTGCGTCACACATTCCTGTCATCTTTACAAACGCGGTGATGATCCGATGTTTTTAGGGATTTCTTGGATTCTCGGCTTCGCCAAGAATTGTAAGTATACACACTCAAGGCAATATGGAGGCGAAGCAGAAAACATGTCACACAGTCTTCAATCCATTTGATTCGAGTTTGGCCAGAACGCTGGAGCAGTCGCATTTGCCAACTGTGACAACCGCTGTCTTGGACGCCAAGATTCTGTGCGTTAGTTTTTTTACGTCATCGATGGTTACGGCGTCAATTTTTTCTAGAACTTCCGCATTATCTAGTGTTCGACCGAAAATTCGTATCTGACTGACGATCTGCTCGCAGGAGGAGGTGTTATTTTCGCCGGCCATAAGCAAGCTGGCCTTAAACTGAGCCTTTGTGATCTTGAACTCTTTTTCTGATATGCCATTGCTCATGCTGATGATTTCGCCGGCAACGACATCTGATAGTTCCGCCAATTTATCGGCCGTTGTGGCAGAGTACACACCGAAAACGCCGTTTCTTTTGTAGGAGGACGAAAACGAATAGATGGAGTAGCAGAGTCCTCGCTTTTCCCTCACTTCCTGAAATAATCTGGACGACATGCCGCCACCAAGAATCGAGCTAAATATCGCCATGGTGTAGTAGTCCGCGTCAAGATTGGAGATGCCATCGAAACCGATGATTGCATGAACCTGCTCTAGCTGCTCTCTCACGTCGGAATAGGAACCGCCGACATAGTTGTACTGCACATCATGCACGGGAGAGACGTCGGTTTTGAAGGCGTTCAGATTTTCAGTGGCCATGTCCAGCAGTTCGTCGTGGGATAGATTACCAGCTGCTGCAAAAACAATGTTATCTGCGTTGTAATATCTGGATCTGTACTCCCGAAGATCGTCCGCTGTAATTTTCGCGACTACTTCTTCTTGCCCAACAATGGGATAACCCATCGATTGATCTTTGAAGCATATCTCCTGAAAATGGTCAAAGATAATATCGTCCGGCGTGTCCTTCACCTGATACAATTCCTGCAGCACCACTCCCCTCTCCTTCTCCAGCTCTTCCGTCAGAAACGTAGGATTCTGGAGAATGTCCGAGAGAATATTCAGCGCAACTTTTGTATCTTCGCCCAGCACTTTTGCAAAATACGCTGTGACTTCCTTCGATGTGTAGGCGTTCATGTAGCCACCCACCGATTCGATTTCTTCCGCAATCTCCTTTGCTGTTCTGGATGTGGTTCCCTTAAACGCCATGTGCTCAAGAAAATGAGAAATGCCGTTGTTGGATAGATCTTCGCACACCTCTCCGGCTTCCACCCAGTAGCCGACGACAACGCTTTCAAATCCATCTATTCTTTTGGTAACTGCCCGAATTCCGTTGGAAAGCGTAGTTGATCTTACATTATTCACCTAATATTCTCCTTGTAACTGAATGACTTTGCTGCGTTGTTTTTAGATCTTTTGATATATTTTCAAAAAGTCTGCTGTGCCCCATTAAATCACGATTGTACCATTTTACGTTATACGTTTTTGTCTGTGGTAGCGGTAATTGCGGTAGCGTAGCATCCACTAACGCCTTGCCCTGCTTTACAGGAACTTTCTTCTGTTTTTCTGGTATAATTTTGGGATTTTTATAGTTTTTAACAAGCATTGCGCTTTTTTTGTAGGTCGATAAGCAAAGAAATCCCTCTTTTAGCAATGTTTTCGCCTGCATATCCCTCTGAGCACCGCTTCTTCCACCCAAAACCACGACTATTATCCTATCTTTTCCTTTGCGGGCCGAAACCGCGATATTGTATCCGGATGCGTTGACAAATCCAGTTTTTATGCCGTCTACGACAATTCCATCTTGGCTTCCCAGAAGAGTGTTGTGATTTTTATACACCTTCTTGTTGAAAGCAAACTCCTTTGTGGAAAAAATATTGTAGTAATCCGGGCATTCTTTCAATATCGCCATCGAAAGCTTGGCAATGTCATGAGCTGTTGTCACCTGCTGCGCGTTTTTCCACCCGGACGGATTAAGAAAAACTGTGGAATTCATTTTTAGGCGCTTTGCTTCCTTATTCATCATAGAGACGAAACGCTGTTCCGATCCTCCAGCTCCGAACTCGGCCAAAGCAACGGCTATATCGTTCGCGGACTGCGTGACAAGCGACAGAATCGCATCTCGCACACTAATGAAACTACCGCACTTTAGTCCAAGCTTGCAGGGAGCCTGAGCTGCAGCGTGAGGGGAGATTTTTATCATGCTATACAGACTGATTTTCTTTTGCTTGAGCGCTTTAAAGATAATGAAAAGCGTCATCATTTTCGCAATGGATGCCGGCTGCGTCCTTGCGTCACTGTTGTAGGAATATAAAACACTGCCTTTTCTTGCATCAACAACAATGGCGGCACTCAAAGGAGCAGAGCTCTTGGATGGAGCTGAACTCTTCGCATGACAGCTGCAAGAAAAAAACAAAAATAATACAAACAAACGCCTAAGCAAAACTCCCCCCCCACCAACGCGACCAACGTGACGTTGGATCCAGTTCCCGCTTCGCTACCTTCTGAAACGTATGCGAGCGCTACAATCAACGCCGAAGCTGCCACAACATTGAAAGTACAGTCGGCATACCTACCAGTTTGGAAGCGAAGCAGTAAACGCCAGTCCTGCTAGGACGTCTTAAGTCCAAATCCCTGATAACGGTTTTTGAATTTAGCGACCTGTCCACCGGTATCCACCAACTGTCTTACTCCTGTCCATGCCGGATGGGATTTCGAATCGATATCCAATTTCATGGTATCGCCTTCTTTTCCCCAGGTAGACTTTGTTTTAAACGCAAAACCATCTGTCATAATAACATTGATTTCATGATAATCAGGATGAATGTCTTTTTTCATAATAATTCCTCTAGTCAGTAGCGAGCATGATACACAAATTATTCATTAATCACAATGGTTGCAGTTGCGAACCGAACTATTTTTTATTGGAATAATGCAATGGACACAGCAAAGCCGCCTTAAAAAGCGCATCGAGCTCTCTCATTTTGCTACTCGCAGCAAGGTCGAGAATCCAGGAAATCCTTGAAAACACCAAATCCACGCTCCGCTTGCAAAGATAACAAAAATGAGTACGCCATTTGATGGCAGCTTCTCTTATCTCGCGTCAGCCGTTGACCTTGTTAATGGCGTTGTGCTACAAACCATGGCCTTCGCTGGAGGATTAAGCTCTCTGCTAGAAACCTTAACGACACCATCGGCTGAAATCTCAAGAGTAGCGATCCTAGTATTCTCGTGCTTAATCGTCAGTTCATACCGCAAACCATCAACGTACAAATCTGTTAGTTTAAATCGTTTTCGTTTATTACCATCCTTAACGATCATACACTGCGGAAGGCTGCAACCATCCGAAGAGCCATCAAGAGGTCTAACTTCAAAACTGTAGGCACCGTTTTGCATCAAGAACAGATCTACTGAGCCGTCATCACTTTGATTTGTACGCTCTACCAGTATTATCCTTGAAAAGCCAGGTATAACGCACTCTTTTTGCACACCACTGGCCGTCTGCTGCTCAAGCCCAACAGCCGTAGCAAAGCGCGCGTTATAAATAGCCGTGCGCGGCCCCTCTAACACAACAACCGGAGCGACTCTCCCAGCCTGACCAGCAACCGCTGTCGAACACAAACTAGCGACAGCAAAAATTCCTATTACGTATTTCATATCTTTAACTCCATTAAATTACCATAACAAATATATACTGGCGAGTAAACAATTATGCAAGCTTTTTTTAGTACTTTTTTAGTATTTTTTTAGACAGTGCTGACGGCACACGCGTTTTATGGGGCGCGCAAGGATAAACTACACTTTTTATCTCAAAGAAGTGATACATTCATTGTTGAGTGGGCATCGTCTCAAAAAATATCACAACCTCTTATTTCATAAACTCCTTGTTAATAAATAGCCAGTTATAACTTGCTGTATTAAGAGCTTATTTTTGTATGGAGTTTTTGTATGGCGAATATTTTAAGCAGCTTGAAGCGGGCCCCTGTTACTCCTGTTGATTCATCTTCAACGCCACAGACACAGTCTGTGTATCTTTCGGTGATAATTCCAGCATATAACGCGGAGAAAACGATTTGGCGCTGTCTGGAGTCGCTGGATGCCGCGCTGGCCAAAATTGATCATGAAATAATCGTTGTGGACGACGCTTCTAGCGATAATACAGCGTCTATTGTTGAGGAATCGACGCAAATTTTCGCTAATCTGCGCTTAATTCGTCAGAAAAAGAACAAGGGACCTGGGCCAGCTCGTAATCTGGGCCTGAAAGAGGCGACCGGTGAGTTCGTGTGGTTTGTGGATGCAGACGACTCCGTCATGGCCGAGAATTTCAGGAATTTCGACATATATCAGGCTTGTGACGGCAGAGATGTCGTAATGTTTCGCAATAATCAGGTAGTTCCTGGGCAAATTGGCTTTCAGCCGTGGGTAGAATACGACGCAAAAGTCATGGCGGCGCGTCCGTCCGACGATTTTACCGCTCAGGAATTTCCATCTGTTTTAACGACGACCAACGCCACTTGGAACAAATTCTTCCGCCGCGAAAACATCATTGCTGCCGGCATGGATTTCCCAGCAACCCTTGTGGGAGAGGATCTGGCGTTTGTTACGGCCAATCTTGTGACGGCACGACGCATCGGCTTTGTCGATAAGGAACTCTACACGTATCACTACGAAGATTCGTTCATATCGCGCATCAGGGACAAGCGACGCTTGCAAACGCTCTCGGCGCTGGAAACATGCGAGAAATGGCTGAAGCAGAGGCATGCCACTCCGGAAATATGGACGTCATTCCACGTTTGCAAGGCGCATCATCTTCATCTAAGCATGTATACTACTGGGAAACACACTAGTGAGGCGCTACGCGACTATCTGGAAAAGTATTTGCAATCGTTTAACACAGAGATGTTTCTCGATTTGCTGAGACATCCGTTCTTCCGCAATGATCTGAAGCAGCGCCTGGTGGAGGTGCATGCCGTACGCACGTCAATGCTATCGCGACCATCCAACGTGACGTTGGATCCGTTTACTGCGCCTTCCAAAAGGTATGCGAGATGTGCTTGCAATGCTGGAACTGCTTCAGCAAGAGCAAACACCAGTGCGGCACGCACAAATGTGACGCGAGCCAGCAGAGCACTAGCCGTATGTGCCACTCTTTCCATATCTGCCATTGCCATGCTGTCTCCAACAACATCGTTTGCTAGAGACCTCTACGTAATTGGAGGCGGAGGCGGCGGAGGCGGAGGCGTTGGTTCCAATAACGGAAAAGGAGGTAGTGGCGGTGTCACAAACGGTTCTGTTAGTGATGGAGTGGTTACCATTAATGCGCATGGTGAAAATCGCGGTGGCCACGGCAGCACAAGCGACAGTGGAGGCAGCGGTAGTGGAAGCGGAAGCGGAGGCGGCGGAGGTGGCGGCCGTGTCAGTGATTCTCCTCCAAACGACGATGGCATCGGTAGCGATGGCGATGACGGTGGTGCCGGTGGAAGTGGTGATGACGGCGGCGACGATGGTAGCGATGGCGATAGCGGTGGTGCTGGCGGAATCGGTGGGGACGCTGAGAAAAGCATGAATGGTGTTAATGCGGTAGATAGACACTACAATTCTTTATTCTTGAGCGGCGGCTGCGGTGGTAATGGCAGCATGGGCGGCGGTGGAAACGGCGGATCCGTGCTTCTGAATAGCAACGGCTATGACATTAACGCTGCTGCAGGTTCCAGCGCTTACCATGTATTTGGTGGCGATGGCGGTAAGCATGGAGGTAGCGCTGGTGGCAATGGCGGTCATGGTGGTAATGCGACCATGTATGTCAACAATATGGTCTCCGATTTTCCCGACGGTAATGCCACTGTTCTCGATGTAGTTGGCGGTAATGGCGGTGGTGGACCCGTTTATGGTCGCCAAGGTATTAATCGCAACCATGGCGGTGATGGTGGCGCTGGGACTCTGGTGGTTAGAGATAATATTGTGAATTTCCAAACTCTCAACATATTGGGTGGTCGCGGCGGTGGTTATAAGGGTAATGGTGGCGATGCGACTATAAAAGCTAACACCATCGTTTCTAGTATTCCTAATAGTAGCATCAATCTATTTGGCGGTAGCGGCAGTAACATTAGTCATAATCCAGAGGGTTATGCCGCTTCTGGAAGCGCTAACGGCGGTCATGGAGGTTCTGCCATTCTGGAAGCGGACACTATCGGCGTTAATGGCGATATCAATGGACGGTCGGCAAATGGTAGTAATGGCGGCGTTGGTTTCGACGGTAGTAATAGCGGCTATGGTTTCGCCTACAGAGGCTACGAGGGAGGCAGTACCGGTGACGTAAAAACAACCGTAGTGGCCCATGACATCAGTGCAAACCACATATCTCTAGCTGGTGGCGGTGGTGGAGATGGTGGGGAGGGTTGCAATGGTTTCCGCGGCGGTAATGGCGGTAGAGCAGAAGGAACAACAACTCTGACAGCAGAGAATACTATCACATCAAGCGGTATATCTATGGCTGGTGGTAGTGGCGGTAATGGTGGTAGTGGCGGTAGTGATGGTAGTGGTAGTAGCGTTGGCAACATCTTTACCAGCGGTGGTGGCGGTCGCGGCGGCGATTCTATAGGAGAGACAACTTTGACGGCTAAAACTATTACCAATACAGGCCCCATATCTCTAAGTGGTGGCAGTGGTGGTAGTGGCAGCTACGGGCAAGTAGACTGTAAGAACGGTAAGAGCAGTAAAGGCGGTAGAGCGGAAGGAATAACGCAAATGATAGTAGAGGATACTATCACCAATACAGGCGACATATCTCTACAAGGTGGTCTCGGTGGTAGTGGTGGTGGCTACGCCATTGCTAGCAGCGGCGGCGGTTGCCATAGCGGTTGCAGCAGCGGCGGCGGTTGCAGCAGCGGCGGCGGTTGCAGCAGCGGCGGCGGTTGCGGTAGTGGTTGCAGCAGCAGCGGCGGCGGTTGCGGGTGCGGTTGCAGTAGCGGCGGCGGTTGCGGTTGCAGTAGCGGCGGCGGTTGCAGTATCGGCAGTGGTTGCAATAGCTGCGGCGGCGGCAATATTGGCGGCGATACTGCAGGAAAGACGACTTTGACGGCTAGTGTTATCAACAATACAGGAAACATATCTATAGTTGGTAGTAGTGGTGGCGCTGGCGGCAATGGCAAACAAGAAATTAATGGCTGTAGCGGAGGCAACGCTCTAGGAGAGACATCTTTGACAGCCGATAGTATCACCAATACAGACCTCATACGTTTAGAAGCCGGTGCTGGCGGCAATGCCGGCTACTGCGGCGGCAACGTCTCCACTGTCGACAACGATGGGGAGCATGTCGTCCTCGATTTCGAAAACGATGAGGTCAACGGCGGCGTAGGCGACTACACTGTCGACTTGCCAGTCACTTCCGGCGGCTGTAACTACGTCAGAAGCGGTAACGGCGGTAATGCTGTAGGAAAAACAAGTTTGACGGCAAACTATATCAATACGGGAAGCATATGTTTAGATGGTAGCACTGGTGGTAACGGCGGCGATGAGTACCATATCGATGGAGGTGTGTATGCCGGCAATGGAGGCACCGCTGGAAATGTGGAATTGAATGTTAATGGAGATATCGATGTTATATCTGAGATTACTTTAATAAGCGGCATCGCTGGTGGTGGGGGTGACCGTGTTAGTTGCGGCGGCTGCAATTGTGCCGGCGGCAGTAACCATGTCCGTTGCGGTGGCCACGCTGGCTGCAGTTGTGGCGGTGGCAGTAACCATGTCCGTTGCGGTGGCCACGCTGGCTGCAGTTGTGGCGGTGGTTGCGGCGGTAGTGGTAGTGGTAGCGGTAGCGGTAGCCATACCCATTGTGGCAAGCTACACTGGCGCGCTGATGGCGGCAATGTAGGAACAGTAACTCTGATGGCTCATGACATTAGGATGAGCGCTCCAGAAAACGCCATCATCGAGCTAACTGGTGGCACTGGTGGCACTGGCGGAGACGGATATGAGTCTAGACACTTTTGCGGCGGTAATGGTGGCAGTGCGGAAGGAACTACTTTGATTGCTCATAATATCATAGCACCAGGCAGCACTGTATCTTTATATGGTGGTCATGGCGGAGATGGTGGCGATGGTATAATGGGCGGCATTGGTGGTGGCGGAGGTGACGCTGGAGATGTAGAATTGAATGTCGAAAAAGGAGATATTGATGTATCTGCGATAAATTTATCTGGTGGCACTGGTGGCACTGGCGGCATGGGGACTAAAGCTCGTTTTGGGGGAGGATATGGTGGCGATGCAGGAAAAGCAACTTTGAAAGCTAGTAATATCAATGTAGGATTTTTATCTCTAGAGGGTGGGCGTAGTGGCGATGGCGGCTATTGCGATTATTGCAGCACCGGCGGCATCGGTGGCAACGCTGGAGATGTGACATTGAACGTTACCGAGAAAATTGATGCTAATGAGGTACATCTATTCAGCGGTAGTAATGGTGACTACATCTACGGTGGCCGCTGCAGCTGCGGCGGTGGCGGCTGTGACGGATGCAACGGCTGCGGCAGCTGCGGAGGCGGCAGCCACTGCTGTAGCAGTAGCGGCGGATGCAGCGTCGGTGGTGGCTGCGGCCACGGCTGCGGTGGAGGCAGCAGCGGTCACAGTCATGGCGTTGGAGCGGTTAATTTCTTAGCGGATGTGCTTCTGGCTGATACAATCGATCTTACAAGAAATTCTGGACCTTTAGGTTTAAAGGTTAATACGTTAAATGTCACAGATAGACCTACAACAATTATAATGAATGGTACTGAGGTTGGGAGTCAATCATCACAAACAGGAGTCCTCTTTAAAAATATCAATCTTGGTACAGATAAAAATTTGACAGTAAATGCCAATGTTTCACTTGGGACTACTGCAAAGGTTATTACTGAGGCTGTTGTTGAGGTTGCTCGAGATGCTATTTCGCATGAAGCTATTTGGAGTGCGATTGGTACAGCTTATAACCTTACTACTATAGCAACTAATGCCATTCATGAGGCCGCTAGAGAGGCAGCTTCTCAATATCTTAATGCACATTATAACGATAGTGGGATGACTTCTAGTAATCTTGTTACAGCTGCCATCGCGGCTGCTAAAGATGCCCTTATTGACACGAAAGGTAGTTCTTATAGGATTAGGGCTAAGACTTATAATGAGAGCGCTGCTGCGGCTTATGGTTCTTTTTTTAGTAAAAGTGGCGTTATATCCAGTATTGTGAGTAGTAGTAATAGTTCTGGCATCACCGTCCCTGGTAATCTTCTTACTGATTCTGCTGCGAGAGATACTTTGACTGCTAATATTGCTAATAAGATTAGTAATGCTTTTAGTCCTGCTTTTGCGGCTGCTATTAATGGAGTTAATCTGACAAATCCTGATGATAAGGATGCTGATGGTAAGTACACTTTTGTGCCACCTGATAGGGCTTGGAGTGCTAAGGTTGCCAATGAGGCTGCTTATGCTGCTCAGACTAAGGTTCGGGATGCCGTTTCTGAGGCTCTTGAGGGGGGAGCTGATATTGAGGCTGTCATTGCCGCTGCTATTGATGCCGTTAAGAATCCTGCTACTTATGCTGGTACTGGTACTGGTACTGTATCTGAATATTATCGTGGTCATTATCATGAATATGCTGCTAACGGTAATTATCGTATTGAGGATATTGCAGCTGCCTGTAATGATCTTGCTGCCGGAACAGGTGGCTTCCAAGTAATGGCCCTAGATGGCACTCTTGAATTTGGCAAAAAGGCAACTTTCATCGATGTAGCTGGTGATATTCCGCCAGTCAGTTTTGCAACATATGCTGAGGGCAAGAAAAGAATTTCCATTGACCATGCCATAGTTCCTGGCAATAACCTAAAAGTGGTCGTTGATTCTAATGATGCTCGTTATATAGGTGCTTTCCAAGACATTACCTTTGCCAATATCACAGAGGGTAGAGTCGAGCTTATCTCCGACAACAAAAAAAGCTTGATTGATTTCCTTACGCGACCAAGTCAGGAATTTATAAAAGGTACTCCCCCAATTGTAGAAGAAGTTACGCTACCATTAACACCTTCGGAGACCGGCAGTATTGAGGTTGGAGCATTTTTGGGCTCGGTACCAATCAATATACCAGTTACACTTCATGTCAAGGGTTCTGCTGGCGGTACCATAACGGCATCATTGTTGACTCCTCCGGGAGACAATAGCAATGTTCAGGTAATACAAAGTGGCACAGACTATAAGGGCAGCTATACTGTGGGCGACGATACTGCATCAAAAGCAGGCGTAAAATACATGACATATACCGGAGATAATTCTGGATATAAAGGAAACTTCGAAGTCGTTGGTCCAACAACTGCAGACTTTACTCAAGATGGAAAAATATTCGGTGGAACGATCTATATCAGGGGAAACGATCAGGCTCCGTCACGGGACGAACTTCTGGACAAGAATACAGACGATGGATTGAGTCGAGTAACCTTGCGTGGAGGACCTAAGGACATCAACAACCGTCCTAAAGTCAAAATGTCTGGAAACGGTGCTGTCCTAGAGCTCGATACGAGCGAAAACACGGCGGACAACAAGATATTTTCCTACTACGGATCTATAGAAGGCGCCGAGGGCAGTGTTATCATAAGAGATGGCTCGATAATCTACATCAAGGGCGACTGCTCTGGATTTAAAGGAACAACATACGTCGAAGGGAACGGCGTTTTCGATGTGAAGAGCAAAAATGAAGGACCTGGAGGGAAGCAATACACGGGGAAAATGTTAGGCGGCGCTCTCTTCCATGTCGACTACGAAAACGGAGAGTGGAAAGACAATCCAAAAGGACGATCGATGATAGATAGTTCCGAAGGCGTTCAGAGTCTTCGTCTGATCAATGGCATAACGTTCGTAAATAGAAAGGTAAGCGACGATGATGTGAATGCTGCAACCAGAGGCTATAATATCAACCGCATGACCGTTACCAAAGGAGCGAAAGGTATCATAAATTACAATGAGGCAATAATCGAAGATGCAACAGTTTATGGTGAAATGGAAATCCGTGATGAGACCACATTTAAAGATCTAAACGTCCAAGGAGGTACGGTTATCTACAAAGCGAAAGAAGGAGCCGATCCATATAAGATTTCAGAGCAATACTTCGAAGGTACGACGGAATTCCACTCATCTCTCATTATGCAGGATGAAACTATAACAACTATCAACATGGCGAATTTGAACGCCACCGGAAATGGTATGAAGTGGTACTTGGATCTGGCTCCTGAGTATAAGAGGAACTCTGATAACACTCATATCGAGGCGCTTGGACCATCGGACCCAATAAGCGCGTCAGATATGTTGAGGCTAGAGCACTGTGTACCAGAAAGCAGAGTCTTCATTGCCGGCTACAAATTTGTTGCTAAAAGCGAGGATGTAGTGGTAAGGGATGTGCCTATGCCTGCAGAAGACACCGATGCGGATAAGGGAGCGGCTAAAACAGAGTTTACTCTCACAAATCAACCGCGTGACGAGTACATTTTTGACTTAATACAGTATCCAGCAGGTCCAGAAGCGCCGTCTATCGAGTATCTAAATGACAACACGCGGAAAGTGACGGCAAAATATGGTCAACAAGTATACACATATGATGTGCATAACAAGACCGAGCTCGGCACTGATAATCTCGTGCACTACTACTTGATTTTCAAGAGAATTAATGACCAGAAACAGCTGCTCCATGCTATGAATATATCGGATTTCTACGGAATCATTTGCGAAACATCAGATGTGACCATCTATCGTGCGAAAGTTAAGACTGGAAAGGGATCCCTGTGGAATAGAACTTTCACGTCATCCACTGATACGAAGGTCGGAACCCCGTCCAAGCTCAAGTCCACCAACTACGGAACGGTGCTGGGATACGACTGGAATGCGATCAACAGCGGCAGTAGCGTTTACTTCGTTCCAACTGCATTTCTTGGATATCATAGCGCAAATCTCGAGTACTCCGACCAAAAGGGAAAGTCTAAGAGTACGATATTGGGCGTAAAAGGTTCCTGGATACACGAAGGTTTCTCCGCAGATCTGTTGGCTTCCTACGAATTTATGAATACTGACAACGAGAAGCCTGATATCCATTGGAAAAACAACGTGTTTTCTGTAGGAACGAATCTGTCGTCAAATATTAAGTTGAACGATTATATCTCGCTGATTCCAAATATTCAGGCGAATTCATCCATTGTGACTTCCGCGAATGCTAAACTTAGAGAAGAAAAATCCAACACAACGACAGATATCCATAATAAAAGCCTTTGTGAAACAAACGTCGCACCAGGACTAAATCTGTACGTGGCAAATGAAGAAATTAGCACTAACTTCGGCGTAAAACTCAACCAGAGATTCGGAGGGAATCCAGAAGGCAGCACTGACACAGGAACGCCAATATCCTACACAAAACGCGCCAGAAGCAGCGTAGAATACAGCGCATCCGTTCACAAAGTGACCGATTGGGGCGAAATCAATCTCAAAGCTTCGAAACTAACCGGCGGAACCGAAGGATTCTCCGCAAAACTCGGCGCCTCTATCGATATGTGATCGTGTACGAAATCTATACACAACACAATGAAATAGAGGGAATGTTCGAGGTGATAGCGTAGACATGAGGTGATTTTGTATCAAGTCATTGGAAGTTCAGCAAATGAGATCGCTGAAATTTCAAGCGGACTCAACAAAATCAGCTCTCGGTCCGCGCTATCACCTTGTTTGCTCCCCACCAGCAAGCCTCCTGCGTAAAGAGGAGACTCTTGAAGTCACATCGCAGGAATCACGCAGAAGCCGATCCAAACCACGACAAAAAAACGCTCATACCTCCCCAAAAAACATGCAGTCTCGGCATAACTCTCAATCAAAGCAAGTCGATTCCTCCTCCTAGCCCCTCGAAATCAGCGGCGCGCAACCCGGTTTTCCAAAGTCTGGTGGTTCCCCAAGCAGCCCGATCTTGGAGTACGTCCGGATGATTATTGTGCCAAGCTGTATGGACAGCGAAAGCAGCATCATAGTCTCCAGGATATTTGTCAACGTTGTTCCGCAATATTTCGTAAGGTGTTTGTGCTCTACCTGGCCCTTTATAGACTGTGTTATTTACAGCATACAAACTAGCGCCAGCATTTACTAACGTCGTAGCAACATCATAATACCTATGGGAAGCGGCAATATGCAACAAAGTATTAGCACCATTTATAGTCCGAGCATTTATATTCACACCTGGAATTGTAATATAAAAATTAACAAGTGTCGCAAAAGCGGTCTTATTCGCTGCAACTGACTCTAATATATTCAGGCGGCTATTGAGTAGAGTGGCCATTGCAGCGGTTATCCGGGCAGCATTAGCGGCAACGACAGCTTCAGCACCTGGGTCACCTGATCCCAATAATGCTGCAGCATCAATTACAATGTGTTCTCTATTGTATTGATCTCGTGGCTCAAGCCTGAGCTTATGAACCAATCCCTGCTTAACGTCCGGAACTTCTCCCCCCCTCAAAGTAGCACCGTATTTTAAAAACAGCAATGCAGCCGGTCTGAGCGAGGTTCCAGTAGCTGCGCAGTACAACGGACTCTCCGGTCCTCTCCCCGAATTCACGTTGGCTCCTGCCTGTATAAGCACTTCTAAGCAAGCGATCCTTTCGGCCGTTATTCCTCCGTGAGTGGCCAACAATGCTCCAAGAAAATTATCTCCTTCCGAGGGAGCGGCAACTCGAGCATCTAGATCCATTTTACGATTTTGGCCTAACGCCTCATAAATTCTTGAAAACTGCCCCAATCCAAACCAAGTTCGTAGTGCATTAACATCAGCAGCCGCAGCCGCAACTGGCGGTACAGCAGCGGCGTCTACGGCATCAGCGCCAAGCCAAACACTCATAACAGTTACTATCGATATAGCCCAAATAAGTCTTTTCATTATATCCTCCATGGTTTTAGACTTAAAAAACAAACAGAATGCATTACTAAATCAATTTTTAAAAATATTCAATTTAACAACACATTCGAACAATGCAATTGTACCACATAAGACACAAAAATGTCAAGCAAAAAACATGTTTTTATATTGTTTTTGTCTATTTTTTGATTTTTTGTTAAAATTCCTCATGCAAAAAAAATATTTTGAGGAATTAGACCTGTTGCATAAGCCTTTGGGAATGAAAAATGAGCGCTGATTTGCGACAAAAAACAAAATATTGCTTGACAATCACCCGAGAAAGCATTACACATTGTAGATGTGTGAAAAATGATATATGTTATGCATTCACACTATACTTTTAGTTTTTTAATTATGGAGAAAGTAATGAGCGATGTAATCTATAAATCGTTGTGCTATTTAGTAGTCACCTGTACGATGTTAATCATTTCCGGAGATGTTGAGGCAACAACGAATTCTAATCAGTATGCCAACAGTTACGTCTCGGTTTTTGTTTGGCGCGACGGTGTCGATGCACAAAATAAACCTATGCGCGAAGTTTTGCTTAAGAAGGATGGCGCCGGCGTCCTGAATATTCCATTGGGAGCACAGAGGGATGCGCCTGATCGTAGTACAGCTGCATCAAATATTGTTAAGGAAGCGACTGCTGGCATGTATTATTATTCTCCTCAGAACTTAGCTGATGGTGCTATTTTCGATATCGAACGCCGAGGCGGTAATAAATGCAGAATGTTTGTACCTCGTCATCCTGCTGCACCTATTGCAGGCACTCCACGTTGTCAAGGTTTTGAATGGTATCCAGTGACGGCTTTGTACTGTCGTTATCTAGATCTGGGGCTTCACCACGGCTTTCAGCAAATGCTTCTGCAGCCTGATGTTGTCAAATACTTCCACGTTCTTGAATGGGGAATGGAACAAAAACCGAACCCGAATCTCCATCCGTTCCTCCAGCAATTTGTTGCTGAAAAATATAGAAAAAAATAAGATTGGCCTGTGTCACTTTTTTTACACAGTGGCGTGTTCTGTCTATTAGGTAACAATTTCCAAGTCTTCCTTATAAGCGTAGCGTAGCGAGAATCCAGAGGTTGCAGATGTTTCATGGATCCTCGCTGCTGCGTACCAAGGATGACACATCGAGTGGTTATTTCGGCACGATTTTGAGGCGGTTTCGCTATAAAAACGAATGGGAGGCTCACTACGGAGTCCTTTAGAGAAATCCACATACAAAAAAGCCGCCGACATATTTCAGCCGACGGTGAAGTCATTAGCGCTACAGCATTAAACGGTAGCAGGTGCCGTCTCGGTGTCATCGCAACGGTCGAGCAACTGAACGACTGCCATTGGAGCAGCATCGCCCTGACGGAATCCGCATTTAACTATACGAATATATCCGCCGTTTCTGCTAGAATAGCGGGCAGCCAACGGTCCAAACACCTTCGCCACCAATTCCTCATCTCTCAATTTCGCAAACAAATTTCTCCTGTCGGCGAGAGTACCATGCTTTCCGGTAGTTAGCATTTTCTCCACGTATGGCCTTAGATCTTTAGCCTTTGGCAAAGTTGTAACAATCTGCTCGTATCTCAGCAAAGCCTTCGCCAAGCTCTGAAACAACGCTTTTCGCTGGGCAGTAGGCCTATTGAATTTTCTGCCACTCATTCTATGACGCATTAGAAATCTCCCTAAAATTTATCATGGGCACGCTTGGAAGCATCTTCCATATTTTCCAGCGGCCAGCCATTAACCTGCATACCAAGATACAATCCCATATGAGAGAGCACCTCTTTGATTTCATTAAGAGACTTGCGTCCGAAATTCGGAGTACGCAACATATCCCCTTCTGTTTTTTGCACAAGATCGCCAATGTAGACGATGTTATCACCCTTCAGACAGTTCATGGAACGAACTGACAGCTCAAGATCATCTACCTTTCTCAGCAAATTCGGATTGAATGGAAGAACCTGCTCTTTATCAGCCTCGGATTCCTCAACTTCTTCTTCGAAATTGATGAATTTCTGGAGCTGATCCTGCAATATTTTTGCGGCCATAGCTATTGCATCGTCCGGCTTAGTGGATCCGTCTGTTTCTACATCCAAAATTAATTTATCATAGTCCGTTGTTTGACCAACACGAGTGTTTTCAACCCTATATGACACCCTCTTAACTGGATTATATATGGAATCGATGAACAATGTCCCCACAGGAGCCCCTTCGGTGCGATTCTGAGCACCTGGCACATACCCTCTTCCAACGGCAACGCTCATTTCCATAGAAAAGGTCGCTCCACCGGCAACAGTGCAGATGTGATGCCGCTTATTTAGGACTACCAACTCGGAACCAAGCTCAAACATGCCCGCAGTGACTTCACAAGGCCCATTAACCCTGATCCTCATTTTACGAATACCGTCAACAGCATCCAATCGCAGTGGCATGGACTTAATATTGAGGATAATGTCTGTGACGTCTTCGGACACACCTGGAACCGTAGAGAACTCATGTAGCACGCCGTCTATTTTTATGGACGTAGCAGCAGCTCCCTTCAGCGAAGACAGCAGAACTCTACGAAGAGCATTCCCCAACGTCACACCAAAGCCCCGCTCAAGAGGTTCAGCAACAAAAGTACCTATCCTGTTGGTAACATCAGTTTCGGAAGCACTTACACCATCAACCTGCAACCTATAAGGCCTTATCAGGTCTTGCCATTGTTTTCGAATCACTGTAAACCTCTCACTTACTTACTGCTAAACTCTTCTACGCTTTGGTGGTCTGCATCCATTATGCGGAATCGGAGTAACATCTTTTATGATGCCAACTATTAAACCAAGAGATTGAAATGTCCTTAACGCAGATTCTCTACCGGAACCAGGCCCTAGAATTTCAACATCGACATTTTTCATGCCATGCTCCATCGCCTTTGCAGCAGCTTTATCGGCCGCCATCTGCGCCGCATATGGCGTTGATTTGCGAGATCCCTTAAACCCCAAACTGCCGGAAGAACTCCAGGCAATCGTATTGCCATTCAAGTCTGTAATCGTGATTGTCGTGTTGTTAAATGTAGCATTGATGTGAACAATGCCAGACACAACATTTTTTTTATCTTTTTTCTTAACTTTCTGAGTACCCTTATAAGCCATAACGCTATCCCCTATTTCGTTACTTTCTTCTTACCAGGAATTGCCTTTGCTTTCCCTTTTCTCGTACGAGCATTTGTATGGGTCCTCTGACCGTGAACAGGCAGACCTTTTCTATGCCTCAATCCCCTGTAGCAGCCGAGATCCATCAATCTTTTGATGTCCATGGTGACCACTCTACGCAGATCACCTTCCACCTGATAATCCCTGTCTATAACCTCACGGATTCTCAGAGCCTCATCATCAGTCAGCTCAAACACTCTCCTGGAAGACGGAATACCCAACTCCTTACAGATCCGACCGGATCTTGCAGGACCTATCCCGTATATGTATCTCAGAGCGAACTCTACGCATTTCTTATCGGGTAAATTTACACCAGCTATACGAGTCACGAATCATCTCCTCTCTTTTTCACGCCAAAATCACGGAAAACGTCATCCACTTCCCGTGCACTCTCCTCTGGTGACGATTCACCAGAAATCTTAAACAACCTACAGGCATAATACTCAGAAACAGGAAGAGTCGTATCCACGTACTCCTGCAATCTGCGTCTCACAACTGCTTCTTCATCATCCGCTCTCTTCACCAGAGCTCCTCCGCAACGAGAACAGTCGGCAATATCATCTAACGGACCAAAAGTCGCCCCACACTCGGAACAAACCCTGCGATTGGAAATCCTCGCCACAGCTACTTCATGATCCACGTCTATTTCAACGGCACGAATCACATTCTTGAGAGCACCATCGCCCAACGAGTCAAGATATTCCGCCTGATCCACCGAACGCGGATATCCATCCAACAACACCAATGAATCCGTTGCAAAAACCTTCGATAAATTTGACTTAACTATGCGATTGACAACATCGTCTCCCACCAATCCACCGGATCCAATTATGGCACTAACTTCGCGTCCAATCTCGGTGTCTTCTTTTCCTTCATTTCTTAGCAAATTTCCAGTGGAAAAATGTAAAACGTTGTAATTATCCGATAAATACTGAGCTACGGTCCCTTTTCCAGCTCCCGGAGCTCCCAGAAGAACAACTACCCGTACGCCAACAAAAGCTTGTTTTTCTTTACAACAACAGCAACTGCTCATTTCTTTTTCCCCATTTTTTTTAAAACACCACTATACTGATGCGATAGCATAAGCGTGTATATCTTCGAAATAGTGTCTATTGTAACACCAACTATAATCAAAACACCAGTACCACCGAAAATAAAATGTACACCAAATTTAGATTGCATTATATCCGGAAGAATACACACAAATGACATGTAAAGTGCACCAACCGTTGTCAATCTCGTTAGGATATAGTCTAGATACTCGGCTGTCGCCTGTCCCGGCCTTACGCCCGGAATGAATCCACCTGCCTTCTTGAGATTGTCCGCCGTTTCTGTTGGATTGAAAACCACAGCCGTATAGAAGAACGAGAAGAACATTATCATGGCGACCAGAACCAGGGAAAACAATGCTCCACCTCTTGTGAAAAATCCCACTATAGAACTCAATATCTCATTATCCGATGCATTAGCAAGACCAGCCAACATAACCGGAAGAGAAAGCAGCGAGTAGGCGAAGATCGGAGGAATAACGCCGGCAGAGTTTATCTTTAGCGGTAAATGATTTGTATCCATCGACTTCCCGTGCTGCGCCAGCATATTCTGCTTCTGTGGATAATGTATGGAAACTTGCCTCTGAGCTCTCTCCATAAATACCACAAACCATATGACACCTATGGCCACCGCAAAAATCGCGATCACCGAGAATATTGATAGCACGCCTGCCCTGCCCTGCTCAAAAATATTCGCGATACTGGCTGGCATACCGGCAACGATACCGGAAAAGATGAGCAACGAAGATCCATTACCAACGCCACGGGACGTAATCTGCTCACCGAGCCAGACCAGGAACAACGTACCACATACCAAAGACGGAATCGCAATTATCGGAAACAGCCCGCCGATTCTCACGGGACCATTGGGGATATTCATAAGAAACAAACTTATGCCGTAGCCCTGAAACGAAGCAACTGCAATCGTTAAATATCTTGTATATTGATTGATTTTCTTGCGTCCAGTTTCTCCTTCCTTCTTGAGAGCCTCAAGAGTTGGAGAAATCATGGTAAACAACTGGATAATAATGCTCGACGAAATGTATGGCATCAGGTTAAGAGCGAAAACAGTCATACGACCGAGCGCTCCTCCGGAAAACATATTGAACATTCCCAGAAGACCACCACCGGCCAAATGTCTCTTGGCCAATTCTTCTATAACTACCGGATCGAGTCCCGGCAAAGGAACATAGGTACCTATTCTGTAAACAAAAAGAGCAAGTATCGTGAAGATAAGCCTCTTTTGCAAATCAGATGCCTTAGAAAACGATTCCAGGCTGAATCCCCTGTCGAAAATAGATTCTGATGACATAAAACAACACCTCTATAATGCATAGAACCACCGCTATCGCTGAAGTTTATGCTATCTGCACCTTTCCACCGGCCGCTTCAACTGCTCTCGTGGCAGAATCCGTGGCATATCCAACCGTGATGTTCAGAGGAGTCTTCAGCTCTCCTTTTCCGAGCAAACGAACCGTGCAGACGCCTTGTCTAACGATATTCACGCTCTTCAAAACATCCAGATTGATCTCCTGATTCGCAGACAGAACTTTCGCATCGCAAAGCTTCTGCAGATCAACGAGATTAACACATCCTATGCATGATTTATCCTGTCTGGACACGAAACCACGCTTTGGAAGACGCCGGTAAATCGGCATCTGACCACCCTCAAACCACTTCACTTTTCCACGACCTGAGCGGGCTTTTCCACCCTTGTGACCATAGCTACTGGTTTTACCACAGCCGGATCCTATTCCACGACCAAGCGCTTTTCTATCTATTCCATGGCGAGCCTTTAGACCGCCCAATCCGAAATCACTCATTTACGCCACCAACTTTAATCAGATGAGAAACTTTTCTCATGAGCCCCCTCGTGCAACCATTATCATGAAGGGTTCTTTTTTTACCAATTCTTCCCAATCCAAGAGCTCTAAGACTCTGGACCTGAGATTTCTCACAGCCTATGCTACTGCCTGTTTGCTCAACACACACTGTTTTTTCTGCTTTTCTTTCACTAGCCTTTTTAGTCATAAGTCCACCTACTATTTCGACACACGTCGAGAAGTGACTTCACCAATTCTCTTTCCGCGCTTATTTGCTATATACCTCGGAGAAACAACGGACATCAACGCATCGAACGTCGCTCTCACCATATTGTGAGGATTCGCAGATCCAATACATTTGCTGACCACATCCTGCATTCCCAACGCCTCAAAGACGGATCTCATTGCGCCACCGGCGATTATTCCGGTACCAGCAACTGCCGAACGCAAGATCACCTTACCGGCGCCAAATCTTCCGTAGGAATCATGATGCAGAGTGCGACTTTCGCGCATAGGGATTCTTACCATGGCTTTTTTGGCCTTTTCAGTGGCTTTCTTCACAGCATCCGAGACTTCCTTCGCTTTACCACCGGCAAAGCCAACTCTTCCTTTTCCATCTCCAACGACAACCAAAGCCGAAAACGAAAATCTCTTTCCGCCTTTTACAACCTTGGCCACACGATTTATGGAGACAAGTTTTTCAATATAAGCTACTTCTTCGCGACTCATAAAACCATTCCCTAAAATAATAAACCACCATTGCGAGCGCCATCTGCAAGAGCCTTCACTCTACCATGATAGTTATAGCCTCCGCGATCAAACACAACATCTTTTATGCCTGCTTCCAAGGCCCTTGCGGCAAGCAAGGCACCAACTCTGACGGCGGCATCACAATTCGCCGCCTTTCCGGTTCCCCGATAGGTCTTATCGGCGGTGGACGCAGAACAAAGCGTCTTTCCACACGCATCGTCTATGATCTGAGCGTATATGTGACGCTCCGATCTGAACACAGACAGCCTTGGTTTACCAAATGCCTTAACGCGCGCTTTATAACGCACCCGACTCGCTCTGCGAGTAAATTTTTTACTAAACCTAGACATGGCTACTTCTTCTTCCCTTCCTTGCGATACACATACTGACCTTCAATAATGACACCCTTTCCCTTATACGGCTCAGGAGGTCTATATTTCTGGAGTCCTTTTACCATCTCACCAACCATCTGCCGATCCGCGCCTGATACACGAACGACCGTTGGAGCTTCACAAACAACCGTAATACCTTCTGGAATCTCCACAACTATTTCGTGACTATATCCGAGTTGCATCACAAGATTCTTTCCCTGCACAGCGGCTCTGTAACCTACTCCCACAAGAGTCAACTTTTTTGAAAATTTAGTGGTCAGGCCTTCAATGGACTTCGAAACGATGGCTCTGCAAGTTCCCCACATCGATCTGGAAACCTTATCCTCACCGCTCGGTTTGAATGTCACCATGCCGTCAGCTACTTCGGTACATACGCTCTCGTGAACCTTAAAACTAAACTCGCCGTTTTTTCCCTTGCCGGTCAGCACACCATCCGCAAACGAAACATTTACGCCAGATGGGATATTAATGGGATGTTTTCCAATTCTAGACATATTTAGAATACCTTACACAAAACTTCGCCACCGACATTATTCTCTTTTGCTTCCGCATCGGACATAATTCCCTTGGAGGTGGATAACACTTGAATACCAAAGCCGTTAAACACAGCTGGCACTCTCTTAATTTTGGAATAAACTCGACGGCTCGGCTTGGAAACTCTGTCCAAAACCTTTATTACAGGCTTGCCATCGTAGTATCTCAAACTCACGCGAAGAAACGCTCTGTCTTCCTTCTCAACCTCTTTGAAACCGTTTATGTAACCTTCTCTCTCAAGAACGCGTAAAATACCGGCTTTAACTTTGGATGATGGGATATCAACTGTTTCAAAATAACGCTGGCATGCATTTTTTATTCTTGCCAACATATCCGAAATAGGATCGGTCATCATATCTTGCTACTCCTTACCAACTTGCTTTGCGAACGCCGGGAACCAATCCCTCGGCTGCCATTTCCCTCAACATAATGCGGGATATATTGAATTTCCTGTAGACACCACGGGCACGCCCCGTAACCATGCAACGATTGCGAATTCTGGTGGCAGAAGATGTTCTCGGCATAGCCGCCAACTTCAACTGCGCCGCAAAACGTTCAACGGCATCTATGCTTTTGTTCATGGTAATAGCTTTCAGAGCATCGCGGGTGACTTTCTTCGAGGCCACACTTTTGCGGATTCTCTTTGCGGATTCCATAGTACTTTTACGAGCCATGTCTTAATCTCCCTAAGCCATAAACGGAAAGTTAAAAGCCTTCAGCAACGCCGCCGCATGAATATTATTGGTAGTTGAAGTAACAACCACCACGTCCAACCCATGGATATTCTCGACGTTGTTCACAGCTATCTCAGGAAACACTATCTGCTCCTTGATACCAAAAGAATAGTTGCCATTACCATCAAATGATTTCTTTGGAAGTCCTCTGAAGTCTCTGACTCTTGGTAGAGCGACATTCATGAGGCGATCCAAGAATTCATACATTCTTTCGCCACGCAAAGTAACCATTGCACCAATCTTCTGTCCCTGACGAAGCTTGAATCCGGCGATGGACTTACGAGCTACCGTAATGACGGCCTTCTGACCAGCAATTGCCGTCAACTCTTCAACCGCCTGCTTGATGTACTTGCTGTCGGCAACGCCCTCCCCTACTCCCATATTGAGAACTACCTTCTCAAATCTAGGAACCTGCAAGTCATTGCTAAACAGGAACTCTTCCTTAAGCTTTGGAACCACTGTTTTAAAATAAAAATCTCTTAAACGAGCCATTTTCTTCTCACGTCTAAACAATTAAAGAACCGGTACGTTTTGAAACGCGTACCTTTTTACCATCAACCACTTTCATCCCGACACGAGTTGGCTTGTCATCGCTGGAGTCAATCAACATGACATTGGATGCATGTATGGACTTCTCAGATTTGACGAGTCCACCTGGATCCGCCGCAGATGGCTTACGATGTCTTGTGCAGACATTGACTCCACCAACAACAACCCTTCTCTCATCTCTCAAAACACGCAGGATTTCCCCTCTTGCACCTTTATCTTTTCCGGCAATCACCTGAACCGAATCGCCTTTTTTGATACGCCACTTATCCATTACTATAGCACCTCCGGAGCCAGCGAAATAATTTTCATCATGTTTCTTGAACGTAATTCTCTTGTCACAGGACCGAAAACACGGGTACCTATCGGCTCTCCCTGCTTATTTATTATCACTGCGGCGTTTCTATCGAACTTTATGACACTCCCATCTTTTCTGTAGATGGAAGATGCAGTTCTGACAACCACAGCCTGCACCACATCGCCCTTTTTTACTTTTCCTCTTGGAATTGCGTCTTTTACGGAAGCAACGATGATGTCCCCTACCCTAGCATAACGACGACCTGCACCACCAAGAACCTTGATGCACATAATCTCCTTCGCGCCAGAATTATCAGCAATTGTTAAGCGTGATTGCATTTGTATCATCGTTTATATACTCCCAACGTTATTGCCGCCGACCACAATCCAGCATTTCGTTTTGGAAATTGGACTGGACTCGCAGATAGACACATTATCGCCAATCGCACACTCATTTTTCTCATCATGGGCGTGATATTTCTTTGTAATGTTTACATACTTCTTATATTTCGGATGCATAACGCGTCTCGTGACCAAGACCGTAACCGTCTTATCACAGGAATTACTCGTAACAACACCTTCTAAAATACGCTTAGGCATCTTTTCCTCTCTCGCAACTATCAAGCTCTTTCACACATTTTGCTATTTTCCTACGTATCTGTTTTACGGTATGCGAAGGAACAGTCTCTCCCATAACCCTACGGAAGCGAATTCTCATTGCCTCTCTCTTGGCAGCTTCCACTTCAGCAGTCAAACTATTATCAACCATGATTACGCCCCTCTGGTAATTATCTTGGTGAGTACCGGCAATTTCGCAGACGCCAAAGCAAACGCTCTATTGGCGACGTCCGCATCCACACCATCCATCTCAAACATAATGGTTCCCGGATAAACTCTACATGCCCAATATTCGACGCCACCTTTTCCGCTTCCCATTCTGACTTCGGCGGGCTTACGGGAAATAGGAAGATCCGGAAAAACTCTGATCCAGACTTTTCCCACACGACGCATACATCTGGTTATGGCACGTCTTGCTGCTTCTATCTGAGCAGCGGTAACGCGAGCCGGTTCCATAGCTTTGAGACCGTAAGAGCCGAAGCTCAAACGATGCCCACGAGAAGCAATTCCACTAACTCTTCCTTTGAACTGCTTCCTGAATTTCATTTTAGCTGGAGATAACATCTCTTACTCCCTATTTCTGTCGGATCTACCAGATCTATCACGCCTTCCAGACCGATCTGATCTATCTGACCGATCCCTATCTCTGTCAGATCCATCTGATCTGTCCGGTCTATCATTAATCTTCTTCGGCAGAAAAACAGATCTTGAATTAAATAACTCCCCCCTATAGATCCATACCTTAATACCGACCGATCCATAGGTCGTATTTGCGATGGAAATTCCATAATCGATGTCTGCTCTAAGCGTATGAAGAGGCACCTGGCCTTCACGATACCACTCCATGCGAGCGATTTCGGCACCACCAAGACGGCCAGAGCAATTGACTCTTATCCCAAGTCCACCGGCTCTCAAAGTCGACTGCATAGCTCTCTTAATGGCTCTGCGGAATCCGACCCTCTTCTCGATTTGGGCCGCGATCGATTCCGCCACCAGTCGAGCATCGATTTCCGGTTTACGTACTTCGATGATATTAAGAGCGACGTCTGATCCGGCCATTTTCACCAGATCCGAACGCAACTTTTCTATATCATTGCCCTTTTTTCCAATGACAACACCAGGACGCGCCGTATGAATGTTCACCACAACTCTCTTGGCTAATCTCTCGAGATTAACTCTGGAAACACCCGCTAACTTCAATCTTTCCGTCACGAACTTTCTGATTTCAAAATCCTGACGCAGCAACTCCGCATATCCCCCCTTCGAATACCAACTGGAGCTCCAGTTGCGGATAATTCCCAGGCGAAGTGAATTTGGATTTATTTTTTGTCCCATATCAACCCTCAGTCTCACATAACACAACGGTCAGTCTACTGAACCTCTTCAGAATAGGACTTCCGCTACCCTTAGCACGAGCCATAAACCTTCGGAGAGTAATCGCTTTCCCGACATAAGCCTCTTTTACTACCAGAAGGTCGACATCCAGTCCGTGATTGTTCTCCGCATTGGAGATCGCCGACTGAAGCGTCTTGCTGACATTCCTAGCAACAGCTTTCTTACAAAATTTTAGAGCATCCAGTGCCTTTGCAACAGGCATTCCGCGAATTAACTTCGCGACTAGATTAACTTTCCTTGGCGAAGCTTGAACCATACGATCCTCGGCACTCACATCGACAGGAAGAGAAGATGATATACGCAATCTTTTAGCCATTTCATTTACCCCTTCTTAGCCTTCTTATCACCAGCATGTCCGTTAAACGTCCTTGTTGGGGCGAATTCGCCCAACTTATGCCCAATCATCTCTTCGCTGACAAGCACAGGAATAAACTTACGACCATTGTGGACAGAAAACGTAACACCAACAAAGTCAGGTATTAACGTTGAACGCCTAGACCAAGTCTTAATTGGATCACGACGACCTGATTCCAACAGTGTCTTAACTTTCTTTATTAAATATCCGTCAACAAACGGACCTTTCCATACTGAACGTGCCACAACTTCACCTATTTCTTTCTGCGCGTCAAAATAAACTTATCGGATGGCTTTGCCTTCCTTCTTGTCTTATATCCCTTGGTCGGCTTACCCCAAGGAGTAACCGGCTGCCTTCCGCTCTTTGTCTTACCTTCACCACCACCATGAGGATGGTCAACCGGGTTCATGGCGGATCCTCTGTTTACAGGGCGCCTCCCCATCCAGCGACTACGTCCAGCCTTTCCAAGATTCACATTTTTTTGATCCGGATTGGAAACTGCGCCTATAGTAGCACGACATTCACCGTTTATCAACCTCACCTCTCCAGATGATAGCTTCACAATGACTTTTCCCGAATCTCTACCGATGATTTGCCCATATGTTCCAGCTGACCTGGCATATTGGGCTCCTTTTCCGACCCGCAATTCGATGTTATGGATGATCGTACCAACTGGTATGTTGATCATCTTCATGCAATTGCCGATTTTCACGTCTGTTCTATCGGAAGCAACCACTTTATCGCCAATGGATAATCTTTGGGGAGCTATTATGTAGGAATATTCGCCGTCTGTATATTTCACGAGCGCGATAAACGCCGTTCTGTTCGGATCATATTCGATGCGCTCCACAACGGCTTCCACGTCCGCCTTATTTCTCAGAAAATCGATGAAACGATAGAGCTTCTTGTGGCCACCACCTCTGTGCCATGCGGTAATATGTCCATGGACATTTCGACCGCCTGTGCCAGTTTTCCCACCGACTAATCCCTTATGAGGTCTCCCACTCCACAAAGAAGAACGATCAACCAAGACCAGACCTCTTGTTCCAGGTGTAACTGGTTTATATGCCTTTAAAGCCATTAGATTCCACCCTCAAAGTTAATAGATCCTTCGGCTAAACGAACAACGGCCACTTTTCTTGGCTTTGTTAGCCCAGTCTTTCCGCGGAACTTTCTAATCTTACCATCTCTATTGAGCACATTGACCTTAGCGACCTTTACACCGTCAAACACTTTTTCAACGGCTCTGCTCACATCAAGTTTCGTGGCCTCGGTATGCACCCTGAAAACATAAACTCCCTCTTTTCCGGAGTTCATTGCCTTTTCCGTCATCACAGGAGCAATTAAGCAATCGTATTCTGATATCATGACACTACCCTAATAAACGTTCCTGAAGACTGGCAACTGCACTTCTGGTGAGCACCAACTTCTCATGCCTCAAAGCATCATAGACATTGAAACCAACTGTTGGTAACACGTCTATTTTATGAAGATTCGCACAGGCATTTTTAAAATTTCCACACTCTTCCGACGAATCCACAAACAGCGCAGAACTCAAATTCATTTTATTCAAAGACTCCAGAAGAACCTTCGTTTTCGAACTCTCCAGCTCCAGGTCGTCAAAAACCACCAAATTATTCTCCGTCAGCTTCAGTGTGAGAAGCGTCTTCAGAGCCAACAATCTGACTTTCTTGTTTAACTTAAAGCAATGGCATCTCGGAGTAGGCCCAAACGCCACACCTCCACCGACGAATATGTTCGCCGTACGAGCGCCATGACGAGCTCTACCGGTTCCCTTTTGGCGGAACATTTTCTTCTTGGTTCTATTTATAAAACCACGAGTCTTTACAGCATGTGTTCCAGCCTGACGACCAGCCAACTGCCACCGAACAACATCGGCAAGACATTCTTTCTTCGGCTCGATGTTAAATATGGAATCATCCAGTACTATGTCACCGCAAACGCTTCCATCTAATTTTTTTACCTGCAGTTGCATAGTCTTACTTCCTCTTCACTGCGTCTTTTATAAGAACATAACTTCCCTCGGGACCAGGAACGCCACCACGAATCAGCAGAAGATCTCCCTTGACTCCATGAACCCGAAGATTCTGCATGGTAACCTGTTCGTTACCCATGTGACCGGCCATTCTCTTTCCCTTGAAAACCTTACCTGGATCTTCTCTGTTTCCAGTCGATCCATGACTTCTATGAGACAGAGACACACCGTGGGTAGCTCTCAATCCACCGAAATTGTGCCTTTTTATAGGACCGGCAAAGCCTTTACCGATAGACACTCCCGTCACATCCACAAACTGACCAGACGCGAATATATCGGCGCCATAGATCTCGCCCACTGGAAGCACCTCAGCTGCTTCAACACGAAACTCCTTCAATTTCTTGAAGAATCTCTCGCCAAGAGCCTTGAAATACCCCTGCATTGGCTTTGTCAACTTATTTTCGGTAGTTTCCACGGTACCCACAACAACCGCATCATAGCCATGCTTTTCAGATGTCTTATGAGCAAGAACACGGTGTTTTTCCACCTTCAATACGGTTACGGCAAACTGACGGCCATCCTCAGCGAAGATGCGCGTCATGCCTAACTTTTTTCCCAATAATCCTGAACGCATGTCTTAACCTAAAATCTTTATTTCAACGTCCACACCGGCAGCTAACTCTAACTTCATTAGAGCATCCACCGTCTGCGGAGGACAATCCAAAATATCAACCAATCTTTTATGAGTCTTAAGCTCAAATTGCTCACGTGACTTCTTATCTATGTGAGGAGAGCGCAGAACTGTGAAACGCTCGATCCTGTTCGGCAATGGAACAGGACCACGAACGCTCGCACCCGTTCTTTTCGCAGTCATAACAATCTCGTTAGTAGAATAGTCAAGAATCCTGTGATCATATGCCCTAAGACATATACGGATGCATTGCGCGTTCATGGCTCTCTTCTCCTCTTAAGCTAGGATCTTAGTGACAACACCGGCACCGACCGTACGCCCACCTTCACGAATAGCGAATCTAAGCCCGTCATCCATAGCAATAGGAGCTATAAGCTCTACGGTCAACTTCACGTTGTCGCCTGGCATAACCATTTCGACGCCTTCCTGAAGCGTAACATTACCGGTAACGTCTGTCGTTCTGAAATAGAACTGAGGACGATATCCGTTGAAGAATGGAGTATGACGACCACCTTCATCCTTGCCCAAAATATATGCTTCACACTCGAATTTGGTGTGTGGAGTAATCGTTCCCGGAGCAGCTAGAACCTGACCACGCTCGACATCTTCACGCTTTGTACCACGCAACAGACATCCGAGGTTATCTCCAGCCTCTCCCTGATCCAATAATTTCTTGAACATTTCAACGCCAGTGACGATTGTCTTGGTTGTATCTCTGATACCGACGATTTCGACTTCTCCGCCGACCTTTATGATACCCTGCTCAACACGACCGGTGACAACAGTTCCACGACCGGAAATGGAGAATACATCTTCGATTGGCATAAGGAATGGACGATCTTTTGGACGATCCGGTTGTGGAATATAAGCATCGATGGCATCCATCAATTCAAGAATTTTATCCTTGCCGACTTCGTCATTCTTGCCTTCCAACGCACAGAGAGCACTTCCCTTGATTATTGGAATATCATCTGCTGGGAAATCATACTTCGCCAACGTATCTTTGATTTCCATTTCGACCAATTCCAACATTTCTGGATCATCAACCATATCAACTTTATTGATGAACACCACCAATGCAGGAACACCAACCTGACGTGCCAACAGGATATGCTCCTTCGTTTGAGGCATAACGCTGTCGGTTCCAGAAACCACCAATATTGCTCCATCCATCTGGGCAGCACCGGTGATCATGTTCTTGACGTAGTCGGCGTGACCCGGACAATCAACGTGAGCGTAGTGCCTATTGGCAGTTTCATACTCAACGTGAGCCGTAGCAATCGTAATACCGCGGGCTCTTTCTTCCGGAGCCTTATCGATCTGATCATAGGCGGTGAAACTTGCACCACCTCTTTCGGCCAATACCTTTGTGATGGCCGCAGTCAAAGTAGTTTTACCGTGATCGACGTGCCCAATAGTTCCAATGTTACAGTGAGGCTTATTCCTCTCGAACTTAGCTTTACTCATAATTACTACCCCTTTCTAAATTAATCTGCTTTCGCAATTCCCTTATGCTCAGCGATGACCTTCTCCGCCACATGCGATGGAACCACATCGTAGCGAACAAATTGCATCGTATACTGAGCTCTCCCTTGGCTCATGGAGCGTAACGTATTAACGTAGCCAAACATCTCCGCCAACGGAACTTCAGCCGCGATAACACGAGCGTTCGCTCTCTGATCCATTCCAACAACCTGACCTCTGCGGCTGTTAAGATCTCCAATGATGTCTCCCATGTAATCGTCGGGAGTCACAACTTCCACAGCCATTATAGGCTCCAGGATTTTCGCTCCGCACTTGGACATCGCTTCCCTAAACGCACCACGTCCTGCAATTTCGAACGCCAAGACACTCGAGTCGACATCGTGGTAGGCACCGTCTATCAATGTGCACTTAACTCCAACTATTGGGAACCCAATAAGACATCCAGAATCAGCTATGCTCTTCAATCCCTTTTCGACACCTGGGATATATTCTTTCGGAACAGAGCCTCCGAAAATTTTGCTTTCGAATTCCAGACCAGCAGAAAAATTCCCTGGCTCGAATTTTAACACAACTTTAGCAAACTGACCAGCACCACCGGATTGCTTTTTATGCACATAATCAATTTCGGCGGCCTTGGATATCGTTTCTCTATAAGCAACCTGAGGCGCTCCAACATTTGCCTCAACTTTAAATTCTCTCTTCATGCGATCAACAATGATCTCGAGATGAAGCTCTCCCATACCTTTAATGATGGTTTGCCCGGTCTCGGCATTCATGCTTACCCTAAAAGAAGGATCTTCCGCCGCCAAACGAGAAAGAGCTATGCCCATTTTTTCCTGATCGGCCTTCGATCTCGGCTCAACGGCCACCTCGATGACTGGATCCGGGAATTCCATCTTTTCAAGCAACATAGGCTTAGCTGTAGAGCACAATGTATCACCTGTCGTGGAACATTTCAACCCACAAACAGCAACAATATCACCGGCATTGGCCTCTTTTATGTCTTCACGATTGTTCGCATGCATTAACAATAGGCGCCCTACCCTTTCACGCTCCCCCTTCGTGGAGTTTAATGCATAACTTCCAGACTCAAGAGTTCCGGAATAAATACGCACGAAAGTCAGGGATCCCACAAACGGATCCGTCATGACCTTAAATGCAAGAGCAGCCAAAGGTTCGTCATCCTTTGGCTGCCTGATAATTTCTGAATCGTCGTCCACACCTTGACCAGTTACTGCTCCTATGTCCAATGGAGATGGCAAGTAGTCGACAACTCCGTCCAACAAAGTTTGGACGCCCTTATTTTTAAATGCACTTCCGCAAAATACGGGAACAAAAGCGCCAGAAATGGCTCCTTTTCTTATGCATTGCTTCAATTGATCGACGGACGGCTCTTTTCCTTCCAGATATGCTTCCAAAAGTTCGTCGTCCTGCTCAACGGCCATTTCAACCAATGTATGATGATATTCTTCGGCATCTTTTCTATATTTTTCTGGGATTTCTATGGTTTCGTATTCCGCTCCCATTGTTTCGTCTTTCCAATGGTAGGCTTTCATGCGGAGAATATCGACGACGCCTATGAAATCACTCTCCAATCCGTCCGGAATTTGCATAACCAACGGACGCGCACCAAGGCGATCTACGATCATATCCACACAACGAAAGAAATTCGCTCCTGTTCTATCCATTTTGTTCACAAAACAGATTCTTGGAACCTTATACTTATCCGCCTGACGCCAAACGGTTTCGGACTGAGGCTCAACACCTGCAACGCCATCGAAAACAGCAACGGCACCGTCCAGAACGCGCAGCGAGCGCTCCACCTCAATGGTAAAGTCCACATGTCCAGGAGTATCTATGATATTTATGCGATGATCCTTCCAATAGCAAGTGGTCGCAGCGGACGTAATCGTAATTCCGCGCTCCTGCTCCTGCTCCATCCAGTCCATGGTGGCAGCACCCTCGTGCACTTCACCAATCTTGTGGGATCTACCGGTATAAAACAGCACTCGTTCGGTCGTCGTCGTTTTTCCAGCATCAATGTGAGCCATAATGCCGATATTTCTATATCTTTCAATGAGCGTCTTGCGAGCCATAATTACCACCTATAATGTGCAAATGCTTTGTTGGCTTCCGCCATCTTATGAGTATCGTCTCGCTTTTTTATGGATCCGCCTCTGCCGTTGTATGCGTCCAGAAGCTCACCGGCCAATTTCAAGGTCATAGTCTTCTCGGAGCGTTTACGAGCATAGAGGATAATCCATCTTATGGCCAATGCCTGCGCTCTCTCGTAGCGAACCTCAACGGGAACCTGATACGTGGCACCACCAACTCGGCGAGATTTCAGCTCAACCGAAGGTCTTACGTTTGCAAGTGCATCCTCAAAAACTTCCAGACCAGATTTATTTGATTTTTTCTGGATCTGATTAAATGCCTCATGCAGCATCTTTTCAACAATGGATTTCTTACCGTCATACATGGCAGCATTTATAAACTTGGTAACAATGACGCTACCAAACTTAGGATCCGGCAGCACTTCTCGCTTTTCAGCAGCTCTTCTACGTCCCATGGAAACTCCCTCCCCTACTTTGGTCTCTTAACACCGTACTTGGAACGACTCTGACGTCTATTTTTCACGCCCTGAGTATCCAACGCACCGCGAATAATGTGATATCTAACACCCGGAAGGTCCTTTACACGTCCGCCCCGTATCATCACGACCGAGTGCTCCTGCAAATTGTGTCCCTCACCAGGAATATAACAAGTAACCTCAAAACCACTGGTCAAACGAACACGAGCAATCTTTCTCAAAGCGGAATTCGGTTTCTTAGGGGTAGTTGTCGTAACACGCGTACAGACCCCCCTCCTCTGCGGACATGATAAAAGTGCGGGAACTTTGTTCCTCTTTGCGACATCCTTTCTAGGATTCCTTATCAACTGATTAATTGTCGGCATGCGCCCCTTCCCTAATTTAAAAATACCAAACGAAGGACATCTGCGAACTAGAATATCCGCACATTTACCCCCATGAGCCCTGGATATTACCTATTCCTCTAGAATTAGTCAAGCCCTTAACGGAAAACTGAGTAAAATAAATAGAATTATTATCGATCCAACTTCTGTGATGATTATAACACACAAATGGCACCGCCCGTTATAGACGATGCCAATAGTTTTTAGACCGCAAGATTTTTTATTGTATGTTTCAAGAATCTTTCCGTATGCCGGAAGAATCAGCAATTCTCTGAGCCTTTTTAGGTGAAAATTCGAACATTCCTTGGTATGGACTGTCGCCATCAGCATATTTAGAACAGTACAGTCCAGCAGTGAACGCGATCCATGCGTCGCCGAAAGAAGCCTGACAAATCGCATTGCAAAGTGCACCTAAAGCTCCAAAGTTAAAAGCAGAATCAGTCACAGCCGCTTTATTTTGAAGAGAGCAAAATTCTTTCAAAATCGCATCATCCATCAACTCTGCATCAAACTGAATATTTACCCCGTCGTCTGCGTTCTGAAGGATTTCTTCAGAGAGATATACAAGGATAGCGCCATCACTAGGATTTTCCTGTTTCGCGTTTCCTATCCAGCGTCTAACCGTGGTAAAGTGGTCAGAGTGCACATACACTATCATCTTTTCACTAACATGAATAATTCTCTTATCGCGCTTTCTCTGGTCCGCCTGCGCTTCTGTCAGCTTAAGTCGCGGAATTTTGTCCATTGCCGCCGCATTCACCGCCACCATACACGAAAGCACAAGCGCCAACACCCTATTACTAATTTTTATTGTCATTTCATACTCCATTTAACAATATCTAATAAAAAAATCTCTACAAACTAACACGACATAAGACAACTGTCAACACAAAATGAATTATTATTTTGCACTTAGGTTTTGTTTTCTAACACCTGGGGTAAAATCGTACATGGCAATCCCTTTGGCGGCCTTAATCTTTTCGATTTTGGCATTCTTGACCTGTTCCGACGGACAAGAGCAATTTTGAAGAGCCTCAAATGCAGGAAGGACTCCACAGCTATATATCGTCACCGCAAATCTCACATTCTGTTCCAGCAGTCCGGCCAAAACGTTGGCAGAATACATAAGCGTTGCGTGAGAGTCAGGCGTCCCAAGAGACAGTAGCTGCGGCCACCCATGGCGTGTTGCAACGTTTTTATACCTGTCAACAGCAGCGTCAAATCTAGGATTGTCTTCTTGGCGCAAATGCACGGTCATTGCTCCATGAAACTCTCGATTCAGCATTCCCTCCGCATCCATCATCCCCATGCCCAAAAGCACAAGAGCCAACACTTTATTACTACTTTTTATTGTCATTTCATACTCCATTTTAACAATATCTAATAAAAAAATCTCCACAAGCTAACACGACAAACAACGCTTGTCAACACGAAATGAATTATTATTTTGCAGTTAGTTTTTGTTTTCTATTTCTGATTGTAAGGCATATTATTGATTGTTCAATAATGGACATATACAAAACATGCCTACAAAAAACTGAACTGAGCAATAACAAAAGATGATAGTCGGAAAATGGGAGTTTTTGGGGGAGATCACCGAAATTCCAGCAAGTCGGAAATGTCAAACGCCGAAAGCTTGAAATTTACCACCCCATGTTCTGACTATCACCTAACAAAAACCACTTACAGCGCAAAGCACTAATTTTCAAGATCTTTTGAGCAACTGCTCATTATTTTTCATCGAGATTATTAGTGACTTAACAACGTTTCCATCCAACGATAGCCCTTTACTAGTTTCCAGCTCTTCTTTTAACAAATAATTCATTCGTTGAGAAAGCATCCACCCTCCCTTCGCGAGTGTCTGTTCTGTGTCCCAGTCGTAAAGCTGACAACCCAGTTGTTTTTCTTTTGCAAAATCAAAAAGCTTCGTAGTTTTATCCGAAAGCATATCACTACTGGCGAACCGAGGTCTTTTATTTAAAAATGAAACCACAATACAACCTGGACAACACACTGAATTTTCGAGAGAAATGTCCAGTGTTTCTGTCGTCGCAACCGGTGCGGTAAATATATCACTCCCTTCACATACAGGAAAACACACGGAACGCTCAAGAGAAATGTGCACCTCTTTGTTCAGCGCCGCCGCCGATTCGGTAAATATAATACCCATAATAGCTAATACTATACATTTAACATTCATTGTCATTTCATACTCCATTTTAACAATATCTAATAAAAAAATCTCTACAAGTTAACACAACAGAAGATACTTGTCAATACGAAATGAATTATTATTTTGCAGTAGATGTGTTTTTTAGGCAGATAAAGCACACTTTCGGCATCGCCTGATAGAGCGATGCCGGAAAAACCAGGCAGTGCCGTTATTCCAATCATTTAGAAGAGGGCGGCCAAATAAACGCATACCATCCACCTCTGCCGTTGGCTTTAATCAGGTGGATATCTAGTTTTCCTTCCGCCCGGCACATTCCTGAATTTAGAGCAGAGTTCAGCGTGTCAACCACTCTAGAGTCTTGCACCACAGCAGCAAAATTTAATTTTGCTTCAAGCATATAGAGCATTATAGTAGCACAATCCAGAATCGCGACGTCGGCGGGTTTCATGTCTGAGTCGTTAGACTGAAGAGCCGCCTTTTTGACATCAGAAATTATTCGATGACATAGTGCACTATGTTGCGGGGAGATCATCAGCACATGTCCCCCAGGAGCGTCAATTGCATCATAATCGTCCGTGGCCCCATGATATGCTGCTGAAAGCGGTGGATTCTGCTTCATCTTCTCCCCAGGCATCCCTTCCACATTCATTCCCTCCGCACTCATCGCCCCCATACACACAAACACAAGCGCCAACACCTTATTACTAATTTTTATTGTCATTTCATACTCCATTTTAACAATATCTAATAAAAAAATCTCCACAAGATAACACGACAAACAACGCTTGTCAACACAAAATGAATTATTATTTTGCAGTAGATATATGCTTTCAGGCAGATAAGACTCGTTTTTAATGACTCACAAAAAGTTCACAAAATACGTCAGGTCCCAGCATTGGACAATCCTTACTGGAGGACCTTGTCCTCCATCTTCATCGTGCCTTCGTCTTGGCACACCAGCGCCAATCTCATTTCCGCTTTCTTCCTTCCTGATTTGATTGATAACCGATTGATTTTCCGTCATAAAAAGAGATAACAAGCGTACAGGCGGAACTGTGTCTTGAGTCATCCCACGCAAAGTTTTCCCGTCTAACGCGATGCCTTGCCCTTGAATATACCCTTAGCGGTTGCAAAATTCACGGAGTGATAAGATATGAAACTGCACACATTGAAAAAAGTAATTTAATGAGGCATAATAACGGCTCAATCAATAAAGCTATTGGAGAAACGCGATGGATGACGAAATTATGAAAGATAATGGGAAAGAAATTAAGTGTGAGTGCTGCAATTGTAATGAATATATCGATGATCCTGATAAAAACCCTGAGGAGAGTTCAGAATGCCTGGAGAGAGTCGTGGAATTGGAAAATGAAATCCGCACTCTAAAGGATACGCTCCTCAGAAAAATCGCAGAATCTGACAATCTTCGGAAAAGGCTGGAAAAAGAAAAAGAAGACGCCATTAAGTATTCGAATAATAAGTTCGCCAGAGATTTGCTAACTGTTTTGGATAATTTTGATAAAGTTGGTGAGAATTTTCAGGTAATTAGCGAAAAAACAGAAGCTGATCCAACACTAAAGGCGTTTTTCGACGGAGTACTTCTTTGTGGAAAAGAACTCATGACGGTGTTCAATAAACACGGATTATCGAAAATTAACGCGTCAATTGGCGATGCGTTTAATCCAAATTATCACCAGGCGATGTGCGAATTAGAAAGCAAAGATAGCAAACCGGGTACGATACTACAGATATTTCAAGCGGGATATGTCCACAACGACAGATTATTGCGCCCTGCAATGGTCAGCGTATCGAAGTCCACGCATTGACCAACGTCACGTTGGCGGCACATCCCGTCAAGCTGGTAGTTGATCTTGACGGGACGCTTATTGCGGAAGATGTTACTATTTTGGCGTTGGATAAATTTGTTCATAATAATCCACTGAATGTATTTAAGGTAGTGTGGTGGTTTTTGCATGGAAGAGCGCATCTCAAGAGGAAACTGGCCATTAACGTTGATCTAGACGTCGCGAGTCTGAGCTATAACAAAAAGCTCATCGATTTTCTACTGAACCAAAAGCATGAAGGATGTTCATTGTTTCTGGCAACTGCCTGCGATAGATTATATGCGGAAAAAGTTGCCGATTTCATTCAAATATTCGATGACGTATTTGCTAGCGACGGCAAAATCAATCTCCGCGCCGAAGCAAAAGCAAACGCTCTGGTTGCGATATTTGGGGAAGGTAATTTCATATACGCCGGAAATTCAATGGATGATGTATATGTCTGGAACAAAAGCGCAAAATGCATACTTGTCAACCCAACGAAGAGTGTGTTCAAAGTCATGAAAGATAGGATTTATCTAATCTTTTAGGCTCTGCTAACGAGAAATAATTGAACCGAAAGTAAGCTGAAAAATCTTCTAAAAACTCTCGCTTCTAATACGCCTTTTAATCCCGAATCATGTATAGCAGTCGTTCTTGCACTATTTTCATTATTCTGGAAAAGACTTTTTGCTCGGATCCTGCTGCGTTCACAATTACCGACCGAAAGGAAAAAATTTCTGCGGTTTTTAGGAATCCACTTCTCACGAGATCGTGTTTGTCTTTCTTCATGAGATCATATTCGTCAGGAATTAGATTCCGCGTTGATAATCGAGCAATGGAAACGTTCGAATCCACGTCCAGCACAATTGTTAGATCCGGCTCGAAATCACCGATGGTTATTTTTTTCAGTGACATAATATCTTCAAATGGTACATTTCTAAGCACGCCCTGATATACAAGAGAAGAATCATAGAATCTATCGCAGATAACGAAATATCCGTCGTCCAGCAGCGGTTTTATGAGCTTCACGAAATGGTCACGACGAGCCGCAAACATGAGTAACATCTCGCAAAGTGGATCCATGTCAGATGGTTCTGATGTCTTCAGGACGTCACGTATTTTCTCTCCAATGACGTCTCCTCCTGGCTCCCGCGTTTTTGCTACTTTCAAGCCCATGTCCATAAGTTTCTGCGCCAGTAGCGATACCTGAGTGCTTTTTCCGACTCCTTCGCCGCCTTCAAAAACGATAAATTTTCCTTTCATCAACGCCTCAGGACTTCGGAGCATTAGTGGGCTCAGCGTCACGCTTGAACATAAACGCCTTTACTCGCTCCCAAAAAGTTAGTTTTTCGACGCCTTCAATGGCAAAGACATCGTATGGCTTGGAGACAAATGTTCCATATTTAAACACCATGGTTCCCAATTTATTGCCTGCTACTATTGGAGCTTCAACTGGTTCGTCCAAACTGAGTTCGACAACTATATTGCCTTTATATTTTTTTAGAATCGAGACCACAATATCTTCGTGGGTGCATACGCCAACGGTATCACTTTTTCCAATCGAAACCTTTGCCGATCCAACCGCTTTATACGAAGCGGCGATGGTGACCGGCATAAACTCGGCAAATCCAATGGAAAGAATTTTATTGGCTTCGAAGGCTCTTTCCTTCATGCTTTTGCAGCCGTTTACAACGCAGATAAGTCTTTTTCCATCTTTTTTAGCGGATACCACAATTCCAAATCCGCCAGCATCGGTTTTTCCTGTTTTAAGTCCGTCTACGTTCATGGAATTTCCCAGCAATGTATTTCTATTGTGCTGTGTAATATCATTTACGGTAAACGTTTTCTCGGAAAAATAATGATAATATTGTGGAAAATCAGATATGAGGCGCTTTGCTATCGTCGTTAAATCGCTGGCGCAGGAATAATGATTTTCGTCCGGCAGTCCCGTTGAATTCATAAAATGCGTATTCTGGAGACCGAATGTTTCTGCTTTTTGATTCATGAGTTCTGCGAAAGCGTCATCACTTCCAGATATTTTCTCCGCAACAATTGTACAAGCATCGTTTCCGGAATGAACGACAATGCTTCGAACCAGATCCTCTACTTTTGCCAAAGTACCAGCTTTGAAAAAACTGCGGGAGCCTTCTTTGCCCTGGGCGAGCTCACTTACCGGAAGCTCATCTTCAAGCTTTAGAGAACCGTTTTCAATGGCTTCAAACAACAGATAGGCAGTCATTAATTTTGTCATGGAAGACGGCACACAGCGCTCATCGGCATTTTTCTCAAACAGACGTTCTCCATCGAAATCAACTAGTATCATTTGAGCGGCACCGATTTCCTGTATATTATCTCTTGTTATATTAGCTCTGGCTACTCTTTGGGGATTTTTTTTTTCTTTCGCCGGCAATTGTTGAGTAACTTTCGCTGACTTTCCCTTAGGACGCCGCGCATCGCAATCCGAAATAATAACAGAAAGCGATAATACGCTAAGAAATAAGACTTTTTTTAACATTAGATTCCTCCAACGACCATTTCGTCAAGTAGAATACTAGGTGAACCAAAACCTGAACTCATTTCAAGATCCGATCCAATCAAACAATTCGAAAACATATCGATAAAATTTCCAGCGATGGTTATTTCGTGCACCGGATACGAGATCTCGCCATTTTCTATCCAGAAACCGGCTGCGCCCTGACTGTAATTTCCGGTTATGACGTTTAGGCCTTTCCCTAGCACATCAACCACGAATAATCCGCTTTTTATGCTTTTTACGAGATCATCAAACGATTTATCTCCGTTTTCAATGCATATGTTATGCGGAGAAATGCTGTCCCAGCCGGACGAATTCGCTGTGGATGTCATGCCCAATTTATTGGCGTACTTGGTGTTCAGCAGAAAAGAATTTAATACGCCGGAGGAAATTACATTTGTGTTGACGCATTCCAAACCATCGGCATCAAACGGACACGACCGAAGTCCTCGGGCGGTATCGTATCTATCGGAAACATTTAAACAATCGCCAAAGACCTTTTGGGATAATTTATCCTTCAGAAAGCTGGTGCCCTTGGCCACAAGAGATCCGTTTAGCGCGTCCATCATGCTTTTTAGCAGACTGCGTCCGACTCTTTTGTGAAACAATACCGGAACTTTGCAGGATTTCACTTTTCTGGCTCCCAATTTTCTAACGGTCATATCAGCCGCTTCAAGAGCCACCTGCTCTGGAGTTTTCATGTCCGCATAGTAGACAGCGTAGGAGTAGCTGTAGTCACGCTGCAATTCTCCGTCTTTTTCGCCGAGTGTTTCAATGACTATTCCACTGACGGATTTATCATATTCTCCGACAAAACCTTCGCTCTTCAGGAGAACGGTTTTGGTCAGGACATTCTCCACATGCGCTCCTCCAGAGTTGGTGATGCCATTTACTTGCAGAGCAATCGACTCGCATTTCACCGCTCCTTCCAGAAGGTTCTCCCAGGATACTTCCGTCGAATCGAATATGTCCATCTCTTTGAAATTCTTACATAATTTGGATGCGTCCGCTCGAGATTCGACGACCTCTTCCGGAGAATTTTTGGCAACTGCAACGGCTTTTTCCACAAAAGCATCTCCGTGCAGCTCTTTTATATTATTGGTAACGACGTTGGCGCTTTTCTTTCCGATGAACACGCGCATATCGACGTTTATAATCTCCGACTGCGTTAGATTTTCCAGTTTAGTCAGACGCGTGGACACGGAAACGCCCTTTTTTTCCACCAACATAAGATCCACGGCCTCTGCCCCGAGGAATCTCGCTTTTTTGATAACATCTTGAAGTATTTCTATATCCATAATTTATTCTCCGGACAAATTTTTTAACAAAGTAGCCTGTACGATTTCGTCGGATGTATCGACATTTCCGTCTTTTATCATGAGCGAAACGAAATTAAAGACGTTTCGCGCAAACAGTCGACTGGAATCCTGCGCAACATGCGCCGCCAAATCAGTATATCCTATGATTGAGATACCATCTACCTCTACAACCTCATCTTTTTTTGATAATGCACAATTTCCGCCGCTTTCTGTAGCCATATCTACAATGACAGATCCAACACGCATGGATTTTACCATTTGCTCCGTAATGAGTAGAGGCGCCGGTTTTCCTGGAATTTGAGCTGTACTAATTACTATGTCCATTTTTGATATGGCCTGGGAAAGCTTTTCCGCCTGACGTTTTTTGTAGTCCTCATCCATTTCCTTGGCGTACCCACCGGAAGTCTCGCCACTGGAATTTGCATCAACCGAGACAAACGTCGCTCCCAAACTCTCCACCTGCTCCTTGGCGGCAGTTCTCACATCGAAGGCAGAAACGACTGCTCCAAGACGTTTTGCGGTGGCAATCGCCTGCAATCCAGCGACTCCCGCGCCCAGAATCAGCACTTTTGCCGGACGAACAGTGCCGGCAGCGGTCATCATGAGCGGAACCACACGTCCGTAAAACGACAACGCTTCCAGCACGGCCTTGTATCCAGCGATATTCGATTGCGAGGATAAAATATCCATGGACTGCGCTCTTGTGATGCGCGGAACCAGTTCTAACGCATAGCAATTTACACCATCATCTGATAGCGTCTTAAGGGTTTCTTTATTCCGAAACGGAGACAAAATAGCGATTAAATGTGCTCCAGATTTTAACTTAAAATCGAAACTTGCCAAAAATGGCTTCACACAAACGTAGAAATCAGCATCATCTACAAGGCCGCTTTCCTCGATTTTTGCTCCGGCAGCGACGTATTCATCATCGGGAAATCCAGCGGAAACTCCAGCGTTTTTTGGCAGAACAACTTCAAATCCAAGATCGATATACTTTTTGACTGTCTCTGGAGTAATGGCCACACGCCTCTCTACTCCATCAATAATTGTGCTGATTTTCACGAAATAACTCCAATAAATAACGCTTATAAAATACTTTCAACCAAGCAGTCCCTCGAGAACGGCAGTGTCTTGTTGTTTATACCACAAAAATAGCTTCTTAAAAAATGCTCTGTTATTTTTAATGCGAGAAAAACATGTCCGAGCCGGACGGGCGTTAATGGCTTCGCCTCCGGCTGCATTGTATGCGCGATGTGCTTGCTAAAAACAACGGATTCAACATCATATTGAGCCTCCAACTGACTTTCGTCATCCAGAGACCCTCGAGTCGCTGGAGCGTAGCGGCGTAGGGATCCAGAACCATCCCCATTAAGAACGGAAAAGCTTCGGTTTTGAGTACGACACCCGGAAAGTAAGAATTCCGGCAATTTGAATAGCTTATCCTTATATTTCTCTCCCGCTTCTGCTGTAACCGCGCATCCGGTTTTTGGAGAAACATAGGCGAGACCTTCCGTTGCACCCGTGAGAGCGCATTTGGATAAATCCAGACCAAATCCAACTTCCGATAAGAACTTCATTTCGAAAAACACATAATCCACAATCCAATCTCTCCTGGAAATCGCAAGCATTAGTGACTTCAGCTCATCGAACAATTCAGGATGTGGAGCTTTTTCCGGCATTCCATTGCGACACAAGGAGCAGGCACTGTCAATTGCAAAGACTCCGGCGGAATTTTTAAACACATGGACAAATGGAGAAAATATGTTTTCTATCGTCAGAGTACCAAGACGCTCAGCGCTACGTCCCCTCCAGCAAACATCGCTCACGTCGCCCGGTTGAATCGACGCCTTCATGCCTTTCACCAATCCTGACGTCTTTCCCAGAGATTTGTTAAACACCGTTACGATTCGGGAACTTTCCGAAAAAGCCTTCAGCGAAAGGATAATGCACTCCTCTCTCCATTGCATTCACAACTCCAATAAAATATATGAGGCTATTGTACCATATTGAGTAGCGTGGAATGGAGTAGTAGAGCGCACATTTTTCGTTTTCAACTAGAGTTCCTCTTGACAAAAGATACTTTGATGTGTTCCTATTAAATGTTTTTTAATAAGTGTTTTTTAATAATGGAGAGAAAAATGAAATATCTTGTTCCTATTATGGTTTTTTTTGTTTCTTCTACTATGTCGCCTATTGCTCAGTCTATGTATGAGGGGCCAGACATGATTGTGTGTGGCAAAAGCTTGACTCCCGCTAAAGTGTCACACAATAAAAATTACGATTCTCTTTGGAATTCTACAAAATCTCAGTCACAGAATTCTGAACATTTATGTGACAGTTTTATGGAGCGCATTCGCTTTATTGGAGAAAATTCGTGGTCAACTGATCTCAAGGCAAATATGCTTGCTATAATAAAAAATCCCGTAGGTTTCGTCATGATTAGGGAATTGACTGCCCTTTTGTGCGATCAGAATAGAACAATATCATTTTGTGAGACTAGTAGCGAGGAAAATCGAAAGGCGTTTTTGGCTACATATGGGTACACCCATCCTGAATTCGATAGCGGCTTTGCTCGTAATGGAACAATTGGGATGGAAAAAATGTGTGTGGTTTTCAACAAAAATGCCGACACCCTCGATCTGAACAACTATATCTGCGTTCGCATGTCAAATAGTGAATATTGTCGGACTGGAATTCAACAGCTTGATCATACTGAACGTTTGTTTCATGAATTTAATCATGCTAGACAGGCGCTTATATGGCCAAATTTGACCAGCCAGAATAAAGAGTGCATAATGAGCATGCTTCCTTGCTCTTATATAAATTTTCATGATGACCTAGAGTTTGGTAATCAATATGGGATATATCTTATCGATGACCGAACTTATTGCTATGATCCAATAAATATTGAGAATTTTAATAATAGCAGAGGTAGACCAAGTAAACTGTTTTATAACATTGGGTCTATGTGTACCAAAAGATTTAGCGACAGAAAACTCTCTAAAAAAGATAACCCAATAGCTGCAGAGCTTGTCGGGTTTCATGATTCTTATCGCAATACAGAAGTGCAACGTGCTTGGATAGCTTTATTAGAAACTAAGAAATAATCAGTCATTTGTTTTTTTAGAGCCGTTGAGCAGCAAAGCGCTTCGGCTCCTGTTACAAAAGTTGCTGCAGTCGTGCTACGCTTGTCCATAAAATAGCCGCCTTGAGATTTTTGTGCGGACGTCAGAGTACCAAGACGCTCAGCGCTACGTCCCCTCCAGCAGACATCGCTCACGTCGCCCGGTTGAATCGACGCCTTCATTCCATTCACCAATCCTGACGTCTTTCCCGGAGATTTATTAAACACCGTTACGATTCGGGAACTTTCCGAAAAAGCCTTCAGCGAAAGGATAATGCACTCCTCTCTCCATTGCATTCACAACTCCAATAAAATATATGAGGTTATTATACAACACGACGTATGCTGATTGTGTGTTTTGTTGAAGATGGATGCTTTTTTCTGGATCGCAATACCATAAAACGAAAGTTGTTCTGCAAAAATTTTTCAAAAGACTTGCAAAAAATGCCAATTGCGCGTATACTGGCGGGCAGTCAAGTATATGAATCTGGATATCTAGCCATGGAATTGCACACAAAATTGTAATCTTTTCTTTCAAAATTTTTGTTTCAATGAATGTTGGGAGCCTGTATAATCTGCAAATGTGTGGGGGAGCATTTTCATGAAAGCTAATACATTGTTCGAAGCGATCATACTTTCGTCGCTGCTGTTTGTCACTGCATGTGATCCTGTGACCTGGATTGTGGGAGGTACTGTCGTTGTAGGAACCACTGCTGTGCGCAATCAGGGGGGCATTTCGGGATCGTTATCCGATAACGAAATTCAGGCCAAAATAAATTACAAATTACTCAACAAAAATAAAGATATTTTAGATAGAGTTGAGTTATGCGTTAAGCACGGCATGGTCGTTGTAATAGGATACATGAGAAACGAAGCGCAGTGTGTAGAAGCGATGGAGCTGATAAGAAGCATAGAGGGAATTGGAGAGGTTTTCGACGAAACCAAAGTGCAATCTGCCCCAACGGGGAAGAATCTGGCCATTGACTCCAGCATAACTTCCAGAATCAAGTCGTCGTTAGCATTTGACGGTAATGTGCAATCGCTGAACTACGACATCACCACGGTAAAGGGCGTTGTGTACATATGTGGAACGGCCCAGAGCAGTTACGAGAGAGATGTCGTATTGAATCATGCTCGAACAACTTCCGGAGTCGAGAAAGTCGTGGCGTACGTAAAAATAAATGAGAGAAATAAGAGAGATAGGACGAAGTAGTGCATGCCAGCATAAAAACGGTTTCCTTTTTGGGAATATCGACAATAGGAATAGATGTTCAAATACAGGTGCTAAACGGACTTCCGGCGTTTACTGTTGTTGGTCTTCCGGATAAAACCGTTGCCGAATCCCGCGAAAGAATCCGCGCATGCTTGTATTCCATGGGTATTTCGCTGCCGTCCAAGAGGATTACAGTCAATTTAGCTCCGGCAGATGTCCAGAAGGAGGGAAGTCATTACGATTTGCCCATCGCGTTGGCTCTGTTGGCAGCAATGGACATAATATCCCAGGATGACATATATAATGTGGTTGCTCTGGGTGAATTGTCCCTCAACGGTAATATTTCCAGAGTTCCCGGAATACTGCCGGCGGCAATTTGGGCGAAATCAAACGAAAAAATCATTGTGTGTCCGGAAGAATGTGCGCAGGAGGCGGCCTGGTCCGGAGAAAGTTCCATATTGGCTCCCAGGAGTCTGCTATCCATGATAAATCATTTCAAGGGAGAGCAGATTCTTCCGAAAATTACATTAAACGACATGGATGAAACTCACGGAGCGTCAAACCACGGATGCATGAGCGACATAAAAGGACAGCTGGTAGCCAAACGCGCCATGGAAATCGCCGCTGCCGGTGGACACAATATGCTGATGCTTGGACCTCCGGGAGTGGGAAAATCGCTGATAGCGTCGCGGGTACCCGGAATTCTCCCACCGTTTTCGTCGGAGGAGGCGCTGGAGGTCACCATGATCCACAGTCTTGCCGGACAAATATCGGAAACTGGACTGGTGAGCGAGCGGCCGTATCGATCTCCCCATCATTCGGCGTCTTTTGTGTCGATTGTGGGAGGTGGAATGCATGCGAAACCAGGAGAAATTTCGTTGGCGCATCGGGGCGTATTATTTCTAGACGAGCTACCGGAGTTTTCGCGAGCTGCGCTTGAATCTCTTCGACAGCCACTGGAAACAGGAAAAATCACCATTTCCAGAGCCAATAATCACATAACATATCCGGCACGCATACAATTGATTGCCGCCATGAATCCATGTCGCTGCGGATATCTCGGCGTTGACGGAAAAGAATGCAATCTTGCTCCCAAGTGCGGAAAAGACTATCTTAGACGAATCTCAGGTCCTCTGCTGGACAGAATAGACATCTTCATCGATGTTCCAGATGTTAAAATCTCGGATTTTGCTCAGTCAAAAGAGGACATAGAGCCATCTTCGGTCATAAGAAAACGTGTGATGTCTGCACGAGATATCCAGGCAGATAGATACAAAGGCGTGCACATAAAAACGAATGCGGAAGCCGATGGGCAGGAATTGGAAAAATATATCGTTGAAAATGCCAAAGAAATACTGTATAAATGTGTTGATAAAGCTAAGATTTCCGCTCGCGGTTATTATCGAGTTCTAAAACTCTCCAGAACATTGGCTGATTTGGAACAGTGCGATTATATCCGCCCGGATCATGTGTATGAATCAATGAGTTATAGGAGGGTAGAATGGTAGTGAATAAAACAGATACGTCCGGAACTTTCTTATCTTTTTCGGAAGAGGACACAAAGCTGATCGCCCAATCATTTTCTAAATTTGCGAAAAAAGGCACGTGCTTTAGTCTTTGCGGAGATCTGGGATACGGAAAAACAACTTTTGCAAAATTTTTAATGCAAAGCATTAATCCGAAGATATCAGATGTATCCAGTCCAACGTTCAACATTATCCAAACTTATGAATGCAATGTTGCGGAAATATGGCACGTCGACTGCTATAGAATCAAATCTTCTGACGAATTCCATGAACTTGGATTGGAGGAGGCTCTTCAAAACTGCATAACAATCATAGAATGGCCGGAAATCATTGATAGCTTTCTTCCATCCAGTAGAATTAAAATAAGATTTTCCATAACGGAAGATAATCATCGAATTATCAACTACGAGCTTCCTAAGGCGGCATAGTCTAAACTTGACCAATGATGTAAGGGTTCAAACACATATTCCGTATCATATGTGTTTGAACCTTTACACTATTTTATTTGGTATAGTAAACGGATCCAACGTCACGTTGACGGCACGTTGATGACAGAAAATTAAGGATTGAGCGCATATCATGCATCGTGGAGGCAATGCAGGGATGCGCATGAAGTTACGGCACAGATGGAAGCGCGAAGTATCAGGCTACGTCATGATTTTACTGACGGCGCTTCTTCCGGTGGTTCTGATAGGCATAAAGTACATTGTGGACACTTCAAAAGCAAACTCAATAAAGATGGAACTCGATACAAGTTCCGACAGCTACGACAATATCGCAAAGCTCGTGGCGCTGGAGGCGGCCAAATGGTGGAATCCAGGATCGCAGTATATTCAAGGAGATGCTGCTAGTCAGACGGATGCTGTGACAAAGGCAACGGCTCTCAACGACAAGCTTGCGCCGTCCGGAGGGCTTGGTCCGGCATTGGAGGCGAATCCGAGTATTGACCTCAAGTACGATCTCGAGGTGGACAAGGGCGGCGGATATCTCAATTTTATATCGCTAAAGCACCAGACCACTCCCTCGGGTACGGCCGGCTTACAGCTGGCGATTGTTGAGGACAAAATCGAAGCCATATCGACATATGATAATAATGAGAAAAACATTCACAGGACAGGCACAGGCTACGCCGTTCCGGCCGTTTGCAATGTGGACATCATACTGACGGTCCCCACATGCGATGGAAGTCCCACCGGCGAAATATCCGCGGAATATAAGACATTTCTCGAAGAATTTTATCACACGAAGGGAGTCTATGTCGGAGTTGTGCCATATTCGGGGAAAGTGACTACTCCAGCAAGCAGAGAAGCTTGGACGATAGCTGCAGTTCCACTTAGCGATGGCTTTGGCACGAATCCCTACATTATTGGAGCGATTTTATACGGCACAAGAGGCGAAAAGGATGCTTCATTGGTACAGACCACATATCCAGTGGTAACCAGCATAATGTGCCGGGCGGGAGATCAAGATACAACGCATTCATATGGTGAAAATTACGCCTCCAAGGGGGATCTGCTTGCTACGAATGATCCGTCAGGCAATCCATTTCGGCAAATGAATCTCAGGCCGTGTTATTTGGTATATGCGAATCTACTCAGTATGAGATGTGAGAAGGATTGTGAGACATTTCAGCCGAATCCATACAATATTGTGGAGCTGACGGCGGATTTGGAGGGGCTTGCCGGTGCGTTTTCCTACGCCACGCCCTCAGATCCGAGAAATGTCAGTAATTTCCTATTTATCCCGCTGGAATGGGCGAACAATCTGCTTCAAAGCTGGAGCGATGATCCTGGGAGCGCAGGTGACGACCAGATATTACCTCAGCCGTCCAAAGTAGACCAGAAAAAGGCTGTGATTCTGATGGTGACCAAGCCAGACTGCTTCGAGCCAGGAGAGCTCACGTATCTGGGATTCGACAACGATATGTCCGAAATTCCCATGGTGGAGTCTGACAAGATCGATTTCAGCATAGATTACACCGATACAACCAAAAAATTCCTCGATGGCAGCTCCTACAACGGCACCATCGCCGGTCCCAGCAAGATTCTGACGTACACCGAATCCGCAATTGGCAACACAACGCGCGGCACACTAAAATTTCCGCACAAAAACCTTGTGAAGATTGTGGTGGCTCCTAGAGAAGACATGACATGGACGTCGACAGCTACTAGCGGTACTACAAACTACTTGAATGGCGTAACATATGGTGATGGAAAATTCGTTGCTGTTGGCGATGCGGGAATCATATTGGTGAGCACAGATCCGGCTGGTACGTGGTCGACAGCTACCAGCGGTACTACAAACTACTTGAATGACGTAACATATGGTGATGGAAAATTCGTTGCTGTTGGCGTGAATGGAACCATATTGGTGAGCACAGATTCCGCCAGTACGTGGTCGACAGCTACTAGCGGTACTACATACACCTTGTATGGCGTAACATATGGTGATGGAAAATTCGTTGCTGTTGGCGTGAATGGAACCATATTGGTGAGCACAGATTCCGCCAGTACGTGGTCGACAGCTGCTAGCGGTACTACAAACTACTTGAATGGCGTAACATATGGTGATGGAAAATTCGTTGCTGTTGGCAATGCGGGAATCATATTGGTGAGCACAGATCCGGCTGGTACGTGGTCGACAGCTACTAGCGGTACTACATACACCTTGTATGGCGTAACATATGATGATGGAAAATTCGTTGCTGTTGGCGTGAATGGAACCATATTGGTAAGCACAGATTCCGCTAGTACGTGGTCGACAGCTGCTAGCGGTACTACAAACTACTTGAATGGCGTAACATATGGTGATGGAAAATTCGTTGCTGTTGGCAATGCGGGAATCATATTGGTGAGCACAGATCCGGCTGGTACGTGGTCGACAGCTACTAGCGGTACTACATACACCTTGTATGGCGTAACATATGATGATGGAAAATTCGTTGCTGTTGGCAATGCGGGAATCATATTGGTGAGCACAGATCCGGCTGGTACGTGGTCGACAGCTACTAGCGGTACTACATACACCTTGTATGGCGTAACATATGATGATGGA
>BNWJ01000001.1 GCA_025998735.1 Alphaproteobacteria bacterium | reverse complement strand
TCAACCATTAACGGAAATTTTATCATTTTCTGATATTATGGTACCTGGTGGAGAGAGACTTGCGGCGCATTTTTCTATAGATCAACTCAAAAATCAGAGCATCGCAGAACTCCTGGGGTGTTAAGGCCATGGAGATTAATCATGGCAGCCCGTGTCCTGGTAACGCTCCCGCTGGTAATGCTTGTCGTAATCCTCCGGAGAAGAATCATATCTGGCACGGCAGATGGATCCGTCGGAGGATGGCGTAGTCTTCAGCAGCGACGTCTGTTGTACAATATAGCGGCGTCACAGGTTTAGATGTACCTACAGAGCTGGTGCGGTCGAAACAGTTATTGCTCATCAAGAGAGATAGCTTTTATCAATACTTCGTACAGGTCACTATGCTTATCTTGCAGAGCGTTGGCGTCCCAGTTACCAACGCTTGCTGACTGAAATGATCTAATAGCTTCAATGATCGACTGGAGCTGGTATTTTCCAAATTTTTCAAACATCACGCCGTCAAGCAATTTATTTGCATTACCCTCTATTGATTTAGCTAGTCTGTCAGTGATACCATTTTTATTTTCCTGCAAAATAGCCTTCGCGTCCGCCATATCGCAGTAAAATTTAGTCAGTTTCAGATGTTCAGAGTATACAACAGGGCAAGCATCGTCAACTTGGCAAGCAAACGAATTCAAAAGTTTTTCAAAGGTCTCATATGTAATAGCATTAGCATCACACATAGAAAAACAAACACAAGCAACTATAATTTTCAAAACGTTCATTTGAACCTCCATTAATAATAAACACACTATATCTTATAGCACATTATTTTAAAAAACGCAAGTGTTCTTGTCGATTTTTGCAATATTTGTGACGCGAGCCGACAAAGTGTTATCTTTTCATTTTTTTACAAACAATATATCATCCAACAGAAACTGGAAAATATTTTATGCTATAACGCTAGTTTAGAGCAAAATTAAGTTGTCAGCGATACTTTCACGAGACTTGAAGGTGTATAGAGTAGGTTTCAAAGGACTCTGGGCCGAGCGAGGCGGCTCCTTAAACACGGAAGCTGCCCGTTCATTTTTCAGTCGTTCCAGTGCCTTGCAAAATGCAGCGACATAATTTCAATATTTTACGTCACGGAATGGTTCAAATGCGAGTGACAAAAGTCAATTCCCGAACTGGGCTTCGAGGTTTGCTAAGATCGGCTGTACCGCGCTATAACATTCCTTCTTGCTCCAGCCTCCTTTTAAACGCCGACACGCACGCGTGGACGTAGCACAAATAGTACTCCAGAGTTGCTTTTCCCAGACTTCCAACGAACAAGCGGTCTCCCGGCGGTTCCGCTCGCTCCGGTGCACCAAACCAATCAGGCCTAGTATCCGCACAGCGTAATAGCTCATCGGTAGCACTGGACAAGTCGCTTAATATGCTCGCATATCTCGAATAAGCTTGTCCTCCTTTCGCAAATAATCTTTTTGCAAGGCTGGCATCGTCAAACGGGTGCTCGGCAGCGTACCCACAAATAGCGCGCATCGCATTTACCAGCTGTGCTCCTCGTTCGCGGACTTTTGCCGTCCGGTTAGTGCTGGCAGCAGTAAGCTCCAGCACTACAGATATTTGTTTGCTGACTTCCTCAACGTGCGCGGGACTCCCCATAAAATAAGTCCCCTCACGCCATTGGTATGTTCCCCCGTCGTCTCCCATCGCTGCCTGTGCGGTCGTACGGTCCAGAAGTGGCTTCAGCAATTCAGGTTTCTCTCCTGGATTCATCCCGACATGCCCCTTCTGTATTCCCGTCACCGGGGGTGCTGCCGCGTTTGTGTCTTCCGCAGAAATCCGCTGGTGGAGGACCTGCGATGCCTCATATTCCGGTAAATGCTTTCGTACACGTGTCATAGCATACGCTAAGTCGTAAAGAGCTTGGGTCGCAGCTTTTTCGTCTATAGCGCCACTATTCAATATCGTTATAGCTTCCTTTAAATGCACCAACACCCAATTCAGTTCGGTAAAATTTATCGCTTCATTCTCAAGATTGATGCACTTTAGATTCTCAACAAGAGCCCGCGCGGCGGTCGATATCGCCACAGCGTTTTTGACCATCCCCGCAGAAACTCCGTTCGGGCGGTGGTTAAAAGCCATAGCCTCCGTCACTCCGGACATCGCCGCAGCCAAAGGGGAAATCGTCTTTTCTCCCTCTGTAGCATTTAACGACAGCGAATAACACGCACAGCCTAACAAACAAACATATACGGTAACTTTTTCCATGTTTCTCTCCCTAACAAATAAAATTACTAAAAATAGCATATCATATTCACGTATATTTGTCAAGTATTTTTCAAAAAAAATAATCAAAAATTTATTTCGAAATGGCACGTAGCTGTAATATGCTATTGCATTAGTGCCGGTCAGAGCTTAGCAATAGACAACAAAAATTTTTCGAGTGATTTGTTCCGCAGTGGAACGATTTAATCGTAGACTTTTCCTCGTGAATCGATTTTCACGATTAAAACTTCAACTTCTTTGTTCCGAATACGATATATGACACGATAGTTACCAACTCGCATCCTATAAAATCCTTTTAGATTGTGTGCCAGTGGTTTGAATCTATGTGGGTCAGTTGTCAATCTCCCATCGATCGCGCTCATTATCGCGTTTCTTATATTTTTCGGAATTTTGGATAACTGAACAAATACTTCTTCGAGATATTCAATCCTGTAGCTCATCAAGTCGCCTATGCATTTCTTCAGAACTAATTCTTGGCCTGGAATCGATATTTTCCATTTCGCTGATTAATTTTACATAATATGCGTCTTCGTCGTCCTCAATTCTTTTTTTGATAAAATCAACACATACTTTCGATATCGATTGTTTCGTATTCTTTGCTATCTGCTTGATAATTCCCAAAGTCGAACCGTCAAGTGCAATATTCACTCGTTGTTCAATGGTTGCCATGTGTTTTTCCTCCGCAGTCGACTATAGCACATATTGTATCACTAGTGATAAACAAAGTCAATGTTTTTTGATTTTAATTTCCATAACACAAACAACCATTTATTCGTTTGTGGCATTCATATAAACGGATCAACGCGGCTTCCTGGAGAATTTAAAGTCATCCGGAAGCGCTCCGCATGTTCTTTCTGCCGCAACTTTGTCGCTACTCCTTTTCAGAAAACGCCACGCGCAAAACGACCAGACCCTCCGCTTTCCTCTCTTTCCTGTACTTATCATTATGTTGTCCCGGTATTCAAGACTGTTTTAGTATCTTTCGGAAACTCTGTTCTAATCAAAGCGATACCGTGTTTCAGCAGACGGTAAACTTTGGTCTTAATGTCCGTCAGTGCTCTTTCTTTATCGAATTCATCTTTGGTGACGTCAAAGTGTACCATGATACTTACCTGCGCTTTTCCGTTGGGGCTTAAGCCGTCAATACCACGGGCCAGAGCATCTAACAGCACTTCAGCACCGTGCAAGTTAATTAGCCCGACCCTTCGATACACCGTTATTTCTGTTCCAACTTGTTCCAGATTCTCGCAAATAACCGGAATTATGTTCAATAATTTCCGAACATTCGCTGGACGCATCACTACCTGAGTTCGCGCCGCGGTTTCGCGGCTGTTTTTACCAACGTGTTCGCTCCCAAGAATCGCTTCAGCTATATCCAACCGAGGTGGTATTCCCTGAGCCGGAGCATGGCGAACAATACGGTCAAAACGAGGTGTTGCGTCTATACCCGAGGGGTTAGCTGTTGGCACAGGCTGCACAATACCCGTTCCAACTACGGTTCGAATCTTCTCTTTAGGAAGCATACGCAGTAATCTATGGACGACGCGAGAATCGCCACCAAGTCCATTATCAACCTCAAATTTGGGATCAATTTCTCCATCTGCAGCATTTAACGACAGCGAATAACACACACTGCCCAACAAACAAACATATACGGTAACTTTTTCCATGTTTTTCTCCTTAATAAATAAAATTACTGAAAATAGCATGTCATGTTCGCGCGTATTTGTCGAGTGTTTTTAAAAAAATAATCAAAAAATTTATTTCGAAATGGCAGTGAGCTTGATTATTCGATGAGTTCTTTTCCAGTTCTATCCTGTATCATTAGGACAGCGACAATTCCGCCGATTGCCACAACTGTTATGGGAAGTATGGCTAAATTCTCCGAGATGGACATAATGTAGTTCATTATCAGGGTTGACGATCCACCGAAGATCGCCTGAGCTAAACTGAGTGACAGCGACACTGCCGTGCATCGCACATGTCTTGGAAATGCTTCTGAGAAAAACGCCGCTCTGCAGGAATAGTACATTCCTAGGAATATGCCATATACCACATTCATGATCATTAGAAAAGCAAATGATTTTCCACTGGACAGAAACATATAGTACACGGACAATGGGACTCCGATCATGCCGGCTATGAGAAACGGCTTCCGCTTGAATATGTCAGAGAGATATCCACAACAGAAAATTATAATCGTAATGACGATGTTCGCATACATAGTGCATTTGGTGGCCTCTTGCAGTGTTAGGAATCCTTCTCTCACAAAATAATATGGGAAAAATGTTAGTAGAGTGTAGAATCCAATGGCACTGAAGGACGTTATGGCGATTGCGCATATTATTTCTTTTTTATACTTTATCAACGAGCTGGTCACAGATGGTTTTGGCTCTTGTGGCGCAGCCTTTTCTTTGCACTCCTCTTCTTTTACGGTAATAAATGCAAATGGCACTAGGAGAATCGCTAGCAAAAATGGATATCTCCAGGCAAAGCTATAGATTTCTTCCTCCGTAAAGAATAGATAGAGGGTGAACAGCGCTTGTCCGGCCAGTAGAACGCCTATCTGACATCCGGCGTCGCTGAAACATCCGTAGAATCCTCTTCGATTTTTTGGAGCTAGTTCCACAAGATGCACCATCGCTGCCGTGTACTCTCCTCCCATGGATATGCCCTGCAAACAACGCAGAAAAACGAATATTATGGGCGCATAAATTCCACATGCATTGGAGTTCGGCAATAGTCCCATGCATATGGTTGGAACGGCCATCAGGAGTATGGAGAGAGAGATGGCGCGTTGACGACCAATTTTGTCACCAATGGGACCGAAAATAGCAGATCCTACAGGGCGAAGGAATAATCCAACCGATACGGCCAGCAAGCTTATAACTGAATAAAATTCCGGATTTCCAATGGAGAAAAAATTCTTGGCTATAACAACTAAAAATGGCATTAGTAGGCCAAAATTATACCAGACCAATACATTTCCAACTGCTCCCAATATCGTTCCGTATTTTTTATTTACTTCTATCATTCGTTTCTCCACTTATCACCAACCAACGTAACGGTGGTACCACTCTGCTGTAGCGAAGCATCAAATGCGTGTGATGCAATCACTGCTCCCCATAATTTCGACACAAATCCAAGAACTTATTGCTTCTATGGTCCTTCAGATTGCCGGCATTCGATAAGGACAGAAGCGATGCTTTTATTTTTTCTCCAACTGCTTTTATTATAAAGTCTGGATCACGATGTGCTCCCCCCAGCGGTTCATTTATAATGCCATCTATCATTTTGAACTTCAGAAGATCCTGAGCTGTAAGTTTCAATGCATTTGCTGCATCCATTGCTTTTTCCGGAGCCCTGTAGAGAATGGATGCACATCCTTCCGGAGAAATCACCGAATAAATAGAGTGTTCCAGCATTAAAATCGTATTAGCTACGGCAAGAGCTACAGCTCCGCCGGATCCTCCTTCGCCGATTATCGTTGCAATTATTGGGCCTTTGAATTTCAATGCTCTTTCTATGCATTTGGCTATGGCCTCTGCCTGTCCACGCTCTTCGGCTCCAACCCCCGGATATGCGCCAGCAGTATCTATGAAAGTAATTAGAGGCAGATTAAATTTGTCCGCCAGATCCATGAGACGACACGCTTTTCTGTAGCCTTCCGGATGTGGCATACCGAAGTTATGTTTAATTCTTTCTTCGGTGTCTTTTCCTTTTTCATGTCCGAGAACCGCGACCGACACGCCTTTAAATCTTCCGATGCCAGCCGTAATTGCAAGATCATTGCCAAAGGTTCGATCTCCTGCAAGCGGAACAAAGTCATCCACAAGAATGCTGACATAATCCGATGTTTTTGGACGCTCCTGATGTCTTGCTACCAGAACCTTTTCCCAAGGAGATAGCTCTGAGTATATCTTTTTTAGGAGTTTTTTCTGTTTTGATTCAATGCGTTTGATCTCTTCTATCATTTTTAAATCTTTGGTGTCGAGATTTTTCAGTTCTTTTATCTTTGCGTCCAATTCAAAAATTATTTTTTCAAACTCAAGAATAATCATAGCTTTGATGTACCCATAAAACCCCAGGCGATAACCCTAGCATAATTGTAGTCAACCATGATAGATAGATCGTTCGCGGTACCACCAATTATTCTCTTGACTTTTGCACTCATTTAAAGTACACTCCAGACGTGTCTTGTTTTTTTACTTATGATATGGAGAGAGTTATTATTATGAAGAAGGTTTTACTTTTATCGATTGCTTTATGTGGGTTGGTTGTGATTATTTCAGGATGTGCCAGAAACATCTCATCCTCAAGTTATGATGCGAGAAAAATAGGAGCGACAAACGATACCTACGAATGCGTAGTCGTAAAAGTGCGTAAAGTCGCGGTCGAAGAAGGCGACTACCTGGAAGATAATAAGACTGGCGCATTGGCTGGAGGCCTTATCGGAGGGTTAGCTGGAGCCCAAATCGGTGGCGGAAATGCTCGATATGCTACTGGTGCCGCAGGCGCTGTTCTGGGTGCCGTTGGTGGAGCAATGGCGGAAAAAGCATTGAAATCACAAGATGGATTGGAATATATCGTAAGACTTAACTCCGGTAAGTTGAAAACCGTTGTACAAGGAATGGATGCTCCTCTAAGTGTTGGACAACTGGCTCTGCTGATCGTTGACCATAAAGGGAGATCGAGAGTCATCGCAAGATAAGTAAGTAATGACGCTTTAAGGATTAGCTAAGGAATAACATGGGCAGGTTTTTTCTTTAAAGCACGGAGTCTCTGCGTGCTGTTTAAATAATTTGTTCGAGTTATTTCTTTACTGTTCCTAAGGAGCACATGATTTCATTGTTCTTCGTCCTTGGTGCGCCGCGTCGGGGAACGCGTGGATTCTTGGCTTCGCCGGGGATTGTACGTAGATGGTGACCTGCGGCTTTGGCGCAATTTTGAGCGGCTTCATCTAGGCTCGTGTGTAACTTTGGCCTCTTTTGTCGGATGCGCTGAAAAATCGCTTCGTTTGCGTGGTGAATGTGAATCGGTCGTGATGATAAGCGCTTTTTACGCCTTAAGGATACATCATAACCGTTTTTTGTGTTGGAATTTTAATTGATTGATAGAGGTGATTTTATTAAAATTTTACAAAATAACCGCATGTTATTGCAATAATTTATATTGAAATGTTATTGTCATTAGTCTAGCGTTAGATATGGGCGTGGTGTGGCGCAGTCCGGTAGCGAGCTCGTTTTGGGAGTAAGATGTCGGAGGTTCAAATCCTCTCGCCCCGGACAATGAAAGTTTGGAGAAAATGATGAAAAAACTGATTGCAACTGTTTCGGTGTTAGTCTTTGGTGTATGCTCTCTTGCGGTAGCAACGGAGCCAGCTTGTTCTCACAAACCCAGCGTTCTTCCTAAATCACGCATTCTTCTTAAATCTGGCATTCCTCCTAACTCCCGTGTTCTTTCTGCATTGTATGAAAATTTTACGTGGATTATGAGTTTCAATGAGAGGAATATGTTCAAGAAATATCTCAGCGATGCTACACGTTATCTTGAGTTTGGTAGTGGAGGATCAACGATTGCAGCTTTGATGTATTTCGGTGTTCCTGTCATTAGCGTTGATTCAAGCAAAGAGTGGTTCGATCATATGGTAGCTGATTTCCCTGTTATAAAGAACAACGAGAATTCGGTACGATTGTCCCTCCATCATGTAGATATAGGTAAAATAAAAGGTTGGGGATGGCCTGAAGACAGCTCAGGACGTGCAAGATATCCAAACTATTCATCAAGCGTGTTTTCTATAGAGGACGCGAAGAACAGCGATCTTGTTCTTGTCGATGGGAGATTTCGAGTTGCTTGCATTCTTTCGGTGCTATTGAACACAAAGCCGGATACGATCATAATGGTGCACGATTTTTGGAATCGGGAACATTATCATTCGATACTTAAGTACGTTGATGTTGTAGACCGTGTGGACACGCTCGGTGTGTTTCGCAGAAAAAAAGAGGCAAAGGACAGCGATATAGCAACAGAATACGAGAAATTCAAATATACAGCTGATTAATTCATTGCTTTATCAAAATCTCGCTTGGTTTCTCTAACGTTCGTACAGATTTATTTTATTTCTTAGTGTTTTTACTGATATTCCAAGTGATTCCGCCATTTGTGTTTTGTTTCCGTGGAATCTTTGCAACGTTTCGAGAATTACTTCTTTTTCAGTTTGTTCGAGAGTTTTTGGTTTATAAAAATTATCATTAGTATTTCGGCTAATTGTATCCAGAATGATGTCTTTTTCATCCAAAACATCGTTAGAAGATAAAAGAACGCTTCTCTGCACAACGTTTTCCAATTCCCGAATGTTTCCGTTCCATTTCTCAGAACGCAAAAACTGCTGAGCATTAAGTGAAAGTGCTTTACTGCCGTTCGAGTACTTTCTGCAGAAAAATTTAGCAAGAGGTATGATATCATCTACTCTATCAGCAAGTTTGGGGATATTTATGTTTATGACATTCAATCTGTAGAACAAATCCTCGCGAAAAGTTCCATTAACAACCGCTTGTTTCAGATTTTTATTGCTGGTGGCTATAATACGCACATCCAATTTCACATTCGAATTACTTCCCAAAGGCGACATTTCCCGTTCCTGAATAATACGCAGTAATTTTGCTTGCAGTAGTAAGGACATTTCACTTATTTCATCCAAAAGAATTGTTCCAAAGTTAGCTTCCTGAAATTTTCCTATTCTCTTTTGAAATGCATTTGTAAACGCGCCTCTTTCATGACCGAATAGCTCGGATTCCAGCAGTTGATCCGGAATGGCAGCGCAATTTATCGCCACAAAGCTTTTGTTTGCACGATCGCTATTGCCATGAATATACTTTGCAACCACTTCTTTTCCCGTCCCGGTTTCTCCTGTAATTAATACAGTTGCGTCTGTTGGTGCGATTTTTTTGGCCAATTGGAATATTTTTATGGTAGACATATCGGATGCTATGGGCCACATGAGATCACTGACTATTTTTTCCATTATTTTATGTATCTCGTGCATCTGAGCCAAGCCAACAATCGTTTCATTTAAAAAAGTTTTTTTATAACCTGTAGTAGAAGTAACTGAAATAACATGATTTTGTATGTCACACGAAAATATATTGGCCAATCTGCTCTCGATTACAATAATATCTTTCTCGTTTAATGGGATATTACAATTCTTCTTAAAAAATTTGACTTCACAACCAAGATTATTCGATAATCTTATGATTTCAAATAAATAGTCTTCTAATTTTTCACCAATAACGATTATATGCATTTCAAAACCACCTCATGCAACGAAGCTAGCATCGCTTCGTTAACTATTGGTTAAAAACGCCAATGGTAAAGATGGAATTATTAATGGTTTTTGATTTTATTTTTTCTATAAAATCCAGGGAATCCTTTGAATGAATGTGTTGCTCAATAACAAGTATTGTTTTTTCAGATATCCAACCAACATCCGAAAGATGTTCGACAGTACGCTTTATAGATATGTTTTCGAAATACGGTGGATCCAAAAACGCCACATTACAACATTGATTTTTCTTCGAAAATTTCAGCTTATCTATATCAGAAAAAATAATCGCACTGTTTTCCTGAGTATTTAATTTATTAACATTCGAGTGCAAAACAGATATGGCACTTCTATCTCGATCAACAAAATACGCATGTGATGCTCCTCGAGAAATGGCTTCCAACCCCAATGCTCCTGATCCGGCAAAGCAATCGAGAACTATTTTTCCACTAAAAAACTCACCAAATTCACGGTCAATTTGAAACGATTCTAAAATATCGAAAATAGATTCCCGAAAGCGAGATAACGTAGGCCTTGCAGAGCGTGGAGCGTCAATGTGGAGTCCCTTGTGTTTTCCAGCGATAATTCTTATTCCCATTTTTCATTACCCTACATGCTAAGATGCAATTATACACAGATCTGTTTCAAATCGAGAAGATTGATATCGCAGCATAACAATTTATAATCTTTATTGAAGTAGTTAAGCATATATATACTTTTTTGTGGCTAAATTATAGTGTCTGTTGTACATGGGGTTTTGGATTTCACTTAAATAGAGAGGGATAAAATGTTTAGCGGTCATTTTGCAGCTGTTGTAACTCCTTTTGCTGATGGAAAAGTAGATTTTAGGTCATTGGAGAAATATATAAATCACCTGATAAGTTCTGGAATTTCCGGTATAGTTGTATGTGGTTCTACCGGAGAAACGTTGTCGTTATCACAGGCAGAAAAGATAGATATCATAACGAGAGTTGCTAAAATCATAGACGGAAAGGCGAAGATTGTGGCAGGCGTTATAGAATCTGCGACGCACAATTGTTTGGACTTGATGAAAAACACAGAAGATAGTGTCGATGGTTTTCTGTGCATATGTCCATACTACATTAAGCCGTCTCAGCAGCAGATATACACTCATTTTGAAAAACTTAGCACATCAACATCTAAAAAGTTGATTTTGTACAATAATCCATCTAGAGTTGGATCCAGTATTGCTTTTGATACATTAAAAAGGTTATCTGAGCTGGAGAATATCGCTGCCATCAAAGAGTGTGGATCCGATTTGTCCGTATTCAGCTCCTGGAGACTGCAACTAAAGGAAGGGTTTTCGTTTATCGCTGGAGATGACACCACTGCCTGCGGAGCAATTGCGCTTGGAGCGGATGGGATAATTTCCGTGAGTGCAAACGTTGCTCCGGAAATTTGCACGACGATGTATCAGGCTCTAAAAAAAGGAGAAATGGAAAGATTCGCTGCATCGAGGGATATGATTGCTCCTCTGCATTCTGTCATGTTTGATGCTCCAAATCCTGCTCCGGTGAAGTATGCACTTAGTCGTCTGGGATATGTGCAAAACGAACTGAGAGATCCTCTATCTCCAATTGATGACCAGTTAAAAGCAAAAATAGATGAGGTTATGAAAAAAGTGGGTCTAATATAATGGCAGAATATCGGGAAGTAGGTTTCAATAAGAGAGCAAATTACGACTATGAGATACTGGAAAAATTAGAAGCTGGAATAGTTTTACTTGGCAGCGAAGTAAAATCTCTCCGGAATCATAAGGTGAATCTTACGGAGGCCTATGCTGGGCTATCGAAAGATTGCGAGCTGTTTCTGTATCAGATGCACATTCCCGAGTATAAGCTTGCCAATAAAATGAATCATAATCCGATTAGGACGAGAAAATTGCTGGTGCGCAAGAAGCAAATGCTCAAACTAATCGGACAATTGAAAAAAGGAGGATACTCCCTGATTCCTGTAAGCATATATTTCAATGAGAAGGGATTTGTCAAGATATCTCTTGGACTTGGAAAAGGTAAGAAAAACATAGATAAGCGAGAAACCATTAAGCAAAGAGAATGGAATCGCGAAAAGGCACGCATACTAAAAAATGGAAGATGATGCGTTGAGCGGTTTGAGAATGCAGTCAACCTCTCCACAAATATATACTTTTACTCTTTATTAATTGTTCGTGAACAGAGTTAGTGTTGTTCCATAGCAACAATTAAATAAAAATTACCGGAGCTTCATGTTTTCTCAGATTTTTTATAAAAACGGAAAGTTTATGTTGTAGAATGTATCTGAAGATTGTTGTTGGCGATTGTTTTTTCCAAAACGTATCGTTCTGTGGTGATTTTTCTCAAAACGAAGTAAAAAATTGAGTATGATTGCTTCCATCTGATGGTAGTTTACACTTTGTTTATCTTCGTTTTGAAAAACGTATTCGATGATCTACTTGGGGTTGATTGAGAGAAATATTAGATATGAATTGGACTGTGGCACAAATAGCGTCTGTTGTGTTATGCGCAATGGGATCTGGATTGATACTGTCGTCGTTGGGGTATAGTCCCATTTTGGGATATATAATAGCCGGTGTTTTACTGGGGCCATCCTGCCTGCAGTTCATCGTCGATAGGGATGTTGTTGGAGTATTTTCCGAAATGGGAATATTATTCCTGTTGTTTGCAATTGGCCTTGGGCTTTCATTTGAAAAAGTAAAAAACATTTGGAAAACGTCGCTGGCCTCTACCATACTTTCTACTGCATTGGTATATGTCGTTATGCTGATCACCGGAGAATTTCTGCTCATATCGAGTTCTGTGATAGTTCTGATGACGTTCTGTGTGGCGTTATCTTCGACGGCAGTAACGGTTAAGTCATTAAAATATTTGCGTGAACGTGATGATAGCATAGAAGAAAACACGTTTGGAATACTGGTATCTCAGGATCTTGTGGCGTTGGTGATGGTAATAATAATAAATTTCCTTGGACCACATCAAACGACAGAATACGATACTACTAAAATATCTGTGGTACTAGTAATTTCCACGCTAATTATTTTCTATTTTCTGAAATATCGCAATAGTCACATTCATAAGTTGACTGGTTTTATAAAAAAACACGAAGAAATGCTTACGATGTCTACATTCGGCATCTGTCTCGGGAGCGCAGTTTTGGCTGAGTTGATAGGCTTATCCGCTCCATTTGGTGGATTTATCGCTGGATTGATACTCGGAAACTCCAATATGAAGAACGAAATAAAAATCATAGCTGCGCCAATAGAAGAATTACTTCTCATGACTTTTTTCCTCAGCGTAGGATTGCTGGTGGACATAAAATTTATCTGGGAGCATCTTCTAACGATTTTTTCCGCCCTTATATTCGTTACTTTTGGAAAGACCATCATAAATATTTTCGTACTTCGCTTGTGTAAGTTTTCTCTGAAGGAATCGTTCGTCATAAGCGTACTGCTGGCGAATATTGGAGAGTTTTCGTTCATGTTGGTTTCTGCAGCCAGCAAAAATGGACTTGTTAATGCCCAAGGCGTGAAATTTTTCGTCAGTCTCACAACGCTGAGCCTGTTTTTGAGTCCCTTTTGGCTGATTTTCGCCGAAAGATGCCGCACTATGGCCGAGAGTGTGTCGGCAGCGTCATCTTTTGAATTTCTGCAATTGGCTTTGGAGCGCGAGATAAAAAAAGCACACAATGTCTCATCGTTTGTGTATAAGATTTTTCATAGAACTTCTTCCGCGTTGCATAAAAAGGGCACCAGTCTTATAGAAAAACGAAAAGATGGCAAGTAGATCTAATGTGAATATCTTGTGGTATAACGAAAATTGTATTGCAATAGAAGATAGCATTGGCATTGACGAAGTTGGTCGCGGACCTCTTGCCGGTCCTGTTGTTTCTGCCGCAGTCTGGATCTGTGAAGATCTCGCAAAATATCTGGAAAAAAATTCCGATATTCTGCCAGTGAGAGATTCCAAGAAAATGACACGAAAACAGCGGCAGAATATAGTAGATTGGATCAATGGCTGTCCAGCAGATCAAATAAAATATGCCATAGGATACGCTACAGTCGAAGAAATCGATGAGCTAAACATACTGAGAGCATCGCTGTTATCCATGGAAAGAGCTTACGCTGATTGCATCACTGGCTTTTGTTCAGCCTCAGCATCGAATATGGCACTCGCCGAAGCCGTTGATGCAGCATTTGCCGGAAGTACTGTCGTGCTGGTGGACGGCAATATTGCTCCAAATATAAAAGGTGCAGAGATACAGACGATTGTTCGAGGTGATGACAAAGTGTTGTCAATATCTCTTGCGTCTATAATTGCAAAAGAATATCGGGATAATTATATGCGTAATCTTTCGGAGCAATTTCCCCAATATTCTTGGGATACCAACGTTGGGTATGGAACCGTGGCTCATATGAAGGCTATTTGTGAATATGGAATTACAGTTCATCATAGAAAAAGTTTTTCTCCGGTGTTCCAGTTACCTTTGCCAATGGACTAGATGGACTAGTACGTAGTTGGGTTTGTAATTTGGAATAAAATTGCACTAAATTGTGTATTTCATCCATATATGGATTATTGGATATGACGGTGTTAAGCTGTAAGTGTCGCTGCGCTCCCACGACACGAGTGTCTTTGGATGACGAGGAAACACTCAAATTAGCGTCATTCAAGACCTAGAATGGGCATGAGGTCCAGAAAATAGAAAATCCAACATTTCATCTTGAATGTGTACATAACAAAAAGCGCCACAGCTATACACAGTGGCGCTTCCAATTTTGATGACACAAAAACGATTTATAGACCGTTGACGTTGTTGATGTGATAAGCAGCCAATGCACGAATGTTCCAGCCGCGAGTCTTCACCTCAGCTTCAACATCGGTGTGAGGAGTTTTGAAATTAAACTTCTTGCTTGAACTAAATCTATATTCACCTTCTAGACGACCGGAAAGTTTCTTGGTAAACGCCTTTTCTACGCCCAGAGCAACAGCCGGAGCAAACTTCGAAACTTTAAGCTCGCTATCTTCTGCCTTAATAGAAACATGCGAAATAGAAACATGCGAAGCTGCTACCCTAGTGTAGAATAATGTCTCAAGGTTACGATTGAAATATCCAAGTCTCACTCCTAAAGACGGACTTACTGATGATATCTTGATTCCGTCTTTTGCTTTGGAGGAACCGAAATCGACTAGCACTTCTGCGCCGAGGTAAAAATTATTTGCAAAAACTTTTCCGCCACCGATAGCCAAAGTGCCGATGAAGCGACCATGATTTAGGCTTCGGCTGTCAGTACGAATGAAGGAACCTTCTGCCCTAGCATCGTCAAATGCACGCTGAGCGTTGTCAAACTCTACAGCATATTCATGAGTCATTCTTAAAACGCTTTGACCTTCAGGAGTAGAGTTAAGTGCGGCAGCGAGACGCGCATCTTGCATAGCGCTAGTCCAAGCAATCGCGTGTCCAGTCCTGCCATCAGGAAGAGCACCAAGGGCCGGAGCATTCAGAACAGCAGCAGCGGCAGCGGCAGCGGCAGGATCATTGCCTCCAGCAACACCAGGCAACAATTGGGCTACAGCCCCCATATTGTTACCATGATCATCTGGTCTTACACTGCCAGAAGTCCGATTGCCAGCGGCATCAAATGTGAGTGTTCGCTTCACTTCCGTTTTATGCTTATAGGAGTTTCCACCAACACCGATTGCAGCATAAACACCGTTGAATGGGCAGGAATTTGCTTCTTCGGCGGGAGCCTCTGGCTCAGGATCAGACTCACGCTGCTGAACAGGTACCGCGGGATGATCTGCGCTTACAAGCGCCATGATAGAAAAAGATCCTGCGATTGCAGATAACAAAACTTTATTCATAAAAGAACTCCTTAAAACTAATAAGTGTATTATGCGATTCTTTCTTAAATTAAGCAACATTCAAGAATAAATTTGTGTTTTTGTGTTGCAAAAAAACAACGTCTGTGAGAAAAGCATTAAGAAAAATATAACAATATACCAAGTCAAATCGAGAATACGGATTATGCGAACAGAGAGAAAATCTAAAAAAGTAATGCATCCGGTTTATTTGCTCACAATTCTTTAGCTTTTCAGTGGCCATCTTGGACGCGGACGAAAGTCAAGATTATCGAATTTGTTCGCTAATGCTTTCTCCACGCCATTCCAGGCGATCATTACGCCATTGTCCGTGCACAAATTGATGGGCGGAGCGCAGAATCTAACGTCATGCTTGTTACATATGATCTGTATGCTGTTTCGTATGGATTTGTTGGCGGCCACACCTCCGGAAATAACGGCAGCATCAAGATCAATATTTCTCGATTCGCATAAGCAGAGGGCGGCATTCATTTTGTACGACAAAACATCATTTACGGTACGCTGAAAACTGGCGCATAAATCAGCTTTATCCTGTTCGTTTGAAATGTGCTTTTCGATGGTAATTCGCACTGCGGTTTTCAGTCCAGAAAACGAGAAGTCCAGCAAATCTTTGCTGCAGAGGGGGCGTGGCAATTGGAATCTGTCCGGATTTCCATTGTTTGCGAGCTTTTCCACAATTGGTCCTCCCGGATATCCCAATGCCATCATTTTTGCAACTTTATCGAAGGATTCTCCGACGGAGTCGTCCAGCGTCTTTCCAATTACCTCGAATTGTTCGATGCCATGCGCTACGCAAATTTGGCAATGTCCTCCGGAAGCCAACAACAGCAGATATGGAAACTTTACGTCGTTCGTAAGGCGTGCACAGAGCGCGTGTGCCTCTATGTGATTGACGGCAATGAATGGAATTCCCAGAGAAAACGACATGGCCTTCGCAAATGTTGCTCCAACAACTACTCCTCCGATGAGACCGGGACCGCACGTGCCAGCAACGGCGTCGATATCAGAAACTGTCAGCTCGGCATCGGCAAGTGCTTTTTTCACTACGAGATCAATTTTTTCAAGATGCGCTCTGGCGGCTATTTCCGGAACTACACCCGAATACGCCAGATGCTCCAGTGTTTGGGAATAGATTACATTTGATAATATCTCTCTGTCGTCTGTCACGGCTGCCGCAGCGGTTTCATCACAGCTAGACTCAATTCCGAATATACGCATCTTCCCTTCCCTCCAACGCAACATTGGATCCGTTTACTGCTTATTTAAATCGAACGCCAGATGGTGCCCTCTTTTGTATCTTCGATTTGAATGCTGTTGTCCAGTAATTTTGCGCGAATTTCATCTGCTCGTTTGAAATTCTTTTGGGCTTTAGCTTCTTGTCGTTCGGAAATTAATTGCTGAATCTCGCTTTCATCCATTCCAGATCCAGATAGATTATTTTTAAACCAAGAATCGCAACTTTTCTGGAGCAATCCCAGAACATTCGACTCCATTTGCAGAAGATTGCACAATTCATTGATTTCATTTTGGTTGGAGCTTTTGTATATTTTATCAGCGATATCATGAAGACACTTTAGCGCAAGTGGAGTATTTAGATTGGCACACAGTGCTAACATAATATTGGATTCGCTTTCTGCATCTTCTTCATTGTGTGCGAGTGATTGCACCACAGGCGTTTTCTCATTAGCGAATCCAACGTCACGTTGGCGCTGGAGAGCACCATACAATCTGTTCAGGGATTGTAGAGACTGAGTGACTATTTGATCCGTCCAATTTAATGTTTTCTGATAATGGGCGCTCAGCAGGACGTATCTTATTACTTCACCATCGTATTTTTTCAAAATATCGTCCAGAGAAATGATATTTCCCAACGATTTGGACATTTTTTGATTATCCACCAGCAGCATTCCGTTATGAATCCAATATTTGGCCATGAGACATCCGAAAGCTCCGAAATTCTGCGCCAATTCGTTTTCGTGGTGTGGAAACATCAGATCTTGACCACCGCCGTGAATATCGAACTGTTCGCCAAGATATTTGCGACTCATGGCCGAGCATTCAATGTGCCATCCAGGACGACCGTAGCCGTATTTGCTGCTCCAGGCTGGATCGTTGCATAATGGATCTTTTTCGCAATTGGCGTCGTCAGATCCGCTGCTTGGATCCTCATGTACCAAAAGTACACTCCGGTCCTGCGCTGCGTTCTTCCTAGCTCTTGCAAAAAATATCTCATTATGCGGCAGTCTCTCTGACGGTTTCCAGAGGACAAAATCCATTGGATCTTCCTTGTACGCCGCAACTTCTACGCGACTTCCGGCAATCATATCATCGAGACTTCTCTTGGAAAGCATCCCATACTGGGACATTTTTTTCACTCGAAACAGCACGTGACCTTCAGCTTCGTATGCGAATCCGTTTTCTATCAGTTTTTCTATGATCTCCAGCATTTCGGCAATGTGATTTGTGGCTCTCGGTTCATGAGTGACTGGTAATACATTGAGTAATCTCAGATTTTTGTGAAATTCATCGATTACGGCAGTCGTCAATTCGCCAATGGAGATATTGTTTGCTTTTGCTTTTGTATTGATTTTATCGTCCACGTCCGTAATATTTCTGACATAGGTAACGTTGCTATTGTATAGACGCTTGAGCAATCGATACAGAACATCGAACACAACCAGAGGGCGAGCGTTTCCTATGTGCGGACTTGCGTAAACCGTGGGACCACATAAGTATAAGCGAACGTTTTTCTCGTCAATTGGAGTGAAATCTTCCAAAGAATTTGATAGTGAATTGTAAATCTTTAGTCTACTCATTTAAAAACTTCCAGACTTTTTTCTATTTTCTGCTTTATGCGATCGTATCCCATGAGACTTGTGATTTTCTTCAATTCCGGACCATGGTCTACTCCCGTGAGCACTACTCGAATCGGATGAAATAAATCTTTCCCCTTTTTTCCGGACGCTTTTTTCAGATTCGCAATCCAATCGTCAAAAACAAATGGATCCGTGAGGGAATCAAGCATGCACCTCATAAACTTCTCATCTTCGAGTGCTTGCAGCACACGCGTTTTATTATCAGGTCCAGCGTCACGCTGGTAATAAATACTATGCCAGAAAACAGCATCTTGAGTGGTATCTATATTTCCACGAATGGTATTCCAGAAAACTTCAGAGATATTTTCCAGCTCGAGTTGCTGAAGAGAATCTTTTACATTTTCAAACGATTTTTCACTGAGAATTTTTCTGCTCAACTGTTTCAAATCGTCCAAATAAAACTTCGAGGAAGCTAGGCTCATTTTTTCAAAGCTAAATTTCTCGATTAGAGTGTCGATGGTGTCATTGGGATCCAAATTATTGGATGTCCCCAACGATGCGAGAAAATTAAAAATAGCTTCCGGCAGAATGCCATCTTTTCTCATGTTGCATATACTAAAAGGTGAACCGACTCTCTTGGACACCTCCTGACCGTCCGGAGAAGACATCAGTGGGACATGCGCAAACTCAGGACTGCTGCCGCAGATTGCCGTGAATATATCTATCTGGGTTGCGGTATTCGTCACATGATCGTCTCCGCGAATTATGTGCGTTATGCCAATGTCGATGTCGTCCACAACGGATGCAAAAGTATAAACAAACGACCCATCGGGCTTTATAAGAATTGGATCACTTACGCTGTTCAACGGAATGGAGATTTTTCCGTGCACCAGATCATTCCACTCGACGGATTTTGTATCGTCCAATTTAAAACGCCAATAGGGCCTGACTCCATTGCTCTCCAATTGTTTTTTTTGATCATCATCCAGATGAAGAGACGCCCTGTCATATACCGGCGGAATTCCACTCATGGCCTGAGCTTTTCTCTTGAGAGCAAGCTCTTCTTTCGTTTCATAGCATGGATATATTCTTCCGATGTTTTTCAGATGCTCCATGGCGGAAATATATCGGTCGATTCGCTCGGATTGCCTGTAAAATTCGTCCCAGGTTATGCCCACCCAAGTGAGATCCTCCAGCATCAGCTTTTCCAATTCCCGAGACGACCTTTCGACATCGGTATCGTCAATTCTCAGAACAAAAACACCATCATTCTTTTTTGCAAAAAGATAATTAAAGACGGCGATCCTTATGTTTCCAGCGTGGAGATAGCCGGTTGGAGACGGAGCAAATCTTACCTTGGAACCGCTGTATAATGGCTCTTTTTCGCAATTGGCTTCGGTGCTTGCAGCACACGCAATATCCCCTTTTAAGGAATCCTCATGTACATCTAGTACACTGCTGTCCTGCGCTGCGTTCTTTCTAGCTCTTGCAAAAAATATCTCATTATGCAACGGTTCCATTTGTGTTTTCTTCATATTATATTATCATCCGTCGGCTTTTTTATTAATTTCTTCCACCAGCCGTTTTTACTATTTTTCTTAGCTGACTCACTAAGAGCTTCTTTCATTTTTTCAGTTTCTAGCCCCGGCTCTTTATAAAAATACGATCCCACAAACTGTGCCAACGCCTTCTGCTTTTCAGAAATTATCATAACCGGTGACTCTTCTATGGAACCTTTGATGAGTGGAATGCTCGGCATGACGCTCGAAATTATTTTATCAGCAGGAATGGCAGTTTGTCCAGATGCATCTGCATTGGTGTTTTCAGAACTGCCAACTTCTTTTTCGGTAGATGGGCGCTTTGATTTTGATCGGAATTTATTTCTTCTCTGTATACTTCTACTTTTTTTGCTTTCTTCAGCTTTTACTTCAGCGGTGCTTTCTGGTTTGCTCTCTTCAGTTTTTACTTCAGCGGTGCTTTCTGGTTTGCTCTCTTCAGTTTTTACTTCAGCGGTGCTTTCTGGTTTGCTCTCTTCAGTTTTTACTTCAGCGGTGCTTTCTGGTTTGCTCTCTTCAGCTTTTACTTCAGCAGCGCTCTCTGGTTTGCTCTCGACGATTTGCTCATTTTCTTTCTGAACGTTTGAATCATTCTTTTTCTTTACGTTCAAGCTAAACACTTTCTTGGAAGTATCACTGTTCTTTTGTTCGGAAGTTCCCCCAGGAGTATCTTTTGCATCAACGTCGACATTTTTTTCGAATTTGTTCGGTCTTTTTCCTTTGTATCCATTTCGACCTTTCTTGGCGACATTTATGTTGATAACAGTTGACGTATTCGCTGCTTCATCTGCAGTAGCGTCTAGAGTTGCGTCTGCTGTTACACCTGCAGTCGCATCCGCGGTCACATCAGAAGACTCTACTGGTGTGATTTCTGGTTCTGGAATCTCCGGAGAGATTTCTTCTTCTTTCGGCTCTGCTGGTGTATGAATTGTTCCGCCAGTGTATATTCTATGTTTATCTTCACTGCTTATGGAAGATTTTTCAGCAGAAGGAGCGCTATTGGTCTTCTCTGCTGCTCCAGAATTAGGCGATTTTATAACCTGAGCTATCTTGAAATCGGTTGTGGCTATACTGGAATCGATATTGAAATTAATTTTCAAGCCTCGATTTTCAATACTGGCTATGAACGCTCTTTTGTTATTCAGCAGATACAAAGCGACATCAGTTGAAAGTGTCACGTTTACTTCGCTCAGATCCATCGCAGAGCATGCTTCTTCGATTTTTCTCAGTATCTGAAGAGCAATCGATTCATCTGACCATATGACTCCACTTCCGCTACAGTGCGGACAGGTTATCATGTTCGCTTCCACAATACTGGAACGCATACGCTGTCGAGAAAATTCCAGCAGACCAAAATTACTTATTACTCCAACCTGAATTTTCGCTTTATCTTCCCGCAGAGACTCCCGCAGAAGTCGCTCCACCTGAGAATTATTGCGTTTTTCCTCCATATCGATGAAATCGACCACGATTAGTCCGGCCAAATCTCGAAGACGACATTGCCGTGCTACTTCTACCGCCGCTTCAAGATTGGTTTTTAGCGCCGTGCCGGCAACATTGCGCTCTCGTGTGGATTTGCCGGAGTTAACGTCTATGGAAATTAACGCTTCCGTTGTGTTTATTATCAGATATCCACCGGAAGGAAGATCGACTCTGGTGGAGTAAATCTGATCGACCTGATCGTTTATCTTGTACTTACTAAATATGGGAACTTTTGGATCTTTGTACTGTATGATTTTCTTGGAATGGCTGGGCATAAGCTTCTTGACGTAGTTTTTCGCTATTTTATAGCCTTCTTCTCCCTCAATTATCACGGATTCTATATCTCTCGAATAGAAATCACGAATGGCCCTTTTTATGATGTTTGCCTCTTCGTATATCATGCATGGAGCCGTCGATTTTAGAGTTATTTCCCTGATTTCGTCCCATAATTTCTTAAGATAATCAAAATCCTTCCTTATTTCCGTTTTGGATCGCCCGATTCCGGCAGTGCGAACCACTGTGCTTCCATTTTCCGTGTGTAAACCAGAGACTATTGACTTCAATTTCTCACGATCGACAGGATTCGATACTTTTCGAGAAACGCCGCTTCCTTTGGACATGTTTGGCATTAGGATGCAGTATCTTCCGGCAAGGGAAATATATGTAGTAAGCGTTGCCCCCTTGTTTCCGCGCTCCTCCTTTGTGACCTGCACAAGCATTATCTGGCGCTTTTTTATGACTTCCTGTATCTTGTAGCGCCTATAAAACTGATATCGCAGCCGAGATATTTCCCGCTGATCCATATCTTCTTCTGTTTCTCCGGCCTCTTCGGCGCGCGCTGCCATGGCGCTCTGTATGCGGGCCTCCAGCTCTTCTCGATCTCCAACTGGAATCTGGAAATAATCATGATGTATTTCGCTAAAGCCGAGGAAGCCGTGCTTGTCTCCGCCATAATCTACAAACGCAGCCTGCAGTGACGGCTCAACTCTTATTATTTTCGCTAGATATATATTTCCTTTAATTTGAACTTTCGAAGGCGTTTCAAAATCAAATTTATCTAATTTCTCGCCGTCAACAACAGCGAGCCTTATTTCTTCCATATGTGCTGAATCTATCAGCATATTCTTCGACATAACCTACCCCATAATATTTATTGCTATTTACAATGGGAATGGTCAAACATTGCGGTTTTTTATTAAAATTTTTAATATCGTGCACGGCCTGGCCAACAAGATGCGATTTATAAAAAGAAACTGACACCAGAGGCCAATGCGAAACACTATCCGAAAAATACGTCATTAAAAACATTCTCCACTGTGCATAAGCACGCAAAATACATGAACAAAATTGTATAATATACAGTGTCCATATACAGAAAATCTCAAAAAGGGGACATCCCCCATAAACAACCAAAATTATCTATGATATTATCACAGACGTGGTTAGTATACTATATATATATTTGTTGTAAATACTACTACAATATATTGTTAAATATAATGCTAAAAAACACTTATGTCCTTGAAAAATATAATATTATTCCTTGTTGCTTGTTTTTGTTGCACCTACACATATAACTACTGCATATCAGACGATAATGTCAATTCAAGACCTATGGTCATGCCTGAACAAGACGCAAAAAAAAGTACGGAGCAGCTGCCGTGCATATCAGATGGACAGACGAATCCAATAAAAAAAGTGTATCTAAAAAAGGAAGGCGATAAGTATTTTTTCTGCGTGGATTTTGTAGAAAATATATCGTTTACACCGCGCATGTATCTGCTGCCGAACGGTGCAAAGATAATTTTATCATTCAATGAAGCGGTGTCAGCCCCAAAAACCAAAAGAATAAACCATAGTGTGATAAAGGGATATTTCTTTGAAAAATTCGGTGAATCATCTTTGATGTTCGTTTTTGCTCTGAAAGAAAACGTAATCTTTACCGAAAAATTATACACCCAAAACTCGATTAAAATTGGTTTTAGAGTTAATAAAAGGAAAGTAATCGCGATTGATGCTGGTCACGGTGGTAAAGACCCGGGAACAAAGAGTGCCGGTGGAGACTACGAGAAGAATATCACATTGGTCATGGCCATAGAATTGCGGGAGGCTCTCCTGAAAAGTGGAAGGTATAAGGTAATCCTTACGCGGGACAACGATTCATTCATTCCAATTGAGGAGCGAAAGAAGAAAATCGATTTGGCAGAGACGGATCTACTGATATCGCTGCATACGGACAGCAATAACGACCGGAAGATAAGGGGAATATCAGTGTATACCTTGCCGAATCTCGATCATCTAACAAATCCAATTGAGCCATACAATACGAAAGAAGATGCCGACAATTATTACAAGATTCTTTCAAAATCCAGAAGATTTTCGAATGCATTAGTGGGGCACATACCAAACATATGCAAGATAAGCAATAGACCATGCCGCAATGTCGAGTTAAAAATCCTGAAGGTTAACTTGCCGGCTGTGCTAATTGAGCTTGGCTGCGTAACAAATAGGAAGGATAACACCCTATTGCACTCCAAAGCTTTTAGGGATAAAACAAATCGTGCGATTTTGTACGCTCTAGATGACTTTTTTAAAAAGGAAGAGAATAAATAAGATGTCCATAAAACGCGCAGTTCGTCGTTTTTTGTGTTTTGTGATTGTTGCGGCAATTTTAGGAACGGCTGCGTTATTGATAACACTGCATTATTTCTCTTTGGAATTACCAGATCATACATCTCTCAAGAAATATGCTCCGGATGTAGCTAGCCGAGTATTTCTGGAAGATGGAAGTAAGCTCTGCGAGTATTCCTATGAAAAGCGATATTTTATTCCCATCGAAAAAGTTCCACAGAAGCTCATAAATGCTTTTCTTGCGGCAGAAGATAAGCGGTTTTACGAGCACATGGGCGTTGATTTTATGAGAGTAGCGAGATCTGCCATTCGGAATCTGCAGCAGCTTGGAACCGGAAAACGTCCGCAAGGAGCGTCCACCATAACCCAGCAGGTGGCTCGGATATTCCTGATAAAAAACAACGAAGTGTCCTATGTTAGAAAAATAAAAGAAGCGATCCTATCATATCGAATAGAAATGGCATTGTCCAAGCAAAGCATACTGGAGTTGTACCTAAATCAAATATATCTTGGAGTCGGAGCGCACGGTGTGGCTGCCGCCGCAAAAATATATTTCGATAAGACGGTAGATGAGCTAACAACGGCCCAATGCGCATATTTGGCATCTTTGGCGAAGGGAGCAAACAATTATCACCCAGTAAAAAACAAGAAAAAAGCCATCGAAAGAAGAAACTGGCTGATCGATCGCATGCTGGAAGATGGATTTATTGAAAAAAATGATGCCGAAAAAGCTAAATTGGAAAAACTCGAAATGGTTCCGTCCGAAAAAACCGCCAATGCCGAATATCTTTCGGAGGAAATCAGAAAGCATCTCATGGAAAAGTTTCCATCCTGTAGTTTGAACACAGACGGACTCATTATTCGCGGAACCATGGATGCCAGATTGCAGAATATCGCCTATGAATCTCTGAGGAAAGGTTTGGAAAATGTGGACAGAGCGTTTGGCTGGAGAGGTCCCATCGGGGAAATCGACATGGATGATGCAGATGACGACGACGATATTGTGTCGGAATTAAAAACAATCGAAGCTCCTGCAGGATCTGGAGAATTCAGGAAGGCTCTTGTAACGGAAAAAGGAAAGAAAAAAATCAGCATAATAACGGAAAACGGAAAGACCGGAGAAATCGTCGATGCCGACGCCAAATGGATGGGTGCCAAAGTAAATGTCGGTGACGTGATTCTGGTGTCAAAAGTGAAAGATGGCGCGAATAAGAAATCCAAAACATACAATGTACGTCAGGTACCACTCGTCCAAGGAGCAATTGTGGTGATGGAGGTGAACACCGGGAGAGTTCTTGCAATGCAGGGCGGCTATGATTTTTCCATAAGCGAATTCAACCGAGCCACTCAGGCCATGAGGCAATGCGGATCCGTATTCAAGCCGTTTGCGTATCTAGCTGCTTTGGAAAACGGATTTTCGCCCAATTCCATCATAGATTCCGGATCCGTCGAAATTGATACCGGAGCAGCAAGTGTATGGAGACCGAGAAATTATCACGGAGCACTTGTGGAAAAAGTGACACTGCGCAGAGCTGTGGAAAAATCGATAAATACGGCAACTGTAAGAATGTCTGAGGAAGTCGGCATCGATAAAATTGCAGAAACAGCCAATCAGTTCAGAATTTTTGATAATATGCCGGAGCTTTTGTCGTATGCTCTGGGAGCCGGAGAAACAACTCTGCTGAGAATAACCGCCGCCTATGCAATGATTGCCAATGGCGGAAAACGTATCACGCCGACAATGGTGGATTACGTACAGGACAAACGAGGAAATACAATATATAGGATAACCGACGAATCATACGACAGCGATGAGGAATTTGACGTCGAATATCCTCCGAAACTAAATGATGCTCGTCAGCAGATATTGAGTGAGCAGAGCATTTATCAGATGATATCTCTGCTAGAGGGAGTCATACAGCGCGGATCCGGAGGCAGTGCAAAGGTTCTTGGCATTCCGGTCGCTGGAAAAACCGGTACCAGCAACGAAAGCCGCGACACATGGTTCATTGGCTTTACTCCGGATATCGCCGTTGGAGTATTCGTAGGTTTTGACGATCACTCGAAAGGATTGGGAAGAAATGCCACCGGAGCATCAACTGCTCTTCCAATTTTCATAAGTTTCATGGCAGAAGCAAAGAAGTTTTTTGCCCCTAAACCATTTAGAGTTCCCCACGGAATAAAACTCCGAAAAATCGATCTGGAAACCGGCGGCCCTCCTTCGCCTTCCGGAAACGGATCCATAATGGAGGCATTCAAGGAAGATGAATACGATGGCAAAAACGATGTAAAATCATCCACTAGCAATAGTATCCTGCAAAGACTATCCGCAGAAGGAGCGCTGGACGTTTTATCTCCAAAAGACGATGCCTTCGACAATCGAGATGAAGAATATACCGGAGACAAATCTATTTTCGGAATATACTAACCAGCGTGACACTGGATTCGTATGGTATGTGATAATCGCTAGGAAATGGTCATTGGTTCTTGGAAATCTTTATAAGATAGTTGATTTTTTGGGCTAGACTATTGGCATAGAGTTAGATACAATGTCTCGAGTTAAGATAGCAAGAAGAGGTTGGAAAGTGTAACTAGTGTGGCTCGAAATCTTCTGAAATGCTTAAATTGTCCATCTTGTTTCTGCTTAATAAAAATCTTACTCTGTAATTGTAATCCAGTTCCTGCAATTAGATCACCGTATGGAAACATGAGGTTTTGTAGTGGCATAATGTTAGATATTTGGGAGTGTAATCATGGATAATGTGATAAGCGATAAAATCGGATTGAAAGATGAAGAACGTCAGGAGTGTGAAGTGTGGACCAGAGTTATGGGATACCATCGGCCTGTGTCGTACTTCAACATAGGCAAGAAAGGCGAACACCACGAACGAGTTCATTTTGAAGAGTGTGTAACCTGCTGCAACCTAAGAGTCCGAGCCGGACTGGCGCTAGCATAACGCTGAAACTGCCGTCATCCAGAGACGCTCTTGTCGTATCCACAATGTGGCGTGGGATCCAGAAAAAAGGAAGGCCAATCTTCGATCTTAAATGTGTATATGCGTGATTTGCCTGCAATGTTGGAGCTTGATTTAATGTGTGAGTGCCAGTGGTGCAACCACTATGAGTAGTACTTTGTTCGTTGGAGGGCTTGTGCCGACCACAACGGTAGATTATCCCGGTTATATTTCCGCAGTGGTTTTTCTGCAGGGATGTCCGTGGCAGTGTGTTTATTGTCATAATCGGCATCTTCAATCGATACTTCCATCTGAATCTCTTCCGTGGGAGGATGTCCTCAAGCTACTGGAGCTGAGAGCTGGCTTTCTGGAAGCCGTTGTCTTCAGTGGTGGAGAACCGCTGGTTCAGGAGATGCTTCCACAAGCCATAGCGGACGTAAAAAGAATAGGGCTGTTGGTTGGATTGCACACTGCCGGAGCAAATCCGAAGATGCTGGCTCGCGTAATTCGATCTGTCAATTGGATTGGTTTCGATGTAAAGCATGCTTTCGATGATTATCATCTCATAACGAATGTGAAGGATAGCGGGAAGCTAGCTCTCGAGAGTCTGAGCATGGTCATAGAGTCCGACGTCGATTTTGAAGTAAGAATCACTGTTCACGAATCCATTGAAACAGATTCGTTACTGGATACGCTGAAGGTCTTGTCAGGTATGGGGGTAAAAACAGTGGCACTGCAAAAATGCAGAGATAAAGACGAATTTGTAGTTGAACATCCCGTATTTTCTGATAGACTTCTGCTAGAAGAGGTGTCGAAGTATTTTGATGGTTTCTATATTAGATAGGGTAATTGCTTAGTAGAGGGTATAAAACAATATGGCCAATCATAAGTCTGCTTTAAAGAGAGTGAAGCAAAGCGAAAAAAGAGCAGAGGATAACAGAGGTAGAATAAGCAGAATAAAAACTTTTATAAAAAAGTTTCTATCCAGTTTGAGGTCTTCCAGTGCTGGATCCGCATTTTCTGATGCTCAATCCGAGATTCAGAAGGGCGTGTCCAAGGGCGTTTTGCATAAGAATTCAGCCAGTCGTAAGGTCGCTCGTCTAAATAAAATGCTGAAGTCTGCTGAGTCCAAATAGTTTTTCGTTTGGCTTCGCCGGAATTTTCTGCAGGAGATGGTTTTTGCACAGTATTGATGTTGAAAGTCTATGGAAAGCTGTCTCCAGAAGTTTGCGGTCCGATGTCGGTGCGACAACTGTGGAAACCTGGATTGCGCCAATGTGCATCGATAGACTAGATGGTGAGGTGCTGTACATCAAAGCTCCTAGTATGTTTCTGCGCGATTGGGTGCAGAATAATTACGCGGATAAGATATTGCGCTGCTGTACCAGGGAAAATGCATCCATAAAAGAGATCGAGATCTTTGTACAGGATCCTTTTTCTGTGCCCCAGATTACTTCGGTGGAGATGGTGCCAGATTATGTCACACATATGCACCAGGATAGTGGAAGAACAGACGAGCAGTCAAGTTTCAGTATCCCATTGGATCCAAAGTTAACATTTGACAGCTTTGTAGTGGGAAAGCCGAATGAGCTCGCCTACGCTGCCGCTCTCCGTGTGGCCGAATCCGACAAAGTCGCCTTCAATCCGCTGTTTTTATACGGATCCGTTGGGTTGGGAAAGACGCATCTGATGAACGCCATCGCCTGGAGCATAAAATCCCGTTCTCCCGAGAGAAATATCGCGTATCTATCTGCTGAAAAATTTATGTATCAGTTTGTTAAGGCCGTTCGCTACAAAGATACAATGGCCTTCAAGGATCAATTCCGCTCCGTGGACGTCCTCATGATTGATGACATACAGTTTATTTGTGGAAAAGACTCGACTCAGGAAGAGTTTTTTCACACATTCAATGCGTTGGTCGATAACAAAAGGCAAGTGGTTGTTTCTGCCGATAAATCACCGTCTGATTTGGATGGAATGGAAGAGCGTTTGAAGTCCCGTTTGGGCTGGGGACTGGTGGCAGACATACATCCAACTACTTACGAGTTAAGACTTGGCATTCTGCAATCGAAGGTTGCGTTATCTCCCATAGAAATACCAGATAAAGTGCTGGAATTCGTTGCTCACAAAATTACATCTAATGTTAGAGAACTGGAAGGAGCGCTCAATAGAATTACGGCCAGTGCCCTACTTGTCGGCCGGGAAGTAACAGTGGACAGTGCTCGGGAAGTTCTCTCGGATCTTCTGAGAGTATCCGAGAAAAAAATAACTGTGGAAGATATTCAAAAGAAAGTTGCAGCGCATTATTCAATAAAATTAAGCGACATGTCTTCGTCGCGTCGGGTTCGTCAGATAACTCTACCGCGTCAGGTTGCCATGTATCTCGCCAAGAAATTAACGACGCTGTCCCTGCCGGAAATAGGAAAAAACTTTGGCGGCAGAGATCACACAACCGTCCTGCATGCTGTAAAAAGAATAGAAGAAGCCATTCGATCCAACGATAGCATATCCGAAGACGTGAGGTTGCTGACCCACGTCATGGAAAAATAGTGCGAACCGCAGGCCTTTACTCTTGTCGACTCAGTTTCGACATTGCAGGCACTTCTCGAACATCTTTCCGCCATCAGAAAAGCGAGCCGATCACGACTGTGAGGGCTTGTCTATTCGGCAGTGTCATCGCGGGTGTTGGTAGGAGAGAACTGGTGCAGTTCCGAGCTGGTGCTGGTTGCCCACGACAGCGAGCGGTACCGGCAGAGAATGCTGTGTCCTGAGATCATACACCGAAAATCTGATCAGCGTGTCCGTTCTGCAATGATATAGTGGACTCGTTTTTGGATCGCGTCAAAGCTGGACATGTTTCTCATGAACACGCAACCGCCGTTGAAGCGATTCTTTACTGGCTCCACTATAGTAACGAGATTCCGAAATCGATCTGTGGCGGTTCTTACTGATTCCTTAGCTCTTCTGACAGCTCGCGGCTTTTTTTAATAAGCTTTTCAATGAGCGAGCATATCTTGTCATCGTCATCCCGTACCAATTCCTGCAATTTCCAGCCGGTATCAACAAAATCAGGGCAGTAGCCTAAGTCGTTGTTTCGTATCTCCATAAGCAGAGAGATATTCTTCGCGTACATACAGAGGTCAAACGTTTTGGGCGGCACGTCATGGGGGTTTACATGGCGCTGTATGTACATCAAGACTGTGATGATATCTTCTGCCCATCGCGATATCGCGTAGTGCTTTTCGTTATAAAAGGCATGAATATTACGGTCTTGCAGTTCTGCGTCCGTGCTTCCGCTCATGCCTGGAAGCGCGTCTATTCTGTTATTTAACTCTCTCAATGCTGCGCTCAAGTTGCTTACTGTAACAACGGAACCATCGCCATAACGAAAAGTCCCTACTGAATGAACTTCGAACGATGTAAGTAACACCATCGCCGCTACATATGCGCTACATATTAGGTTTTTCATTTCGATCTCCTTAGTTATTATTAAGCCATACAGTAGCTATACACCAAGAAAAACAAAAAGTCAAGAAAAAAATGGTACTTTTTGAAAAAATATATGCCCTTTTATTCCAATGCAATGTTCTCGCTGACCGATTAGCTTTCAAAAAGATGGAAAAACCTTGGCGGTAGAGATCACACATCGATTTTGCATGCCGTAAAAAGAATAGAAGAAGCCATTCGATCCAACGATAGCATATCCGAAGACGTGTTCAGGTCCAAACACAAATGAGTTAGAACAGACCTGCTGAAAATAGAGCGACTATACATTTTTAGTTGTAAGAAAAGAGTAACGTCTCCAGAATAGGTGAAGTTTATAAACATACCACAAAACGAAACGACTTGTCAAGCATTTTTGAAAAATATTTTTGATTTTTTAATGTCACTACGCTTATACAGATGACGAACCGAATTGCAAATACATCTCGCATACCGTGCAATCGCTAGCGATAGCATTAGCGCGTGCCCTGCTTGGACTATACCAGTTTATTGTACCATTTTAGGCTCTTATATCTTCGATATATAAAAAACTGAGTGCCAATTAGCCAAGCCACCATAAATCCATAAACCATCGGAACAGAATTTAGAGCATGAAAATAGTAAAGCACCATCGCTGGAAGAATGATAAAAGTCCACAAACACACTTGATAAACAATGGTTGCGTATTTTGTGTCACCGCCCGCCATTAGGATTCCCCAGGTGGAAAGCATGATTGTTTCCAGAACGACGGTCACCGTCACCAGATAAAACACCATTTTTATGTCGGAATAGAGCATGGAAAGATTGTCCGGCAGCATGTTCAGCGTATTCAAAATCCATTCGGGAAAACAGACCAATGGTATGGCGACCAGAAATCCAAAAAACAACGATATGGCAACGAAAATCTTGCGGGTTTTTTCTATGGATTCAAGATCTCCACGTCCTATCATGTTTGAGCAGATGGCGGCCGTTGCTTTGTTTATGCCCTCTCCAACAAAGATAAAAAATATGTAGACATTTAGCCCAATGTTGTATATTGTTGCCACATCTTTCGATACGTAGCTCATTATGGTCTGTAGTACGTACCAGGCAACCAATGTCAAAGAATTCCCAAGCGCCATGGGAGTGCCGATTTTCAAGCAACTTATAAATAATTTCCAATTAAATTTGCAGTTCTCCAGTGTCTTGTAGATTTTTCTGTTATTTTTCCCAAAGAATACCGATGCCAAGATAATCACCTGCAGCAATTCCGCGATGACCGTAGCAATTGCTGCTCCCCTGCTTCCCATAGCTGGAATGACATTTCCAACTCCGTAGATGAAGAAATAATCGAGCACCAGATTCGTTATTGTTCCCATTGCCACCGAAATAGATATGATCTTGGTCTTTCCCTGACCTATAAAGAACGACGATATTGCCACTTTCGCTGCTGGAATCATTCCAAAATACATCAATATTTTTTGATATTCGATACCATCATTAAAATAATACGGAGGCAGCGTATTTATGTGATCGGAGAAATATGCGATGGGTACAAAAATCATGTTGGACAGCAGAGATAAATATATCATCTGCCACGCCGGCGACGCCAATTGCTCGTAATTTTTGGAGCCATTGTATTGGCCGACAAATATTTCAGCCGTATCTGATATCCCGATAAACGTAAACGTGAAAATCATAACAAAGCTGGCAGATAACGCCACAGCATTCATTGCATCGATGGAATATCCAGCCAGCATGAGCTTATCCATGACGTACATTAGATTTATAGACATGGTGGATAGCACCATAGGAATTGTTACATTCAGTATGCTTTTCAGTGAACAATCTATTGCTTTATGTTCCATCGTATTTCTCAGTTCTCATTTTATCCGAAAATCTTTGTGCATATTAGACCTGTCGCAAAAGCCGCAGGGAGCCCCTGATTATCAGGGATCAAAATCGGCCTACACAACAGGTCTATTGAATATGACTTCATGTTTCCCAATAGATACTATAAATTTGTGGTTGCAGCAATTGTTTCTTCCCTAAACTAACCTATTATAGCTCATCGTGTAATAATAATGAAACTTTGCGTAAGGCCTCCAAAATTTAAAATCTCATTCTCTTGCGTTTTTCATTTTTGGAGCCGCGGTTAATGATAACTCCTGTTTTCCTATCCAATGTTCTACTCTCGGTAATTTTTATCTCCTCGCTTTCGGCATCAGTGTTTTCATTTGCTGCGTTTTCGCTTGTCGCATCTTCATCGATGGTTTTCATCTCTACGATTTTTTCATTTGCGACGTTTCTCTCTTTAGGAGGCACAATGTTTATGGCTCTATCAAATGCGCTATTAGCAAACGGATCCGCTTCCGCATCAGTTAGTTGTGGCAATATTGCATTATCATTTGGCAAAGGCAATATTACATCTTCATCTTCCAAATATCCCATTTCCGGATATTCTCTATGAGTTTCTGTTGGAATAGGAAGCATGTCACCGAAGATATCATAGAGCTTATCATAGGGTGTAAATTTCATTGTTTTAGTTGATACAGACAATGAATTTATGGATCCTGTCGCGTTGTATTCAGCGGCAAAAGCGCCATTTGCACCGCGATTGCTAATCAATGATGATATATATAATGACAATCCATTTACATTAAGATCGTCATATTTTCGATCGTAGTTAGCAGCAACGGTAAATGCCATTACTGGACTTACAAGCCTACCTCCCCGTATTGCTATATTACTATCGGATATAATAACATTTCCCACAAATGCATTGCATCCCAATGCTAGATCATTTCCGGATATTACAATCGGAGACGATAGGGAAATCAGTCTGTTTAATGGGATGCTATTTTCAATCATGAAGTCTGTAATTTCAAAACGACCTGATACTGCATCGCCAATCTTTCCATGCGGCAATCTAATCGTGAAATTAAATGCTCCACCTTTTATGCAATTTGAAACATCGAAATATTTGATAAGTTCTCCTACATCTGATGCGGATATGGAAACAATACTATCTTTCGACCTATTATTTTCTTGCTTTATGTTCACAGCTAATGTTGAATCTTTTCCGTATACGGCACTGCCGACTCCTCCGATAACATTTCCTTTGTTTATCTTTATGTTGCCTTTTACATTCCTCAGTTTCTTTAGCGCAGATAATGTTACCTCTTTCAAATTGATGTACGTTGTCAACGATATCGTCTTTCCAAACGAATCAATGAGGGACGATATTTTCCCGATATTGACATTATCTCCCACAATGGACAGACTATAGTCATTTTTATTTTCACTCAGCAAGCCAAGTTTGGCAGCGCATCCTTTTACATTAAAATTATCGAAGACGCATTTTTTTATGTCACCGGACGTATTTGAAGATATCTTCCCCGTAATTTTCGTGTTCGTTATATCCAAAGCCAAATCCGAAAATTCAAGATTATCATCGATTTTTGTAATTTCTGTTTTGAAAGAGCCGTTTTCGCCAACGCGTTTTATGCTTCCGATTATTGGAATCGACATCGACGCGCCTTTAAGATCTGCTGTTACCTTAAACGACTCTTTCGAATCATTCCATAGGCTACTGATGTTAAGAACTACATCTCCATCTATCCATTTCGGAGTAATAGGAATAATACTTCTCAAGAAATCAGACTTGCATACCAGATCAAAAGATGACTTCCCAATCTTATTGACGAAGTCCTCTTCGATTTTCATTTTTATCGTATCTTTTCCATGAGTTATGTCACCGAGAACGGTGAGTTTTTTGTTGTTCTTGGAAAAATCTATTTTTGTATTGTCATAATTAGACGCAAAACTTCCTTTGCATGCGACTATTCTAAACGGCTCTTCTTTTTTTTGTTTTTTGTCTCCTACTGTTCTTTTCAATTTCATATTGAGATTGGCAATCCCTTTTATTCTCAGTTTATGTAGAGGAAACTGTAACAATTTATCGGACAACACATTAGCATATTTTGAAATGTCGCCTATTGGAAGAGTTGCTTTTACGTTACCAATCCATGATTTATCTTTGTTTGATAGAAAAAATCCTCCGCTACTGACGGCCATGTTTCTAAATCTAGCATTCGTAAGTTTTATCTCAAGCCCGTCTTTAGTTACTGTACCCGTCGCGTTTATATTGGTAATCAAATCTTTTCCAACTGGAACTTTTGCATCTTGTATTTTGAATATCCCGTCCCCAACTTCCATTTTTTTATCGTATGTATTTTCTCCAAGACGGACCGGACCTTTCAAATTCATTTTAAAAAGCTCCAGCTTGAATTCAGGCATACAATTCTTGAATGACTGCATTACGCTTTTGGAAATATTATCCGGCAGTATCGAACACATTTCCTGCACGCTGATATTTGTTATGCTCAGAGCGCCATCTATAGCAGCACCATTCTTGGGAACAAAATCCTTCATGGGAATACATAGGTTGCTTAGATGTACTCCAGAATCTCCGTAGGACATACTTATTGAGTCTATAACTGCTTGTTTAGAAGATATTGTTCCGGTAATAGTACCTCCGTCTATTCTCTTTCCCAAAGTCAACGCCAGTAGACTATCGTTCAATAATCTTACAGTTCCAGCAGATGCAGACAGATCAAACTCGCACTTAGAAAACTTGTTCTTATTGTAGGTGAGCTTCATTGTTCCGGATACCGGGAGATTATATCCTCTAATCAAAGGCATTAGCTTATTCAACCCAGTATCCAGATGCGAGAACGTATTGTATACGGATAGAGGATTAAATGCATCGACCTTCACATGGTATATGGTTCTATTTTCCTCCTCCGATCTCCGTATTTTTACATTTGAATTGTATCTCATGCCCGGCAGTACCGTTGAAAAAGACAACGATCTTGGAGACTTCTCGCCCACCATGTATTCACAGTACAGATTTTTTAGATTATAGGTAATGTCATTCTCTATGAGCGGTATGTTGGCATTTATCAGTTTTACTTGAGCATTTTCATCCAATAATTTTTTAAATACAGATAATTGTTGGATTTTATGTGTGTAGTCATCTTCATCTTGTGTATTTGCTGAAATAAAAACATTTTCAAAATTGTCAGTAACATTGAAAATTATTTTGGGATCTATTATATCAACATCCTTCACCACAAGCCGTTGCTTTTTAACCGATTCGATGTAGTCAGGCGTAATGATAATACTATGTATGAAAAAATCATCCACTTTTATTTTTTGCAGATTTATGTCAAAAGTTTTCTTTTCATTGTTCCACTGAAGAGAAGCCGATTTTATTGATAATTCCGTATCCGGTAGCATTTTTTCGAAGCGATTAGCAACCGCCGTAGAAATAACAGAGTTCTCAACGGATCCGAACTGCAGCAAAATTAAACACACAAATGCTGAAAGTGCAGATCCCAATAAAAAACCGGTGATTATATATGACACTACAACAAGAATTTTCGCCATATGTCTGGACAATGGCTTGATTATCAACAAAGAAACCAAATTTTGTGAATATTTCTTGGTTGCAAACTCAAAATTCACCAACACACCAGGCTCCGCAGCATTTCCTCCATTTATCTGCTGATTATCTGCCTTTTCTGTATTGCTAACAAAGCGTACAGCATTACTAAAAAAACTCATATCACAAAACCAATTACATAGTCTCGATCTTGCAACACTAAATTTTTATAAAAGGTTAACAGAAATAGATTTGTGTGTTTTCTATTAGGTTTCGTTAATGAAAATTGAAAAACGTCATTGTATATGGTTTAATTTTGAGAATTTGTTCCATATATTTATCACCCCGTGAGTTTCAGGAACATCCACAAAGTATGAGAAAAAGACAGATCAAATAGAGAAGTCCGCCGGATTAAATCGACAAATCGCCAAGTCCCGCTATTGCATAACCTTCTTGTAGGCATATTCCATCCATGGTAGAAAAAGTTTTAGATCGCTGGCTTCGATTGTCGGACCGCACCAGACTCGCAGATGTGGCCTTGTCTGTATGTGGCCAAGGAAGTCAAAACCCACTTTTTCCTGTTCACAAAAGGCCACGATTTTCTTTAGAACGTTCCATTTCTCTTCTTCGGATAACTTTTTGTATGGCTCGGCGATTATATCAAAACATGCCACATGATGGGCGCGAAATTTTTCTTCCACCAGAAAGTCGAATGTATTCTGACTTGCAATCCATTCTTTAACGACGGCATAGTTATCCTCAATTTTTTTGCATAACGCCGATTGGCCGCCTATGCTTTCCGCCCATTGCAGATTATCTCGGAATTCCTCAATGCAAATCATCGATGGAGTATTTATGGGATAGCCATTCATTATACTAAAGTTGACTTTCCGGTCGTTTGCTATGCGAAATATCCTCGGTATGGGCCAGGATGGCTTATGGGACTCCAATCTTTCTATGGCTCTTGGTCCCAAGACAATGCTTCCAAATCCAGCTTCTGCTCCCAGACCTTTCTGCCAGGAAAAAGCCATTGCATCAAATTTCTTCCAATCGAAATCAAATCCATAGATGGCGGAAGTAGCGTCGCAGATGGTTAATCCTTTTCTATCGGATTTTATCCAATCTGAATCGTGAAATGATGCGCCGGATGTCGTTGCTGTCCAGCAAAATACAACATCACGATCGAAATCAATATTTTTCGTATCAGGAATTTTAGGGAATTCCTCCCGAAGTACTCGTACATCCGACATTTTTAATTCATTCACTATGTCATGTTCCCAACATTTGCTGAATACACAACATGATAGAACATCGACTCCATTGTTGCCCAATAGTGACCACAGCAATGTTTCTGTTGCTCCGGTGGCTGACGCGGCGACAATTCCAATGTGATAATCATCGGGAAGTTTCAGTATTTTTCTCTGAAGACCAGTCACCTCCTTGGTGACAGCAATTCCGTCCGATGATCTATGGGATCTGCCAACATAATCACAACGAGGAGCTGTCCAACCTATGTGCTTGGCGGTGGGACCGCAAGAAAATTTTGTGTTTCGTGGCTTTTCCATTTTTCACCTCAATGCATCATATTTTAAAAACCACGTTGGAAGATTTTACCAATCATATCTCGTGTTTTTGTCTAGACAAGGATCCAACAACATGCGACGAGTATTGTATACCTAATGCGGCATTCTGACAAGGATTATTTTACACAATGCACTTCAAATATCATAATTTTTTCTTGACTTTGTGCTGTTTGTGTGTTATAAGCACCAGCGTGTCGCCGGACATTCTCTTCATGTCGATTCCATTCAACATTGCAAGCGCATCACGCATACGTATCCGCTGGAAGCGAAGCAGAAAACGGATCCAACGTCACGTTGGCGTCACGTTGGTGGCACACACAAAATTTACAGGAAAAATATAATGTTAGAAAATACAACAACAAAAACCCCATGGGAAAGAATCGCCAGACCAAACCAACTGGCTCCGCCCGGAAACTGGAACATATGGATGATTCTCGCTGGCAGAGGATTTGGGAAAACCCGCTCCGCTGCCGAAACCATCAGGAAATGGGCACTTACCGGAACGTACAAAAGAATGGCGCTGATTTCCAACACAATTCAGGAGGCAAGACAGGTGATGGTCGAAGGAGAAAGTGGCCTTCTGTCCATATCAGATGAAACGGAAAAACTGGAATTTTATCCCTCCAAGCGACTGCTGAAATGGCCGAACGGATCCATTGCGACCCTCTACGGAGCTGAAAACTACGAACATCTTCGGGGACCTCAATTTGACGCCGCCTGGATCGACGAATTTGCGAAATTTCACTATCCCAAGGAAACATTCGATCAGTTATCGTTTTCGCTACGTCTCGGAAGCCGTCCAAAGATAATACTGACCACGACTCCTCGTCCAATACAATTTATAAAAGACCTCATGAAAAGAGACGATGTATACACCGTCAGAGGCTCATCCCTTGAGAATACCAACAATTTGTCTCCGACGTTTTTGAAACAGCTGGAATATCTTCGCGGCACTCGACTGGAGGCGCAGGAAATTTATGCCGAAATCGTGGAGGAAAGCCAAAACACACTGTGGGCGTGGGAAGACATCGAGAAATGCCACAAGAATCCGCCGCATTTCATGGATAATATCGTCATAGGAGTGGATCCGGCTCTGACCAGCACCTCCGAAAGCGACGAAACCGGCATAATCGTCGCTGGCATGGATGGATTCGGAAAAGCTTACGTCCTGGACGATCTCAGCATATCGGCAGCTCCAGATGTGTGGGCAAAACGCGTTGTGGACGCATATCACAAGTATTCGGCACGTCTAATAGTCGTGGAACGCAACGCCGGAGGAGATTTGCTGGTGAATCTACTGAAATCATTGGATGATTCCGTAAAAATAAAAACCGTCTACGCTCACAAATCTAAGACCATAAGAGCTGAGCCGATTGTTATCCTATATCAGAAGAAAATGATCTTCCATGCGCGACAATTTCATACGCTGGAGATGCAAATGGCAACCTACGAGCCAAAATCCAAGTCTCCGGATCGATTGGATGCAATGGTGTGGGCTATGACTGAGCTATTTGCCATTTCCGATCCAACAAAAACACAGCCGTCCGTGTGGTCGGCGTAGGATGAGTTTTGGGATCATTTGCAATTTATTGTATAAAAAAAATCGAAAAATGTCTGGAATTGCCAGCAGGGCTTTTGGCACGTGCTATTAGACCAGTTGGAAAAACCTAAGCCTCCTGAAACCTCTGACTATCAGTATCCAAACCAGCATACGCAACAGGTCGATTATACAATTCGACTGAGAATGCTGATCTTTGCCCCACTGTATCCCGTCCCGGCGTCGGTGCGTGCCGCACTGGCATTGCTTGAAAGATGCACGTGATGCAACCACTTCAGAGACACTCGTGCCGTCTGAGCCCGAAACGCCGTAGGATCGGAGAAAGAAAATCCAACATTTCGTCTTGAATGTGTATATGTGCAGCAAATATATACACATTCAACGGGAGACGCAAGTTGATAAACTCTAAGAGTTCAGCAAAATAATTTGCGCGAAATCCCGCCTCCCATTTCAAATGGGGCAATGATGAGCGCAGCCTACAAACGAGCCGCGCCCACAAAATTGTGCTACTTATCCCTTCGCGGTAGATCGGGTAGGGTAGGTACTCCACGGTTATAGTGGTTCCCATTCTGACTCACGGCATATATTGTTGTGTTCTGTCCAGCCGTTGGAGCGTCCGATGTTAACTTGTTGCTCAGTAATCCCGATTGGTTCAATTCGTACAGGTATGGCAACGATGTTGAGGCGAGCTGTCGGTATCTGTGCCGCCCCCTGAGGATGGCCTTCCTCACTAGTTCACCGCCTCCCGGCGTATTAGGAACATGAACAACTAAGATATCTCTGCCCAAAGCGACGCTAGCAACCTCTGCGAGAAAACCAAACACAAGATCGAACCAGTTCCTAGTGCCGTACTTGTCACTAAAGGCCGCTGGCGGCGCTACAATGAAGTGGTCGATATAATAATTACTTTTAGCCTTGTTGTACTTCGGATCTGTTGTCCAGCCTTCCCTCACCGCCCGGTCCTTAGTTGCCTCATGCCAGGCATTGCGGTCTGGTCTTCCCGCAGCCCCAATATCGCCGTTAACCGCGGATGCCAACTTCTCCATGAACCAAGCTTGCGATTGTTGTATTTCTTTAATGTTCTTCGGATCAACTTTACCCGAAAGCTTAGACGGATCCATATTCACAAATTCAGAAGCGAAGGCAGCGAACATTTCCCTAGTCAATCCCAGAGTTAAAAAAGAGCAGTCTCCCCGACTCGGAATTCTCGTTATCCTCAACGGCGGAAAACCCTCCCCTACTGGTATGACGGTACCTTCCCCAACCGGCTCGGCGCCGAGGATCCTGTTCACCACTTGTGCCTGTTCGGGTTCCAGGTCATATTTCTGGTAGACGTTCTCTTCTTTACCTTTGAACTCCGGCTGCTCAAGGGTCCGACGCAGCTCGTCATCCGTTATCTTCCGCGATTCTTTCTTCAGTTGCTCAGCAAAATCAGGGTAGTTGAGCCCCAGGCACCAAGGAGCGTAATCGTTGCAAGCCTTGATCTTTTCCAACATGACCCTGTGCCCAGGATTCAGCCGGTCACCGTAAGTGTTTTCCACATAGGCTACGGAACCTAGAATGTCCTGGACAGACAGCTGTTTAGGCGTAGACAGAGCCGTTGTGCCGTAGGCCCCTAACCACAGAGCGTCTCGAAATTCCTTTGTAGTGATATACTTAGAGTCTTTCATATAAGGCAGCAGACGCCGTCCGCTGCCTGGAAACGCGACAATATTATGGCGATCATATTGCACGGGATCAGCAATCATGCAACGCAGCAGTCGTTTATGTTCTCCAGACAGTCGTTCCGAATATTGCGTTAGCAGGCTATCCAATGGTTCTTCTCCACATAGAAGGTTATTAAACTCTTTCAAAGTCATCTCGTTGGACGGCGGTGCACTAGAAGATGAGGACGAGCTGCTAGAAGATGACGAACTAGGCGACGATGTACTGTTGCTTGCCGATGCTGCTCCACGAGGCAACGAACTAGGCGACGATGTACGGCTGCTGGCCGATGCGGCCCCAGGAGGCAACGAACTAGGCGACGATGTACTGCCAGACGATGGACTGCTTCTCTCTGATGCTGTTCCATGAGGCAACGAACTAGACGTTACTACTCGCAGCATACTGTTCGATGATTGCCTACCGCCGGGAAGGGGTGATAGTGCCGAAATACGATATGTACTAGACGATGCTGGCACCTGGCTAGACGGTGATCCTGTGCTGGACGATGAGCGGCTGTCGTTTGCCGGCCCGCTTTGCGGCGGCGGCGGTACCGAAATACGAGGTGGATAAGGCAGCGGACTTGCTGACGATGAATTCGTTGACAGCCTCCCGGATGCCGCTCTAGAAGGCGAGGAACTCGGTGGCTGCAGCGGCTGGCCAGACGGTGATGTGGTGCTAGAAGATGAGCCGGCACCGAGCGCTGGCCTTGCGGATGCTGCGTTAGAAGACGCCGAACTAGCTGAGTCGTTCGCCGGCACACCGCCCAACGCGGCTGCTCTCGTAGGTATCGGTGTCATCGACGAAGTATAATATCCATGGTTTTGTGGAGTCCGCCACGTCCCTGTCGACACATAATAAGGTGATTCTCCGCTGTAGTCCGCCCCAGGGGGCAAGGAACTCGCTGACGCCAGTGGCTGGCCAGGCTCCGGCGGCGTCCTGCTCGAAGTCTTTGTCGACACCGCTTCAGGAGGCATCGGACCAGGCGACGTTGCACTGTTAGTCGAAGACGCCGAACTACACGACGCTAGCTGCTGCCCAGTCGGTGATGGTGTGTTTGTCGTCGTCCGTGCGTACGCCCCTCTAGGAGTCAACGAACGAGTCGACGATCTACTGTTTGTCGAAGGCGACGAACTTGGATTCCTGTCCTGTTGGCCAGACCCTGATGCTTCGCCAGACAACTTAAGCGCAATATCCTGTAGTGCCTCTCGCAAAGCGGCGTCACTCACAGTTACCCTGCTGCGTATGATTGCCCCAGTTCTCGATAGCTCTATCAAACGCCGTTGCGCCACCGATAACTGAGGACCATAGTCCTCAAGTAGCTTGTTTCCCGAGGAGTGGCTCATTAACAAGCCTCTAAATCGTCCAATTTCCATCGCACAACAACTTTCACACACAAAAGCAGCCCATAGACCGGTTAGTAAGATTTTTTTCATATTTCCTCCATATTTTTACTAACTAAAAACCAGATCACATCATATATTGTATTGTATACACAAAAAATATTTTCGTCAAGTGTTTTTTTGAAAAAAAATAAAATATATGATAGCGAACAGGCAGAACTAAAAATTCCTGTCTTAGCCACAGATCTTTCAGGCATTGAACATCCAGCATACAAAACCATGTTTCTCGATTGTGTGTTGGGAAATTTCGACGCCGATCAGATAGCTTTTTGATCTTTCTTTCGCAGTGAGTTGTTAGAAACATGTCACCAAAAAGAGACTAAAACTACTAAATTATTAACTTTTTTTAATGCATTGTATGCTATAATTGCGATAGAAGACGTATTTGTTGGAGTTTTGATATGGCGATTCTTTTGAATTTCGAGCGCAGAACAGCTTCCGCTTGTAATAATTCATCGAAAGCCTATCTTTCTGTTCCCGTTCGATTAATTCTCAGTTCAATTTGATATAGCAAAGGAGAAGAACAAAGTGCTGTGTAAAAAAAACAACCGAAATGAAGAGGTGCTTCCAGGATACGTGGGAAATACTGTATCAGAAGAGGAAATGAGCCGCTATTGGAATATACTGGACAAGCGAGTCGCATCCAATCGAGACGATGCATGGATAAAATATCTGCATTTTGGAACGAAAGTAATCAAGTTGGAATGCCGGCTTCCCCATCTTTATAAGATATTGGACAAACAATTCGCCACGATTGCCGATGACACCGTAAATCATTACGATACTGCCATTTGCTTTTGGGAAGACGATACAAACTCCTGTATTAATGACCTTGAAACAGATATCTATAGGCTCCTCATAATGTGCTCATTTGCCAACGGTGCGGTATCCACAATAGAGTTTTTCAGACCGATTAATCTGCTTATGGCATACAACGCACAAACGCACACGCATTACTTTTCGTCCAGTGACATGTCGAAGGAAAGGATTGTGGATTTGTGGGGAGAACATCTTTTTGTGAGCTTTCTAAATAAAGTGATAAGTGATGCCAATACGGCTGTTTTTCATGCGGCTGCTATTGGAATTAGGGGCAATGGTGTTCTTCTCTGTGGAAGAGGAGGCGCTGGTAAATCAACGCTTGCTGTATCTGCTCTTGTTGACGGATTTGATTTTGTATCCGAAGATTATTGTGTGTTTAACAAATCCGATGGACTGCGGGCATATCCCGTATATTCGACGTCTTCACTGTCACCGGAGGCAATTGCGCAGATGAATGACCTCAAATATGAGTTTCTCAATGATAATTGGAATAACACTAAGTATGTAGTTGAGTTGGCCGCCTATCATGATCGATTTGTGAAAATGCTCCCAATAAAAGCAGTGTTCTTTCCGAAGATCTGTGAAGAGAAGAAACCGAGCATCGAAAAAATAAGCAGAGGCAAAGTGGTGGCGCAAACAGTGCACTCGACTCTTTTGCAATTATATAAAGGCAGTTTTAAATACGCCGATTATGCTATGTGGTATAAGAACGGCCTAGAATACGTGCGTCATCTCACATACAGCGTAAATAATCAGGAAAGTGTGAAGCATCTAATGTCGTTTTTTGATGGTTTGGACTGCTATCAAATAAATCTTTGCTCAAATCTGAAAGCAAATGTCGATATTATGCGTGAGTTCATAGTGGGACTTAATAAAAACAAAATGACGGAGGCATAAATAAAATGGCAGATGATTTCCCTCTCATTTCCGTAATGATTCCGACATATAATCACGCACAGTTCCTGAAAGAAGCCGTCGACAGTGTCCTTGCGCAGGATTACCCAAATATCGAAATAATAATAGTCGATGATGGCTCAACCACCAGCTTGAAGCTGGACACGTTTACTGCTTTGCCACCTGTTGAAATGTATGCCGACTGTAATTGCAATGCTGAAGCTGAATCTACATTGCAAGCACATCACGCATACAATGAAGAAGGTAGCGATAGCATTAATGCTCGTGGTGCAACCACCGTCACGTTGGTTCGGACTTTCTATCAGGAGCATCGTGGCATAGCTGCGACTCGGAACGTTTGTCTGGAGAAGGCAAGCGGAGAATGGCTAGCGTTTTTGGACTCCGATGACGTATATCTTCCTGGCAAGCTGAGTGCGCAGGCGGAGTATTTTCGCAATCATCCGGAATGCGAGATAGTTTTCACTCGCTATAAGAATTTTTTGACTAATGAGGAACTAAAATCCGCAAAGAGAGTTCAACATGAACTGAATATGGAATTGTGGAAAACGAATCATTTACCAACTGCACTTATAAAACGTGAAGTTTTTAGAAGAAGTGGACATTTTATGGAAAAGCTAGAGAGAGGAGAAGATACCGAGATGCTTTTTCGCATGGAGATTTTTGGAACGCGCCTTAATAATTGCCTTGACGAAGTCTACTACCATCGACGCATTCACGGTGAAAACATTACGTTGCAGCACGATACAGAAGGTTTTGTGATCGGATATAAAAGCTATGCTGAAATTTTGCGTCGGCGCCTGCTTTCTAACGCAGAAAAAACCAAAGCATCGTAATTTCATTAACTTTTTCTTAATAAGTAGCATGTTACAGATGCTGTGATAGCAGAAGGAAAATAGAAATGGTATATAAGCTTAACGAAGAGAGAATGTTTTGTGATATAACCGACGGAATTGCCATAATTATCGATTCCGAAACTGGGATTTATTATTCCATAAGTGCGTTTGGCATTATGGTATTTGAGAAGATAATTGATGGTTATTCTGATACAAATATCGCCATTGCTCTCGTAAATATTCCAAATATTCCATCTGACATAGAAGATAAATTCAAGCAATTCACAAATGAGCTTCTGGGGGAAGAGATTATAATCAAAGCAAAAGATGGTGAGAATATAGGAGAGGTAATCCTAGATGCAACTGTGATCGCGGAAGGAGATTTTGAACTCAAAATCTCTTCATATTCAGATGTGCAGGAGATGCTTATTGCAGATCCAATTCACGATGTTGGTCCGGAAGGATGGTCGCCTACATTAATGGAGGCGTAAACAAAATGGCAGATGACTTCCCTCTCATTTCCGTGATGATTCCGACGTATAATCGCACGCAACTCCTGAAAGAAGCTATAGATAGCGTACTTGCACAGGATTATCCAAACATTGAGATAATAGTAGTCGACGACGGCTCCGACAACGTGACGGTATCTGCGATACAGGCGTTTACTCATGTAGATTCAGCTGCAACTTTGCAATTACATCACGCATACAATGAAGAAGGGGGCGAAGCCATTACTGGATCCAACGTCACGTTGGTTCGGACTTTCTATCAGGAGCATCGTGGCATAGCGGCGACACGAAACGCATGTCTTGAGAAAGCCAGTGGAGAATGGCTGGCATTTTTGGACTCCGATGACATATACGCTCCTGGCAAGCTGAGTGCGCAGGCGGAATATTTTCGCAATCATCCGGAATGTGAGATAGTTTTCACTCGCTATAAAAACTTTCTGACTAATGAGGAGCTGAAATCTATAGACAGAGTTCAATACGAACTGAAGATAGGTTCATGGAACACGTATTATTTGCCGACTGCACTTATAAAACGCGAAGTTTTTAAAAGAAGTGGATGTTTTTTGGATAAGCAAAAATTGGATAAGCTAGAAATATGGGAAGACACAGAGATGCTTTTCCGCATGCAGATTTTTGGAGCGCGTCTTGATGATTGCCTCGAAGAAGTCTATTATCATCGGCGCATTCACGGAAAAAACGCCATACTGCAGAATGAAACAACAGGTATAGTATATAAAGAAGACGATCATAATCTATATGAGCCTCTTTTTGAAAATATGCGTCAAATTGTAAGCAAGAGATATGCCGAAAGTAATTCACTAATTTCTGTAATAATACCTGCCAAAAATGCATCAAAATACATTGCTGAAGCCATCACGAGCGTCGTGCGTGCAGCCAACATGATGTTGGATCCGCTTATGGCTTCGCCCTGCGGGTCTCTGGATGACGGTAATGTTGCCTGTGTTGCGCCTATTATAGAAATCATAATAGTAGACGATGGATCCACCGACGATACAGCGACCATTGCAGAAGCAATGGGATGTAAGGTCATAAAGATAGAGGCATCTGGAGCTCCCGTCGCCAGAAATATTGGACTCCGACATGCGAACGGGGATTTTATAATATTTCATGACGCAGATGATATAATGGAAAAATATGCGCTCGCTTTTATGTACAACGAATTTTATAATCATCCGAGTCTACAGGTGGTTTTTGCTATGAGAAGAGATTTTGCTTCTCCGGATATGGCTCCTGAGAAACGCGAAGAAGTCAGCAAAGGAGCGCTATCTTTCGCATATTACCCAATGCTTTTGCATGGATTTTTTGGTGCAATAGCTGGATGTGCCCTCATACGCAGAAAGGTATTTGATGTAGTTGGAGATTTTGACGAGACTCTTAAAGTCGGAGACGCTATTCAATGGCAGATACGTCTTATGGATTATGGTATAGAAACATGGAGACTTCCCATCGTTGTTTGTTTTCGTCGCATACATGGAGATAATCTCAGCTTGAAGCACAAAACTGTCGGGTACAAAAACTATGCAGAAATTTTACGTCGGCGTCTGCTTTCTAATGTAGGAAAAACTAAAGCATCGTAATTTTCAGAGTAGATAAGAGGTGTGCGATTCCATGGAAACTTCACCATAGCGTAATTCCTCGTTTTTATTTAAAATAAAAGTTGATTATTCTTTTTTTATAATTTACCATACTCTGTGTTTACTGATGTTACGTGGTGCTACATGCCGGTGTACGAAATGTTTGGCATTGCGTTGTGGAATATATTTAGGGAGATAATTACTATGGCAACGTCTACTAGTACAGGTACAACAGAAAAAGCAAGGGAAAATCCTTTCGCGAATTTCAAAATACCTACAATTGATACAAATGCTATTCTGGAATCCTACAAGAAAAATCTTGAGATTCTTGGGCTGATAAACAAAATGTCCATTGAAGTTTGCACTGGCGTTACGAAACTTCAGGCTGCATTCTTCAAGCAGGCTATAGCTGACATCGGAAGCATCCTCGGCTCAAAGCCGTCCGAAGCTGCTTCAAAGCTATCTGATGTAACGCGTGATACAATTGTGAGAGCAATTGGAAATGGCAAGCAGATATCTGAATTGGTAACGGCCGCTAATAACGATATTACAGCTGCCACCACGAAGCGATTCCGGGAGTCAATAGAAGAAGCAAAGAATATTGTAGACAAAAAATAGTTTTGTATACATGATTCGGGATCAAAAGGCGCATTAGAAGCGAGAGTTTTTAGACGGTTTTTCGACTCACTTTCGGTTCAATGTGCTTTTTTCTTGTGGTTAATTCACTAAAACCTTGGGCAATCCTGCCGGATGTCCATTTTCCTATATCTCCATCGTGCGTCCTCTGGGTGCACTTTACTATATTCCACAGGGTTATCAGTGATTACGCAGAAGCTTTATGGCATTTTCTCGCTTGTTTTTTTTGGTGGAGCAATAAAAAGGCACGCTGATTAAAAACATTGCGAAAGCTAGGAACACCATTTTTTCTTCAGATCCGAATATGGCAATGAATGTATATAAAATCGAGATAACTCCGATAATCGATAAAAAACATTTTTCGACCGGTGAGAATTCCTTCTTTCTTCCGACCGCAAGATAGCAAAACGCTACTGCTGAATAAAAGTATGGCAACAGCATTGCGAGAACTGACATTTCAATCAGTAATTTTACATGTTCCATCACTGACTCTTGATATGTCAGTAGAAAGACAGCCATCATGAGAATGCTGCCAACAACGACTCCACGTGGAGCTCCGTATTTATTTGTTTTTAGAAAATATTTTGGGAACAATCCTTCGCTGGCAGCCGAGCTGGCGACTTGTCCCTGAAGTAGAATCCATCCGTTCAGAGATCCTGCCAAGCCTATGGTTCCAGTTACGATCATCGCAAGCGCTCCATATTCACCAAAGATCTTTGTGGCCGCATCAACGTATGGAGCCTTTGACGCAAGCAATGCAGCATGAGGAATTACACCTGTAATCACAATCGCTCCACATATGTAGACAGCTGCCGTAAGCAAAACTCCGGCGATTGTAGCCATCGGAATTGTTTTGGTCGGATTTTCCACGCTATCTGATGGAACAGTTCCAGATTCCAAACCAATAAACGCCCAAAGCAATGTTACCGACATTCCTCCAAAAGAGGATAGAAACGAGCCGTTAGAAACTCCTGTTGCATCGAATAGGTCACTGAAATCCACGTAAAAAATCCCAAATACAGCGATGATAATCAATGGTAAAATCTTAATGGCTACGATAATCACTTCGATAAATGTTGATTCTTTTATTCCGCGCATATTTATAAAGGTAAAAAGCGCTATTAATGCAATGCCAAAACCAATCGAAAACATCTGATTTGCAACCAGTGAAGGACAGAATATCGACATGTATTGCAATGTTCCGCTGAGCAAAGACACACTGCCGCACCAGGCGCTAATCCAGTATCCCCAGGCCATTTGAAATCCAACGAAATCTCCGAAAACGTGTTTTGCATATGTGTATGGGCCGCCGGACCTGGGAATCCATATGCTTAATTTGGAAAACGCGAGAGCCAGTGCGAGAGCGCCAATGGTCGTGACAATCCATCCGATAATGGCCATGCTACCGTACGGAGCCAGTATCGCCGGAGCCAACAGCACTCCCGACCCAATCATGTTTCCAGCCACTAGCGATGTCGCTTTTACTACACCAATTTTTTGTCCATCCATCTTATGTTCCATGTATTTCGTTTCCTTGCAATTTCAGTCTGATATCCTATGAAAATACTGTAAAGGTTCAAACACATGAGACGCCCCAAAAGCTAGTCGACTATATATTTTTAGTCGCAAAGAAAGTGAAAAGTCTCCAAAACAGGTTAAAGCATTTAATTTAACCTTGAGGAGACCAATATACACAATCCGCACAACAATGATCTTAGAGCGAATTGCAAAAATAATACAGAGGAAAATGATCATATGTATTGAATCTTTACATTTTTTGCAACTTTTCTCATGATTCCAAATCAAATCTTGCAATTATTATAACCTAAAAATCAATCCAATGCATTCAAATTTTAACAAAAAATCGCTTCTTTAGGGACGACTAAATAAATTCCGACTGCATTTTTTTGCTGCGGTTAACGAATTTTTTACTATTTTTATCTAGAATGGTAATCATGGAAAAATAGGATTGGAAACAATGAATATTCTTTGTGTTCTTTGTCTGTGGCTTTTTACTTTTGATGTAAAGGCGACGGACAGCATTAGTTCGGGTTTTACTGATTTCTTCAGAGGAAAAGTCGGCCGTCTTTTAAAAAGTGCGTCCAAGACTGCCGCTACGAAAGTTAAAAAAGTAGTCCGCAATACCTTAGGTGGCAATTCAAATGATTCCAATAATTCAAGAACACGGTCTCGATCATGGAATGGACGTTCGTCAGGATCTGGAGCAGAGAATATAGATGCACGACTCATAAGCAGAAGAAAGTTGTTTGGCCATGACAGCATAGTGACAGCAAGAATCAGTCCAGATGGAAAGACAATCGCATATATTGCAAAACATGATGATACAAATAGTGTGCATATCTCGAATATCGATAGAAGAAGATCTCCGGAAAGCATCATAAAAGAAAATGCTCATATAGACGATATTGAATTCATAGGCAACAATAATCTTGTGTATTCGTTTAAGGATGAAAATAAATGCATGCGATTAAAGCGTATAAAGCTGAACAATAAAGATCGAGATCAAATTAGGTTAGACGTTGACGCGGAAAACATACGTATTATAAAAGCAGGATACTCTCCGGAATTCATTGCGGTAGCTCACGTCGGAAAGCGTTTTGTATCCTATAAAATCAATGTTCAAACACTTTCTGTAAAAAAAATGGACGATAACGATGTTCCTCCGATAGCATTATACGGGAATAATCTGGAAGAATTATTGAAATATGACGACGTTTCTGGGTATGAAGCAAATGTGTATATTAATAAAAAACTTCTTAATGAAGGTTCAGGATTTTTAAAAATTGACTCGATAAAAGATACAAGAACTCAGAGATATATATCTGTTAATAGTACACATTCGTTTAAGCTAGTAGAGAAAAACGGCAGGGTTACTCTTATATCCAAAAATTTGAAAAGTGGACAAGAGGAAAGCATCGTAATTTCAGGATCATCTGATCTTAGGATCGAGGACTGCCGGGTTAGCCTAGATAGCAATGGGAAGCCATTGTTTTATACGATCAGCGAAGGACATAGCATCAACAGACATCTGTATAGATCATCAAAAGAACATGTAAACAGAATAAACGACACCTTCCAGAACTCCGATTGGTGTAGGATAGATGCATCGGCAGACGGTGATACTTGGCTTCTATGTGTTACGCATCCCCAGAGACCGGACCGCTATTTCGTATATTATACTGAGACACATAGGCTCAAAGAAGTCGCCACTTCCAACAAAGAAATCGATGGTAATTTACTGCAAAAAACAGAGTATCGAGAGGTGTCTACCGGAAATAATTCTTATGTTCGTGTGTTTCTAACCAAATGCGACAATCACAATGCAGGTCGCCCGATGTTTGTTATGCTTGGATCAGAACTAACCAAAAAATCCAAATGGAATTTTAATCCACACGCACAATTGTTTGCCAACAGGGGATGCAGCGTATTGCTAATAGATTGCCAAACTCCAAGAAGTCGTGATTTCAATGATGTTGTTCAGAGTGCGAAGGACGATATCATAAATGCCGTTAACTGGTGTATCAAAAACAAAATATGCGTCAGTGGCAATATTTGTCTTTATGCAAAAGATAGGCATTGCATACCAGCACTACTTGCTTTTAAAGAAAATCAAGGCATTATTTCCAGCTGCATTCTTTTGCCTGGAGACGATCTAAGGAACGACAGCATTCTATCAGAGGTTGATATAGAAGATATTTCCAATCCAATTATGATAATAAATGAAGAGGACAATTTCAGAAATCACGGAGAGGACTACGATATTATTCATTCTTCTGCCGCAAAAGATGCTCCGATCTCATATTTCACAACCGAAGATCAATGTAGCAGAGTTGGGCGTGCAGGTCTGATGGAATTGTTTGTCTCTGCCCATCATGATATTCGCACTGAACCTGAGGGCCATTCTGATATCGGCGATTTTAGAAAGGTTATTGATGCCAATGGGATATTAGAAAACCTTAATAGAGACACCCATAGTTCAAACTCTAGAAGTTATTCGAATGGGAATCGTCGCAATCATCATAGAGGCGCAAATTATACCGTACACGATCTCATCACTCCGTGAGTTTCAAAAATGTCGACAAAGCATGACGGAAAGACGCCTCATGCAGGGGCTGATGAATCCGCAGTGTGTGCCGGGAAGGACACGGATCGTGAGGGTTAAAGTCCCTCTGGCGTTCCGATGAGAGACGCTATATCTAAAAGCGGAGGTAATGTCTCACTGGCCCGAGAGATCTGGAGGACAGGGTGTCCATCGCAAGAGCGCAGTCGCACTTGCTGGCGGACAGAGTGAGATTCGAACTCACGAAGGAGTTACCCCCTTGCCGGTTTTCAAGACCGGTGCCTTAAACCGCTCGGCCATCTGTCCATCGACGTAAAAGATACACTGGATAAAGAAAATTATCCAGTGTTTTTAAGCATAAATCAGTAATTCTTTCCTTCTTTCCATACATACAGCGCAACAGCCGTAAAAGCGGCGGAACCAATAAACAGCCACGATGGTGCGGCTATATTTCCTGTGAATTTTATTAATTTCGCAGCCCATTGTGGGGCAAATGAGCCAAAGGCCGCCATGGCGATGTTATGAGCGATGGAAACACCGACTAAACGTACCTTCGTTGGCAGCATGGAGCATATGGCTGCTGGGATAGTGGACCAATACATAGCGAATAAGAATATAAGCAACATCTGTCCAAGCAGAGCGCCAATGAATGCACCGGAATTTAAGAGCACAAAGGCTGGATACGCGAGAATCCCAGTAAGAACGGTTGATGTCAGCATCTGACATCTTTTCCCAACTTTATCCGCCATCCATCCGCCAAATATTATAAATACCGCAAAGAATAGCATATTTATGGTCTGAATGTTGGATGCATCTTGTTTCCCAAAATGGACAACCAGTTCAAAATGTGTTGGGAAGTAAACCGAAAGAAGGAAATATCCGCAGGCCGTAAGAACGTCTGTCATGGTGATCAGCGCCAGCCCTTTCCAGTGATTCTTGAACAAATTTCTGAGAAGTCCCTCTTTTTTTGCAGCCGGTATCACTTCCTCTTTTTTCTGGGTTTCAAGAAATTCTTCTGGATCTTCAAGTTTGTTTTTTACGTATTCGGCCACAAATGTTCCAACGAAACTCAAGATAAATGCTATTCTCCAGCCATAGCTTATCAGCTGCTGCTCATCGCATATGCGCAATATACAGTTGGAGACAATTGATCCCAGAATAAAGCCGCTTACCAGACTGAAGGGAGCCCAACATGAATACGTTGCTTTCTTATCTGCGCTAGAATGCTCATATAGGAATACGATGGTTCCGGTAAATCCACCACCGAGAGCCAATCCCTGGACTATTCTAGCCAGAACCAATAATCCTCCAGCCCATCCACCAATTTGTGCGTAGGTCGGCAAAAATCCCATTAATGCCGTTGGTATGGCCATCATATATATGGAAATGACAAGCGCCTTTTTTCGCCCGACCACATCTCCAATATATCCAAACAATATAGCTCCAATGGGTCTCGCTATCAACCCGGCAGCAAACGCTCCAAACGAAGAGATCGTCTGCTGGAATTCATCTTCCGCCGGAAAAAACAGTCCGCCTATTGTTGTCGCGAAATAAGCGTAAATCGCGAAGTCATACCACTCGAGTGCATTACCAGCAACGCACGACATAATGACCTTTTTCATTTTTTCGAACTCGGAAACTTTATCTGTATTTCTATTACTCATTAAAATCCTGCCATGTTTAATTGAAAACGATAGATTTTATATTACAACAAACGTTTTTTCAATGGATCTGAACATTATTCATAAAAATGATGATGCGATGTGTGTTAAAAGATATATATGTATCCTTTGGATGATGAATTTTGTCTAGTGAAAGGCCGACAGGTGACAAAAGATTTTTGTTTCTTTTCATCTTGATATGCGATATTGTTAAGGCATGAAAGATAGGATGGAAGATGAGTAACAAACCAGGTAGAAATGAGTTGTGTCATTGTGGTAGCGGAAAGAAGTATAAAAAATGCTGTCTAGCAGCTGACGTTTCTGTTGGCGTCAGGACTATTGCGGCAGATGATTCAAAATGGTACAAGTTGCGCTGTACTGAAGGAAGACTTATGGATAATCATCTGGTTCCTTATGCTACGCATGTGTTGCCCGATGCTGTTGTCAAAACGGCGCTTGAAGAGTTTATGCAAAAGGAGTTACCAAAAGATCTTGATCAAGAATTAGTGTTTGAGTACTTCTTTCTTCCATGGTGTTTGTTCAATTGGATACCAGTCGATGATTTTGGGATAAAGGATTTTGACGGTCAAGAAACGCTGGCGGAAAATTATCTCAGATTGAACAGGGATAGATTAACCTCCAAAGAAAGACTCTTTATTGAGACAATAATTCATTCTTATTACAGTTTCTACTGCGTATTGGATGTAGAACTCGACAAAAGTCTCACAGTGAAAGACATTCTTCTTGAAACAACGCATATCGTCAAAGAAAGGCAAGGAACTCATCAGTTAACAAGAGGTAGCGTTGTTTATGGTCGTATTCTAACCATGGAAGATCAATCAATTTTTGTAGGAATGGCTCCTTTTCGCATGAATCCAGATGTGCTCCATGGGCTTATTGATTTTCGCCAGGCATTGGTTAAAGAAAACGGTGGTAGAGCCTTGTCTGGAGAGGTCCTACGAAATGATTTCGATTTAATTTTGTTAGATCATTATTTTGATCTCATTATCAATGCGTTCAACAAACCATTTCCAACATTTATGAATACAGATGGCGAACCCATAGTATTTATAAAATCTTCCTTTAAATTAATGATGGATCCGGAAGATGCTTTAGGTCGTCTCTTGCTTCTCACATTAGGAGCGAAGCTAGATGACCTTTTGGAAGAGGCAGAAAGAGACGAGTCCGGGAACGTTACGAAAGTTGAATTTTGTTGGCTAAAAGACGAAAATGGAAGGGGAAAAATAGGGGACAACACGATTCTTGGATATATTCTGATTGAAAAAGACACACTTACGTTGGACACGAATTCTCGAGAACGAGCGAAATTAGGTGAAGAATTGTTGACGAAATACCTGGGTGATAAAATTTCCCTTCAAACGTCCACGATGGAGACTCCTGAACAAAAAGCACGGGCATTAGAGGAATCTGGCGATGTTGATGAGGATGGCGATGATGATGACGACGACGACGAAGATTCCTGCGAAATATCTGAGGAATCACCGGAAATGGACGCTATGATAAAGGATATGGTTGATGAACATTGGAAAAATTGGTTTGATGAGCCAATTCCACTTTTGGGAGACAAAACACCTCGCCAAGCCGCAAAAACAAAAGAAGGAAAGGAGAAGCTTGAGGCTTTATTAATGGAATATGACTATCGCGATAGAGGAAGTGACAATCCATATAAACCTGATATTGAGTATTTGAGAGAAGAGTTGCATTTAGACTCATAGGTGTCCGGGTTCAGATAGACATGGGGTCGAGCCGAAATCAATGAGACTCTTCAGCTTTGAGCTAAAAAGCTTATGCGGTTTGTCTCATGCCTTAGTCCTGCACATGTTTAAAAGAGCGAGGAAAAAAACATAGGAACTTGCATAAATTTTAAGTTATAGCTCTTGTAGACCGCTCTTTTATGTATTAGACTCCGTTTTGTTCTTATGTAAGCGAGATTGTTCTAAAGTTAATGGGCCTGTAGTTCAGCGGTTAGAGCCCTCCGCTCATAACGGAGTAGTCGTAAGTTCGAATCTTACCGGGCCCACCAATTCTTCATCCATAAGTTGAGCTTGTGACACAAAAAGTGTGATTCCCCCTAAAAGCGAAGGCGTATACCCGGCTGATTAGAAGTAAACATGTGCACTGTGATCTTAGACTATCAGGGCTCCAAACCAGCCAGCACAGCATATCTATTCCATTATAAAATATCGGAAAATCACCGAATTCTCAAAGCTTTGGCTGCATTCTTCTAGCATTCTTTGCAGAATGTCAACATTGGCCCATGCATATTCGCGTGCCCTTGGGTACTGGTCTGTCTGGTCGTATAATTTGAACAAAGAATTGAGGGCCTTCATCGTTGTATCAAAACCACAGATGAAATCCGCGTAACACTCTGTTCCCTCACGATTGCATTCGTCTTGGTTCTTGACAAACAGTTGTTCTAGGCAGTCTATTGCATAATCTGTCCGTCCAATTTTGGAGAACGCGTCACTGGAATTAATTAAAAACATGACCTGTTCGTTCATTTTAGTTCTGTATTTCGAAAAGTAATCCCACTCACGCACAGGTTTCACCAAATCATCACAAAATCCATCTATTTCGTAGCAAAGACCAATATGATGAAACAAATCGCCAGAAAGCATGCTATAATAATAAGATGAGGCTTTTTCGAAATCGTTCATGCAATAATGGGAGTTTGCAATTAAACCAATGGCAAAGGCTCTTTCGTCCTGGGTCAGCGCATCAACGTAGCGCCTATCATCAGAAAACAATGGCTTTAGTGTGTTAATGACCTGCGGATGCCTACACTCCCTCACATGATTGTATGCATCTCTTAGTATTTCATATGAATGATGTATCTCTTTGCCGGAGAACTCACAAACACCATCCATACTTGCAACATCGCTGACAGTAAGAGCCGCTAATCCAACAACTAAACAATTTTTCTTCATTATAGTTCCTCCTTTTTTACACTTCTAGGCTGCTGCAAATCGAAATATTTTCGCAAAAAAAAGGAATGGGAAAAAATAAAATAAACCCAATCGCGAAAGACTGCCGGCTTGCAACAGATGCTTACTTATACTGTATATGGAAAACATTACCAAAAGATTACTTTATATGAAAAAAATAATTCTGACGTGCAATTTGTCAAGAAAATATCGCACTTTAGTTTGAAAAAATTCGTATATTTTACTTCAATTGTGTTCGAATGCCAATCATAATGAGAGAAATTCTATCGTTTTTCCTCAGATTTTAGGACTTGTGAAGCTTCAACAGAACAACGCACCTAAAAAGCATTTGCTTTTCGCATCCAAAACAGCATACAATGCCAATATTGTAAAATTTTGTGGGTGTTTTATGAATGTGTTGCTGCCTTTTGCTCCGATTCTTCTGTTTGTTTGTATCTTCGTTGGTAGCGGCATGTATTTTTCCTGGTTGGAAAGGCCGGATGCATTCTCGTTACTTTCGCCCGTGACCGCCATAATACCGGCAATCATGCTGGCATGGATAAGAAGCCCAAAAACTTCCAAGGAAAAGATGTCGGACTTTCTAGCTGGAGTTGGCCAGAGGGAGATCATCAACATGTGCACTATTTTTCTATTGGCCGGAGCCTTTGGAGAGGTAACGAAAAGCATTGGCGCCGTCGATTCCTTGATCAATTTGGGAACGTCATTTTTATCTCCAAGTTTCTTGCTGGTTGGAATATTCCTCATCACAGCCTTTCTTTCTACATCGATTGGTGGCGCGATTGGCACAATAGCGGCGATCGGTCCAATTGCTGCGGAATTGAGTTCGATGGCACATGGACTACCGGCTCCGTTGGCGATGGGCACCGTAGTTGGTGGAGCAATGTTGGGCAATAACCTATCCGTCGTATCTGATGCAACCATTGCGGCGGTGTCGTCCCAGGGCGCAGATATGCACAAAAGATTAAAAATCAATCTCAGAATCGCTTCTATTGCAAGTGTCGTCACTGTTATTTTATTGTGGTTTTCGGCAACCATAACCGTGGGAGACATAAAAGGCGGTGATTATTCACTGTTGCTGATTGCGCCGTACATTGTGTTAATAATTCTCGCTTATGGCGGAGTAAATGTTTTCGCCAGCTTACTATTGAGCACCGCTTTGGCCGGAACAATTGCTTGTTTCATGAAAGGAGATTACGGAGTCATAGCCTTCAGCAACGATCTCAATGCGGGATTTGGAAATGTAAACACCATCATGTTGTTATCATTAATGATTGGTGGTATGTCTGGTTTAGTTGGTGAAGAGGCCATGACAAATGTCACAGGCGCAATATCCACCTGGATGTCCAAGAAGAAGAAAGTGAAATCAAGTCTACCACAGCTCGTTATTGCGGGATTGGTCAGTATGGCCACCGCGCTTCTCTCAAATAATGTTGTGGCTGTGATTTTTTGCAGCAAAGTTGCGAAGGGAATAGCAAAGGAGAACGGCATTTCTTCTCATTATACGGCTACCATACTGGAGGTCTTCGCATGTGGAGTAAAAGGAGTGCTTCCGTACGGTGCTCAGGTTTTGTTGGCGGCATCTTTAGCTAATATATCGCCATTAAGCGTGATTCCATACGTATATTATTGCTACGCGCTAATTGTATCAGGAATCATATTTATGTTGCTGGTGGATAAGAAGGCCGCTGTACTGAATTAGGAATTGTTACCAAATCAACTGGGCACTGTTCGAGTTCAGACACAAATGAGACGGAACGGAGCGACTGAAAATCCATGAATGTGCACAACATAGCAACCCCATCTCGCCTCCATCAACCAAAGGCAAAACCATTATTGGATCCAACGTCATGTTGACTAGCGGCTTAATGCTTCCTTCATATTAAACCGCAGTGTCATTTCACGCAATAACTCTATTTTATTTTTCGGAATATCCAATGGACTCGCTTGCAAAATAGCCCGTTTGGCACTATCGGCGGCTGCTCTGAAAACACTATCGGTTTTGTATCTCTGTTCATCCAATATTGTGATGCTGGACTGAATTACTTCGCCGTTATCTCGCAGCTGGATATCAATCTCTATTATCAAGCTTTCGGCATTTTTCACTCCTGATGTTACAGCCCAATGGGGATATATCTGGGACATAATACTATTTTTATCACCGTCACTAATGCCTCCGCCACTACCAAGCGATCCGTATCCACGTCCACTTTTTCCGCTGCCATAGGACTTTTTGAAATCAGTCATACTACCACTGAGCATTTTATCGAATTCCTTGTCCGACTGATTACGAGATGCGTTTTCGGCAAGTTCAGACAATTTTTTTCTCTTTTTCTTCTTATCTTTTGTTTTTTCCTCACTTTTCACCAAATCTGCCAATGCTATCTTATCTTTTTTTTGGGGTTTTTCCTCAGTTTTTTTCTTTTCCTCTTTTTCTATCGGCTTTTTTTCCTTTACCATAGGTTTTTCTTCCTGTTTCTTCTCTTCCTCTTTTATGATCGGCCTTTTTTCTGGCTTTTTCTCTTCCTCCTTTTCGACCGGCTTTTCCTCAGGCTTCTTTTCTGCTTCCTCTGCCCACGGCTTTTCTTCCGGTTCTTCTTCCTTTGCGATTGGTTTCTCCTCTGGTACAGGAGCAGGTTCTGGCTCTGGTTCCATCTCTTCCATGGTTGGCACATCATCATGTGGGATCTCCTGCTGAGGAGAAACCTCTGGCACAGGAATGGCCTCCGGCTCAGGAGTTACTTCAGGTTCAGGAGTTACTTCGGGCTCAGGAGTGACCTCTGGCACGGATGCGACTTCAGGCTCAGGAGTTACTTCCTGCTGGATCGTTTCTTCCGACTCTATTGATTGTTCATTTTGAGTTACGACAGGTGTTGGAGTTACAACAGAAGTTGGTGTACTTGTTTGTTCCAGAAGATCTCTGGTATTGTTTTCAGCTTCATGCAATTCACCTTCTCCGGCGATCTCAATGTCGATTAGCATACGATTGTCACCTCTGGGGATCGATATGAATCCCAACGAAAACAACAGTGCGTGGAATACTATGGAATATCCCGCAGATCTGGTTATGGAATGCTTACCTCGCTTGAGAAACATTAGACTTCTGTTCCAGTTTTTTTGGTAATTCAGTTACAAGTATTACTTTTTTAAATCCAGCGTCACTTATGCGTCCCATGGTTTTCATGATCCTTCCATAGGGAAGAGCTTGATCGCCCCGGACGAATATCTTGGTTTTTTCCATGCTTTCTTTTGTTATAGCCCGCAGTTTTTCGGTCAATGTATCATCTCCAACTTCGACATCTCCGATAAACACATGTCCCTTACTATCCATAGTAACTATTATCGGAGTATCGTTGCTTGTTACACTTGGAGCATTGGCGCTGGGAAGATTGACCTTGACTCCCACATTCAGTAATGGAGCCGTCGCCATGAGTATCACCAGCAGCACCAACATTACATCTATCATGGGAGTAAGGTTCATCTCGCTCATGAGGGCAAAGCGTCTTCTTTTGCTTCCACTTTTTTTCATAGTAACAGCCATGATTATCCTTCCATTTGTCTTGAAATTATCGTGGAAAACTCGTCCACAAACGAATCCAATCTATTATGGTAACGGTTGAGCTCTCCGGATATTTTGTTGTAGGCGACGATTGAAGGAATTGTCACCACCAATCCCAAAGCAGTTGCAAAAAGTGCTTCGGAAATTCCGGAAGCTACAGATTGCCCCAATCCAATGGCCTCAAAGCAGTTCATAATCCCCCAGATGGTTCCGAACAATCCCACAAATGGAGCTGTAGAACCAACGGTACCTAGAAATCCAATGTGCTGCTCCAGAAAGTCCATTTCTCTTCCTATGGCCACCCGCATCATGGTTTCCACACGTTCCTTAACTGCCGTAATAGAATTTTTGTTTCTCGTTCTGCGCCATTCATTCATTCCGGCTGCAAAGACATTCAAAAAAGGATCATTTCCTTTTTTATTTGAAATACCATCGAAAAATATCTCCAGAGAGCCACAATTCCAGAATGCATCTTCAAATTTATCTGCGCTGATCCTTAGTTTTCTTATCATTGAGCTTTTTGCGAAAATTATTGCCCAGCTCCAGATCGAGCACAAAATCAGAAGGATAATAACGCCCTTTACCGTGAGAGAAGCCTGCGCAAACAAGGAAAACATAGAAAGATCGTGCGCGCCCTCACTTACAGTCTTGGTCACCGTAACGACGTCTTCAATACCACCGTTCATTATAAATCTCCTTCAAATAGATCTCCGTTTTGTTTTGGTGTCACGCCGAGATATCTATATCCCTCAAAGGTTAAAACGCGACCGCGAGCCGTTCTCTGCACAAGTCCATTTTGCAGGATGTACGGTTCTATTACTTCCTCGATGGTATCTCGTTTTTCAGACAACACAGCGGCCAAAGTCTCCACTCCGACAGGACCACCATTATAAAATTCGAGTATGCATTTTAGATATTTTCTATCCATAGAATCAAGTCCTTTTTCGTCAACATCTAAATTTTTTAGTGCGACATCGGCGATAGTTCTATCTATTATCTTTGTATCATTTACTATGGCAAAATCTCGAACTCTTTTCAGAAGTCGTCCAGCAATTCTTGGAGTTCCACGGGAACGGCGTGCGATTTCTTCGGATCCGTCTGAAGATATCTGAATTCCCAGTAGTTGTGCGTTTTTCGATATTATTATCTGCAATTCATGATGTGTATAGAATTCCAGGCGCAGAGGTATGCCGAATCTATCCCGCAGCGGAGACGATAGCATGCCAGATCGCGTCGTTGCCCCTATGAGTGTGAAATGCGGCAGATCGATTCTTATGGATCTGGCAGCAGGCCCCTCCCCTATCATGAGATCCAGTTGGAAATCCTCCATTGCCGGGTACAATATTTCCTCCACCAGATGATTCATGCGATGAATTTCGTCGATGAACAGAACATCACGCTCGTGTAAATTTGTGAGTATCGCCGCTAGATCTCCGGCTTTTGCGAGAATTGGCCCGGAAGTCGCCTTGAACCCAACTCCCAACTCTTTCGATATTATTTGGGACAGCGTTGTTTTTCCCAATCCCGGCGGACCGAAGAACAAAATGTGATCCATGGCCTTTTTTCTTTTTTTGGCGGATCCAATGAAAATCCGCAAATTGCTTTTCAGCGATTCTTGTCCAATGAAATCATCGAGGCTATTGGGACGCAGCGAGTAGTCGGGAAATTCGTCTTCATTCGATTCCGCATCAAGATTAACATTTTTGTCCATACTATGCTCCAGACGATAACTTCGACAGAATCGCCTTCAATAGTACATCAAATTTCGCGTCCGGATCAGGCGTAATGGACGATATCGCTCGGAAAATATCCGATTTCTGATAGCCAAGATTCGTTAGAGCAGAAATCACGTCATTTAGCACACCGGTTTCGGTCGAAATCTGGGAAATGCCAACATTAACATCGATTTTTCCAACGATCTTGTCCTTAAGCTCCGAAACAATACGAGTTGCTAGCTTGGGACCAACGCCATCAGCTCGAGTAAACATGGTCTTATCTTGATTTAGGAATGCATTGTATATGTCATCGTCCGACAGAACCGATAATATGGCGATGGCGACTTTTCCTCCGACTCCCTGCACCGACACCAGCGTATTAAACCAGAAGCGCTCCTTCTCGGAGATAAATCCGAACAAAGTCCAAGCGTCCTCCCTCACGTTCAGCACCGTAAAAATGCAAACGGGAACTCCTTTGCGCTCCTGAGCTTCACTAATGGTTCTGGACGAGCAGAGTACCGAGTACCCCACTCCATTCACGTCCAATACAATGGAATTGTCTGATATTTTTTCAACCGTTCCTTTCAAATAAGAAATCATGCTCTAGCACATCCTTAAACCGCGATCTTGTATTCCGCTCTGTTATGCGCGTGACAAATTGCTATAGCAAGTGCGTCAGCGGCATCTAACTTCACACTAGCACAATTTAACAATTTTTGAACCATTATTGATATCTGATCTTTGGTGGCATGCCCGGATCCCACCACCGACTTTTTTATTTTGTTGGGAGTATACTCAGCAACTTTCAATCCAGCCAGACTCGGTGCACACATGGCTACGCCCCGCGCCATTCCCAATTTCAGCGATGACGTTGGATTGCTATTGACGAAAACCTGCTCAATGCTCACCTCGTCCGGCAAGTGTTCATCCATTACTTTCGATAAACCTCGAAAAATATATCCCAAACGAACACCGATATCATCGGATGGATCCGTCGTTACGGTCCCATGCGCCACATGCTTTAGTTGATATCCATCGTAATCGACGACTCCCCACCCGGTTATGTGCAAACCGGGATCAATACCTAAAATCCTTGTCATAATAACCTACTTCAAATTGTGGCGCCATTATAGCACCCGTTGTATCCGCGATACATGTGTTTTTTGCTTTGCTATCGATTGAAATGTATGCTTTAATTACATTTGTTATAGTCTTCAATTTCCAGCAATTTCTTTTTTAGATTTACACCACCAGCGTAACCAGTCAGATTTCCATTGGACCCAATCACTCGATGACATGGAATAAATATCGCGATTGGATTCTTGCCACAGGCTCCTCCAATCGCCAAACTGGATTTCGGATTATTGATTTCGCGAGCTATTTCCTTGTAGGTTTTCGTCATTCCATATGGAATTCTTTTCAGCCGATTCCAAACTGACATCTGGAAATCTGATCCGCTGTACTCAAGACTTAGGTCAAATCTTTTTCTTGAACCATTAAGATACTCCGTTAACT